>CAYZTJ010000073.1:0-17295 GCA_964481215.1 uncultured Nitrospira sp. | reverse complement strand
CCACCTCGTTGGTCTGGGATTGGGGCAACGTGATGACCAATCCGCGCAACGGGTTGTTCGGCGCCGTCGTCGTCGGGCCGAAGGGCTCGCAGTACCGCGACCCGAAGACCGGCGCGGATATCTCGAACAAGAACGCCTGGGCGGCGGATGTCATCATCGACCGCTCGGTGCCGGGACATGAGACGCGGCCGAACTACCGCGATGTGGCCCTCTTCTTCCAAGACGAGGACAACATCATCGGCACGAGCTTCATGCCCTATGTGCAGAACGTGGCGGGCTTGACGGGCGTGAATTACCGCTCGGAGCCCTATAAGTATCGGGAAGAGAAAGGCTGCTCGCTGGGCCGCGTGTTCCAGCCCTGCAAGGCGGACGCGCCCGAGGATCCGGCGACGCCGATCATCGAAGCCCATGCGGGCGATCCGGTCCGGATCCACGTGATCGGCGCCAGCAACGAGCAGAACGGCATGTTCAGCGTGGAGAAGCATGAGTGGCCGATCGAGCCCTTCATGCGCGGAGCCGACCAGATCAGCGTGGTCGAATACTCCGGCTCCGAGACACTGGATGCCTTCATTCCGTCGGCAGGCGGGGTCTACCGGCTGCCCGGCGACTATGTGTACAGCAACCAGCGGTTGCCTTACTCCCAGTCGGGTCAGTGGGGCTATCTGCGGGTGTTGCCCGCCGGCGATCAGCGGGTGCTGCCGCTCTCGGGCAGCGCGCCCGGGGTGAAGAAGGCGGATGCCGGCGTGCCTGCGGCGCAGCTGGTGCCGGTGTCGAACAAGTAACTCGTTCGACGAGCCTGTGACCAAGGACGGGGGGCCGGAAACGGCCCCCCGTTTCTTTTTCAGGGCTATGATTCGGTGGCGGGGCAAGAGAAGGTTTTGGTAGACTGGGACTTGGCCGTCGGCAGGTTCTATCAAATCAGCTGCGGCGCCATCCTCTTTTCACGCGTGAGCTAAAGGGTGATCGCATGAGAGTCCCACGGTTCGTCGTGTTCCTCCTGTCTGTGTGGCTGTGCTCGGCCGAGTGCGGCCTGGCCTATGACGTGGTCGATGTGACCCACGGGGGGACCCTCGAAGGGCAGGTCACGCTCATCGGTCCGGTGCCCGAACCCAAGGGCTTCAACCTCATCACGTTTCCAGATCCCGCTTATTGCGGACGGATCTCCAACGGGAAAGGGTGGCGGCTGTTGCACGACTTTGTGGTCTCCCCGGAGGGGGGACTCAAGGATGCCGTGGTCTTGCTCGAAGGGGTCACCGCCGGAAAACCGTTCGAGTTGTCGGTGCCCCTGATCGAAGCGCGCGACTGCATGTTTGCGCCGTTCGTCACGATCGTGCGGAACGGGCACGCGGTCGAGATCATGAACATGGATCCAGTGATGCACGATATTCAGGGCTACGAGACCTCTCTCGAAGCGGGCACGCGCGTCTTGTTCAATACCCCGCTGGTGATGAACCACCAGCATCGTCGGGGAGACCTGCGCGCCACCCACGATCACAATCCCGGCAAATCGCTGGTCGGCCCCATCTATCTCAATAAGGGCCGGCGGACCTTCTACATGCAGTGCGGCTTCCACGCCTTCATGGAGAGTTGGGCCATGGCGGTCAACAGCCCCTACTATGCGGTGACCGACAACCAGGGGCGGTTCACGATCGATCAGATTCCGCCCGGCACCTATCAGATGGTGGTGTGGCATCCGCAGTCGGGACCAGGGATCACCAAGACGGTCACCATCGCGGCCGACGGCGTCGTAACCGAACGGGTCGCGCTTCCTGCGCCCAAGGGAAATCGGAGCGCCTATAAGGTCACGGACAATCCTCGCTTCGGCCCGGAGTCCCTCGGGTATGCGATCGAGATCGTGCCGCTCGTCGAGAAGCAGCAGTAGCAGAAGGAATCCTCAGCCATCCCCCGATCGGTCCACGTCGCCCATGCCGCTCCATTTACGATTCGCTCTTGGACTCGCGGCTCCATGGCCAGCCCCCCTGATTCGGTCGGGGATCGCCATGCTCGCCTGCAGTCTCTTCTTCGGCCAGCCGGTCTGGGCCGCACCCAAGGCAGCGGATCCCCTGAGCGAGGCCAGAGCGGCGGTCGAGTCGAAACAATATCCCAAAGCCTTGTCCCTCCTGGAGCCGCTCACGATCGGCGAACGGGCTTCGGCGGACGCGCTTCGGCTCAAAGTCCAGGCGCTGCTCCGCGCCGGAAAGCCGAAGGACGCCGCCCAAGAGTATGTCCGTGTGGAGCAGGCGCTGGGGAAAGACGATGTGCCCCTGCTCCGGGAACTCAGCCTCGGGATGATTCTGCCTTTGTTGACCGATATGCGCGAGCAAATGCGCGGCGCAGCCTATACGGCGCTCAAGGAGGCGGAGTCGGACGAGATGCTCCGATATTTTGAGGATGGATTGACCGACGGATCCGGGCCGGTGCGTGCTCTGGCGGTTGAGGGGTTGGG
The DNA here is from genome assembly GCA_964481215.1 of uncultured Nitrospira sp. Lineage (GTDB taxonomy): Bacteria > Nitrospirota > Nitrospiria > Nitrospirales > Nitrospiraceae > RSF151. The sequence goes on along the minus strand of CAYZTJ010000073.1, from coordinate 14,849 downwards.
CAAGCTGAAAGCGGGGCGGCAATCTCCGCGACTCAAAAAGGCGCTGGAGGACCAGGCGGGAATGGTGCGAGCCACGGCCCTCAAAGTCTTGGGGCGGAGCGGCGATCCTTCCGTGATGGGTCTGGCCGAGAAAGCGGCTTCCGATGAACAGCCCATGGTGCACGTGGCGGCCTTGGGGGTACAGGCCTTGCTGGGGCGGCGAGAGGCGGTCAAACGGCTGGAGACGAGCGTGGAGTCGTTGAATCCGGAAGAGAAGGGAAGCGCCCTCCGCTGGTTGGTCGAACTCGAAGGCCGGGCGGCCCTGCCAGTCATTCGCCGGGCGCTCAAGGAGTCGCAGCCTTCCGTGCGAGGCGCGGCGGCGGTCGCCTTGGGTGAGATCAAAGACGGGGAGGCCGTCTCCCTCTTGATTCCTTTACTGGATGATCCGGTTGCCCCGGTTCGAGCATCGGCGGCGGCGAGTCTGGGTCAGTTTCCAGGTCCAGCCGTGGCGGATGCGCTGAAGCTCCGGCTCCGCGACGCGCACCCGACGGTGCGTGCGGCGGCCATCGGCGCGCTGCTGGAGCAGGGAGTGGTCGGCGATGAGATCACGGAGGCTGTCCGAGGGTTGGTCAATCATACGGACGCCGGCTTTCGCGGCGCGGTGGCCCGTGCACTGGGGAAGGCCCATGGACCTGGAATCCAGCCGGCCATTGAGACCCTGCAGATTCTGGCGAACGATCCCCTGCCGCGTCCCCGTATCGTGGCAGCACGATCATTGGGGCAGATGGAAGCCGGGGAGGCGACGATCCCGGCCAGATTGGCCATTCTGAAGAAGGCGCTCGGCGATCAAGACGATGCCGTGCGAGCGACGGCCGGCGGCTCCGTCCTTCGATTGCTGCGCCACACACCGGTCTACACAGGTGCGCTCTCGCAAAAGCCCCAGGGCCTTGTCAGATAAGGGTTTTTTGAGGCTTGACTCAGTTTGCGGTTTGGTTATACTCTACAGCGTCAGCCGCAAGTGAACCCGCCAAGGTTGATCAGACGGAATCGTTGTCCGTGCCTGTGTCGATGGCGAGGCGGCAATGATCCGATTCATCCAACTCCCTTAGGTTTTGTCGTAGTTACACGTTTTTCTCATAAGGAGGCCTCCACATGAAGAAAGCAGTTGTGTTTGCTCTCGCAGGACTGGTGGCGATCGCGTTCCTCGCGGCGCCGCTCACGTCGTTTGCCGGGGGAACGGTGACCGGGAAGGTGACCTTCGCCGGCAAGGCGGACAAGAAGGAATTTCTGTTCTCGAAATTCCCGAACCCCAAGTTCTGCCCCAAGAATCCGCGCAAGGATTTGATGGATGGGGACAAGCGGTTCCTGAAGACCATCGAGGTCGGCAAGGACGGGGGATTGAAGGGCGCGGTCGTGGCGATCACGGACGTCGAAGACAAAGCGTTCATGGACGGCTACAAGGGCACGGAAGTGGTGGCGGAGTTCTGCGAATTCCTCCCGTTCAGCGGCGTGGTGGTGAACAACAAGAACTTCCACGTGGAAAACCACGATTCCGATCCTGACGATCCCAAGTCCGTGGCCGGCGTGTTGCACAACCCGCACAGCTTCACCGTGAAGGGGGCAACCTCGGCGACCGGTTTCAACATCGGCTTGGCCAAGAAGGGCGACAAGCTGGATAAGCCCGTGACCTTCCGCGGCGGCGCGGAGAAGCAAGGCGGGACCTACCGGTTGCAGTGCGACCAGCACGAGTTCATGCAGTCCTTCTTCCTGCCGGTGTCCAACCCTCACTATGCGGTGGTGGGGGAGGATGGCTCCTTCACGATCAAGGATGTGCCGGCCGGCAAGCACAAGCTGCTCGCCTGGCATCCCTTCGCCGGCAAGATGGAGATCGAGATCGATGTGGCCGACGGCGGCACGGCGAACGCCAAGCTGGAGGTCAAGAAGTAAGCGCATCTCCCTGTAATGCGAGCCGCAAGGCGGGAGGGCGGTGGTCCTGACTCAGGGCCACCGCCCTTCTCTTTTTCAAGGAGCGATCGATGAGACGGCGACCTGGGCGGCCCCATCCACTCGGCGCGACGTGGGACGGCGAGGGCGTGAATTTCGCCCTCTTTTCCGAGCATGCCACCGGGGTTGATCTCTGCCTGTTTGAAGGAGCCAGCGCGGTGCGGGAGTCCCACCGCATTCGTCTTGAAGAACGGACGGACCACGTCTGGCACGTGTATTTACCGGAGGTTCGGCCGGGTCAATGCTACGGGTATCGCGTCCACGGTCCCTATGAGCCGGACGCGGGCCTCCGTTTCAACCCGCACAAGCTGCTGCTGGATCCCTACGCCAGGGCATTGGAGGGGGAACTCCGCTGGTCCGACCGGCTCTTTGGCTATCGCATCGGGGATTCGGGCGGGGAGTATGCCAAGGATCTCCGGGACAGCGCGGCCGACATACCGAGGTGCGTGGTGGTCGATCAGGCCTTTACGTGGGGCCCGGACCGCCCCCTTAAGATTCCGTGGGATCAAACGGTGATCTACGAGCTGCACGTCAAGGGATTCACGATCCAGAATCCCGAGGTTCCCGAGGCGTTGCGCGGGAGCTATGAAGGCCTGGCGTCACCGGCGGTCATCGACTATCTGCAGGCGCTCAGGGTGACGGCCGTCGAGATCCTGCCCGTCCATGCCTTCGTCACGGACCGCCACCTCCACGAGCGGGGGCTGGTGAACTATTGGGGGTACAACACCATCGGGTTCTTCGCGCCGGATGGACGCTACGCCCTGTCGGCCGACCCGGGACGCCATGTGCGCGAATTCAAGACGATGGTGAAGACTCTCCACACGGCGGGGATCGAAGTGATCTTGGACGTGGTCTATAACCACACGGCGGAGGGCAATCATCTCGGCCCTACGCTTTCGTTTCGGGGAATCGACAATCCGTCCTACTATCGGTTGCTGGAGTCGGAGCCGCGCTACTACGAGGACTTTACCGGCTGCGGCAATAGCCTCAACGTCCGCCATCCTCGTACGCTCCAGCTGATCATGGACAGCCTGCGCTACTGGGTCTGTGAGATGCACGTGGATGGCTTTCGCTTCGACCTCGCGACGACTCTGGCCAGGGAAACCCATGGGGTCGACCGGCTCAGCGCGTTTTTCGACATCATTCAGCAAGATCCCGTGCTCTCCCAGGTCAAACTCATCGCCGAGCCGTGGGATCTGGGGTATGGGGGGTACCAGGTCGGGAATTTCCCTCCCGGCTGGGCCGAATGGAACGGCCGCTACCGCGATACGGTGCGCCGGTATTGGCGGGGGGACGGAGGGCAGATCTCCGATTTCGCCTCTCGACTGACCGGCAGCAGCGACCTCTACCAGGCCAGCGGGCGAACCCCCTTTGCGAGCGTCAACTTTGTCACGGCCCATGATGGGTTTACTCTCCATGATTTGGTGAGCTACAACGTCAAACACAACGAGAGCAATCATGAGGGGAATCGGGACGGCACGGACGAGAACGACAGTTGGAATTGTGGGGTCGAGGGGCCGACCTCAGATCCGGAGCTTCTCGATCTGCGGGAACGCCAGAAGCGTAACCTCTTGGCAACCCTGATGTTTTCCCAAGGGGTGCCGATGCTCTGTGCCGGGGATGAGTTAGGACGCACACAATTGGGCAATAACAACGCCTACTGTCAGGATAACGAGCTGAGCTGGGTTGACTGGAACGTTTCTGATCGAGGCCGCGCTCTGTGGATGTTCACCCGAACCTTGATTGCACTCCGGAGGACCCACCCGGTCATGAGGCGGCGACGGTTCTACCAGGGAAGAAAGGTCAGGGGGTCGGAAGTGAAGGACCTGGCCTGGTTTCGCCCCGACGGTAAGGAGATGCGTCAGCAAGAGTGGGAGACCGGCTTTATCCGGTGTCTGGGCTTGAGACTCGCCGGGGATGCCATTGAAGAGACCGATGACCAGGGCCACTCGGTTCAGGGGGAGACCCTACTCCTCCTGCTCAATGCCCATCATGAAGGGGTTGACTTCATCCTGCCGTCCCACAGGGTTTCGGTGCGGTGGAACCTCATCCTGGATACTGCGGAGCCAGTCCTCCAAACGAGGCAAGGCATCTATAAAGGGGGCGATGGCTACGCGCTATGCGGTCGCTCACTTGCACTCTTCCAGTTACGTCCTGATTCTCGGTAACCGACCTCTCGTGAGTCTTCATAAGTGAATGAAACTGTTGGTGAAATAGTTAATCTATCGAATAGGAATGGGTTGTCCATTTGGCACAGAAGTTGGCGCTACTTGACGAGATGGGGTCACCGGGTTATATTCTGAATACCTCTCTTGCAGCTTCGTTGAACTAATCCACGACATAGCCAAAGGGAAGGATGATCAAGTCAGTCGACTGGTCTGTGTGTTGAGGCCTTAGGATCGATACAGAGCAGTAGAGCAGGGAATGCGGGAGCAGAAAGAGACAACTCAAGGGAGACCTGGAGTGAACTTTTTGATACAGCGCTACAAACGGTCCTTATGGGTTCTGGCCCTTGGCCTCTCGGTCACCGGCTGCACCAGCCTCACTAAGGGGCTGGCGGACCTGGACGTGGGGCTTAAGGAGCGCGGGATTGCCTCTTGGTATGGCGATGATTTCCATGGCCTTCAGACGGCTAATGGCGAGACCTTTGACATGGAGGCCATGACCGGCGCCCACCGAACGCTTCCTCTGGGCACAATTGTGAAGGTCACCAACGTCACGAACGGGCGTCAGGTGAAGATCAAGATCAATGACCGGGGCCCCTATGTGGGAGGTCGGATTCTGGACCTCTCGTATGGCGCGGCTAAAGAGCTGGGGATGGTCGGAAAGGGAGTGGCTCCGATTCAGATCGAGGTCTTGGGCGCCGATGGGCACTCACTCTGGATGTTGGGTCAAGACGGGGTTCCAATGGATGAGCTGCTGGCTCCGGGATCGCAGGCGAGCCGATCCGCGCGTCGTGTGGCGACCAGCCGACCCCGCCCCCATTCCATGGAGCGGCCGCGTCACCTGATCCGAGTGTCGGAACCCCCCGCGGCCGACATCCGTCGCGAGCGCCGTGCGCGGCGCGACGATCTTCCCGACATGCCCGACACGCGCATCATCCCCTGGCCACTCTAGCGCTTCTTCCCTGGCTGAATCCGGGCGTGCCGGTCTTTCCTACCCCTTCCGAGTAGATTGCAGATCTGTGCGTCAACAGCCCCCCTGCCCTCCCGTGAGGACGAGGACCCTCGTACGACCGTCCCGCCGGCCACAATTCGCCCCTCCTGCCCGTTGACAGTCTCTGCGCCAGTTCCCTACACTGTGACGGATCGATGTCCGCCCGGCATCTGCGCCGGTCCTATGTCACAGGGAGGTTCAGAAGCGTGATGAAGAAGCAGCGCACGAAGGAAAACGACGAGACCAGACTCACGAAAAATGTCCAGTCGAAGCGGACGGCGGGGAGCGAGGCGGCTTCGGGGCCGGCATTCCGACGATTGCGAAAGCGGCTGAAGCGGGTTCAACGAAAGCGACGACGGCTGGCCTTGCGCAGAGCGCACGCGGCCGGCAAGAAGGTGGCCGAAGGCGCGCAGAAAGCCTGAAACTTAATTGTTCGTTGTGTGGTGTCAGAGGGGAGTCCTGCATGCAAGACGACACGAAGCGCGACAAATCCGGAGACGTACTGGGAACGGACATGCCGACCGATGAGTTGGCGGACCGTGTCGCCGAGTCGATCACGGGGATGGGGATGGACACGCAGGGTGAGCCTGCCGCTGAAGCCGTCAAGCCGGGAGAGGTCGAACTCGAAGAAGAAAAAGTTAAAGATGAAATCGACATCCAGATCGATCTGCTGAAAGATCAGGATTGGGTCATCCGGCGCGAGGCCGCCGTGACGCTCGGGGAGATGGGCGACGAACGTTGCGTCGTCCCGCTGGTGAATGCGCTTCGAGACGGCGACTGGCAGGTGCGCGAGGCCGCCATCGACTCCTTGGGCATGATCGGGTCACCGGCCGTCGACGGCCTGCTGCGGCACTTGCGGGATTGGGATACACGCAAGGCGGCCATCCGCGCGCTGGGGAAAATCAAAGACGAGCGGGTGTTGGACCCCCTGGTTCACCAGCTCCGGAACGATGAATTCATTGACGACGCGACGGAAGCCCTGGTGGAAGTCGGTCCACCCGCGGTCGCCCGGTTGCTGACCGCTCTGAACGATAAAGAAGAGATGGTCCGGAAGCAGGCGGCCATCATTCTTGGGCGGGTGAAGGCGCCTGAAGCAGTCGATGCCCTGATCGAGAAGCTGAAAGACAAGGATTGGTTCACTCGGCTGACCGCTGCCGCCGCCTTGGAGAAGATCGGGGACCCGAAAGGACGCGAGGCCATCAAGCCCTTGACGCAGGACCCGGACATGGTGGTCCGTATGCGAGCTGAGCGGATCCTAGCAGGGTGGAAGAAGGAGGCGGCCACCGCCTAACCGGGCCGAGCTTACGGACCGAGCACCTCGTTGAGTTGTTTCTCCGCAGCGTCCATCCGATCGCGTCCCACGGCCTTGCCGGATTCGAGATCACGCTGCATCGCCTGCAGCGTCGCGAGCAGGCTCTTCAATTTGCCGGCCAAATCGCCTGAGCGCTCGATCCCGATCGCTTTTTCCACCGCGTCGCGCGCGTCCGAGACAGCCTTTGCCGCACTCCCGTAGTTCCGGTCGATCGCGTCGCCTCTGGCTTGCACCACCAAGCCTTTGGCGTCGAGCACTGCCTGGCGCAGCCGCAGGGTGCGCTCGAAGCCCATCGTCTTCTCCATGACCTCGCGAGAAAATCCACCCAGCGTTTTCGTCACGTCGCTCAGCGAGCGTTGGCCGACATAGTAGCCGGCGTAAAACGTCAGTCCGAGCACCAGGATCGAGCCGATGAATCGAATCATGTCGTGTATTCCATTGTGCGCCTGGGTGAGGAGCTATTTCTTGAGCGAGTCGATCACCTGTACCAGACTGCTGGCCGAGGCAATCCGCACCGCGTGATCGGTGTCTTCTAACCCCTTTTTCAGAATCGAGATGACCTCCCGTCCCCCCAGCTTGCCAAGCGCGCGCGCAGCCGACAGCCGTGGTTGAGGCTGCAAATCTTTCAAGAGTTGCTCGAGGAGTTGCGACGCTTTGGGAGAGCCTCCGGCGCCCAAGGCCTGAGCCACGGCGCTTCGGACCGAGGGATCCGGATGCTTAGTCAGATCGGCGGCCGCCAGCAGCGCTTCGCCGTCCCCTAATCGAAGCAGCCCCTCGATGCCTCCCATGCGGACAAAGACCGTAGGATCCTTCGCGGCTTGCCACAGGTGGGGTTTGAGTTGAGGGAGTCGCAGGCGTGCGAGGCTCGAGGCCGCAACGCTGCGTACGCGAGGCTGGTCGTCACCCAAGACGTGCACCAAAAACGGCACGACCTCGGGCCCGCCGTAGTCTCCCAAGGCCCCTGCCGCGAAGGCACGAACGGCCGGGTCCGGGTCATAGACCGACTGGCTGAGCCGTTTGAGCGTCGAAGGTCGTTTGAGTCGCCCCAGCGCCCCCAACGCCGCCATCCGGGTGTCCGGATCCGGCAGAGTGGCGAGCGCCGCTAATTCATTCAAGGCGTCGACTTTCCCCAATTTCACCAGGGCGGCGAGCGCAAACACCTGCTCGGGGCCCTCCGCTGTTTTGGCGATCGGCGCAACGAGCTTCATGAGAGAAGGATTGGCCGATTCGCCGATCGCATTGAGAATGGCGATGCGGACCGCGAGCGAGTTGTCCTGAAGGGCCTGCGGAAGGTTCTTTGCCGTGGTGGCGCCTCCGATCCGCCCCAATCCCTCGCCGGCGCGCGCCCGGACTACCACGGAGGAGTCGAGAAGCCCATCGTCGAGGAGGGGCCCGACCTCGCGGGTGCCGATGTCGGCCAGCCCCGTATAGGACGCGATGCGCAGATGCTCGACCGGGTCTCGCGTAAAGCTCGTGACGAGCCCCAGCGCCAGCGCTCTCAACAACGGCGGGTCTTCCGCTTGGCCGGCGGCGGTGAGGCGGCGGTAGAGGGCGAGCCCGGATTCGAATTTGCCCAACTTGAGATAGCTGGTGGTTCCGGCGCGTAGAGCGTGAGGAGACCATCGGGTCTCGGGGGGCAGTTGCTCCATCAGGCGGACGACTTCCTCGTACCGATGGTCGCGATGAGCTTGCAAGACAGGACGTTCGGCCTGGCCGGTAGTGGGTTCAGCGGCGTCGAGCGGCAGACTGATGAAGGAGACGGCAAGGACGACGAAGCCCATTCCCCATCGTCCCCACCGAAACGGTTTGGAAGGGGTCATGATCGCGCGGGACGCATGCGACTGGCTGTGGGGCTGCGTAGCAATGGAGTGCACCGGCGGGCATCTTAGCACCCGAAGGGGCCTTGTCAAGGCAAGGGGAAACCGACCATCGATCGGGGCCGAGTGAAGCGAAGGGACGGAGAGCCTCCCGGCCCCCTTAGAGCGCGGGGACGATGGGCGTCGCCGCGGGAGCGTAGGAGACGTCGACGTACTCCTTGACCATGCGACGAGCGGAGAACCGAGGCCCATTCGTCCGGATCGCGTCTTTGACGACTTGGATCCATCCGCGCGGGATTTCGTCGCGATCCCTCGTGTAATAGAGGGGAACGATTTCTTGTTCCAACAGCCGGTAGAGATGCTCCGCGTCGTGCTCGTCTTGCGCCTGCGGATCGGCGAGGTCGACGGAAGCGGGGATGGCCCAGCCGTTGCTCCCGTCGTAGCCCTCGCTCCACCAGCCGTCGAGCACGCTCAAGTTGGGCACGCCGTTGAGCGACGCCTTCTGTCCGCTGGTGCCGCTGGCTTCCATCGGGGGGCGGGGATTGTTGAGCCACACGTCGACGCCCTGGACCAAGTACTTGGCCATGTGCATGTCGTAGTCTTCCAAGAAGACGATATGTCCGCCCAGCCCATGGTCCCGGCAGCAGCGATAGACCTGATGTATGAAGTGTCGACCTGGTTCATCCGCCGGATGGGCCTTGCCGGCGAAAATCAACTGGACGGGCCGATGCCTGTCTTGGAGCAACTGCTTGAGGCGAGCCGGCCAGCGGAAGAGCAGCGTTGCGCGCTTGTAGGTGGCAAAGCGACGCGCAAACCCCAGGGTGAGGGCTTCGGGGGAAAGCAGGGCCCCGCTGGCCAGCACCTGGGTCGGGTCCAAGTGGCCGTTCATCCAGCCCAGCCGAGCCCGTTCGCGGATGAAGCTCATGAGCTTGCGCTTTTGCTGGAGCCGCGCTCCCCACATTTGATCGTCGGGAATATCGACCGCACGTTGCCACACGGCGGCATCATCGGCGTGCTGAACCCAGTCCGGTCCCATGTACTTACAGTAAAGCTGGTTCATCTCCGGGGAAATCCAGGTGGGGACATGGACCCCGTTGGTGATGCTGCGGATCGGCACGAGATCCTCCGGTACGCCCGGCCACACGCACTTCCACATGGCCCGCGAGACGCGTCCGTGCTCGCGGCTCACCCCGTTGATATGGGCCGACAGTCGGATCGCCAGCGCCGTCATGTTGAATCCGGCATCGGGATGATCGGGGTGTTGCCCCAGTCGAAGGAAGGCCTCGCGGCTGAGCCCGAGCTGATCCCAGTACCCGCCAAAGTAGCGATCCATCAAGTGATGGGGGAACACGTCGTGTCCTGCCGGGACCGGCGTATGGGTCGTGAAGACAGTGCTCTGCCGCACCAATTCGGCTGCCTCGGCATAGGAACGGCCCTGCTGGACGAACTCGCGCAGGCGCTCCAGTGTGAGAAACGAGGAGTGGCCTTCGTTCGCGTGCCAGACGGCCGGGCTGATGCCCAGGGCGCGAAAGACGCGAACTCCGCCGATCCCCAGCAGAATCTCCTGGCAGATCCGCACTTCCTGATCGCCGCCGTAGAGTCGGGCGGAAAGCTGGCGGTCATAGGGCGAATTCTCCTGGACATCGGTATCGATCAAGTAGAGATGAATCCGTCCCACGCGGACGAGCCAGACGCAGGCGTGGACCGTACGCCCTCCCATCTCCACCATGATCTGGCAGGGGGAGCCCGACGGCGTAAGCGCCTGATGAATGGGGGACTCGTGGCGATCGAACACCTCGTATTCGGCCTGCTGCCAGCCCTCCGGATTGATGCGCTGATGGAAATAGCCCTGGGGGTACATGAATCCAAGACCGGAGAGCGGGATGCCGAGGTCGCTCGCTTCCTTCAGATGATCGCCGGCGAGAATCCCCAGGCCGCCGCTGTAGATCGGTACGGAGTTGTGGAGTCCGAATTCCGCGGAGAAGTAGGCGACGGGACTTGAGGCCACGCTGGGATGCTGGATGGCCATCCAGGCGTTCTTCTCGCCCATGTAGGTGTCGAAGGCTTTCAGCACGGCGGAGTATTGACGGATGAAGGCGGAGTCTTCGGCAAGCTGCATGAGCCGCTGCGGCTTGACTTCGTGCAGCAGGCGAACGGGGTTATGATGGTTGGCCTGCCAGAGGGTCGGGTCGATGGCTTCGAACAGTCGTCGCGCCTCGGGGGTCCAGCTCCACCATAGATTATTGGCGAGTTCCGGCAGCCGCGAGAGTCCCTTCGGAGTCGAATCCGCAGTCGATTGCATCGGACGGTCCTTCACGCCCCCTCCATCCTTAGAAGTTGATACCCAATAGGTATCGGAAGTTGCTCTTAGCGGCTTGAGCCGGGCTTGCCCGGTTCCGAGGCCGCGGCGGGGTTTCCCGCGGCCCAAGCCGCCCACTCCTGGGAAAAGGCGACGGCGGCGTAGCGCTCGCCCAGGATCAGCGCCACTCGATTCATCAGGCGGGACAGTTCCTTGAATTGATCGGGTGTCAGGTCCTGGCGGAATCGGGGGTGAACCCCCCACGTCGTGTCGACCATCTCGCCCTGGGTCGAGGCCATGACACTGACGAGCTTGATTTCATTCCCGATCGCCCCCGCGGGGGACTGTGAGTTCTGGCCCGGCGAGGTGGTCTGTCCGGTTGCGGCGGGGTTCGCCGCCGCAACCGTCATCGAGTCGAAGAGGGCCGCCATCGCCGGAATGACCGCGCTGGCGCAGAGCACGGCGCTCGACTGGAGCATCCCGTTCTCCTTCGCCCCCACGAGCGCCGACACTTCGTCGGCAAACTTTCGAAAGTACTCGTCCCGCACTTTACTGTCTTCTTTGACGACAAACCGATAGGGCTCGTACCGTTGCCGGCTCTCCGAGACGGTCTGCCCGATCGTTACCGTAATCTCCATCTCATCGCTGTCCGGTCCGAGGGCCGGGGCCAGCACGGTTTTGAGCTGATGGGTGACGGCGTCTTCCAGGCCGTCCATGAATCGCGGCTGTAGTTGAATCGGGAGATAGAAGGCCGAGAGCCGGTCCGCGAGATTGAAGAAGACTTTCAAAAACTCCAGATAGACGTCCCATTCGGTTGCCTTCTTCATCTTGATCGCCTGCTCGGGGACGCTGCGCTTCACCATCGTCACCGATTGTCCGGCGACCGTGACCATCAAGGACGCGAGCTCGTTCTGCAATCTGTCGTGGGGGTCGTGGGCGGTGGCCATTGGGAATTCCTGTGCGCCGCATTATAGCCAACTCCACACCTCTCCAACAACGGGAGCGCGGCGCGTCCGCGTCGACGCGATGTTCGCGCGTTGCGTGATCGGCAGCGGTGTGCTATACAGCGGCACCGCCTGAATTTTGAAACTGTCGTGGATCCTGGCACCAAAACCTACGTCCTCAAGCGCGGCGCCGACGCTCTGCGGCCGGCCCGCCCGTCACTCGATTTCCAGCAGGCGCTGAATCCCCAGCAATGGGCGGTGGTGTCGGCTCCGGCCGGCCCAGCCTTGGTCATTGCCGGCGCCGGCAGCGGGAAGACGCGCACGCTCATCTATCGTCTGGCCTATCTCCTCGACCACGGGGCCGATCCCGCCTCGGTGCTGCTGCTGACCTTCACCCGCAAGGCGGCCCAAGAGATGTTGGATAGGGCCGGGCAGTTGATCGGGGCGCAAGCGGAGCGGGTGGTCGGCGGCACCTTCCATTCGATCGGGAATCTCCTGCTGCGCCGATATGGCCGGGCGATCGGGATCGAGCCGGGGTTTACGATCCTCGACCGCTCGGACAGCGAAGACCTCATCAACTTGATCCGGGCGCAATTGGGGCTGAGCGAAAAGGACAAGCGGTTCCCGCGAAAAGGCACGATCGCCGAGATCTTTAGTAAGAGCGAGAACACGCTGCAGCCCATCGAGGACATCGTGCTCGGCGAATTCGACCATTTCGCGGATCACCTCGACGCCCTCAACCGGCTGCGGACAGCCTATGCCGCTGCGAAGCGGGAACGGCAACTGCTCGACTACGACGATCTGCTCGTCAAGGTCCGGGAGCTGTTGGACCGCGACGCCTCGGTCCGCGAGACCGTATCGCGTCAGTTCCAGTCCATCTTGGTCGATGAATACCAAGATACCAACCGGCTGCAGGCGGACGTGATCCGCAAGCTGGCCGCCACGCACAACAACGTCATGGTCGTGGGCGACGATTCCCAGTCGATCTATGCGTTTCGGGGCGCGACGTTCCGCAACATCATGGATTTCCCGTCGCTGTTCCCGGGCGCCACGGTGTACCGGTTGGAAGAAAACTACCGGAGTACCCAGCCCATCTTGAATCTGGCCAACGAAGTGATCAGCAGCGCCGTGGAAAAATACTCGAAGCGTCTGTTCACCCGGAAGCTCGACGGGCCGCTGCCCGCCTTGGTCCAGGCCGGCGGCGAGAACGCCCAATCGCGCTTCCTGGCCCAGCGCATTCTGGAGTTGCGAGAGGAGGGAGTCCCGCTCGGCGACATCGCCGTGCTCTTCCGGTCCAGCTACCATTCCTTCGATCTGGAAGTGGAGCTCTCGCGGCGCGATCTGCCGTTCGTGAAGCGCGGCGGATTCAAGTTCATCGAGACCGCGCACGTCAAGGACCTGCTCGCGTATCTCCGGGTCGTCGAGAATCCGCTGGATGCGGTCAGTTGGAATCGACTGCTCCTGCTGGTCGACGGGGTCGGTCCCAAGAAGGCTCAGGAGGTGATCGCGTCATTCGTGAAGGCCGATGATCCCGTCGCCGCGCTTCGACAGGCGGCCGGCCGCCTGAGCGGGAGCTTCCGAGACCTGGCCGCCATGCTCGACGAGGCCAAGCAGGCCGGCGGTACCGGGCCGGCGGAACAGGTCAACGAAGCCTATCGGTACTACCTGCCCATTCTCAAAGACCATTACGACGACTATCCCAAGCGTATGCGGGATCTCGAGCAGCTCTACGCCATGGCCGAGCGGTACGGGTCGCTGCGAGAGTTCCTCGACGATTTGGCTCTGGAGCCGCCGGACGACGGGCTTGGGGAGCCCGAAGGGGCCGAACGGGACAACGAGCGGCTGATTCTCTCGACGATCCATTCAGCCAAGGGATTGGAATGGCAATGCGTCTTTGTCATGTGGGTCGTGGATGGACGATTCCCCTCGGCCTACTCGATGAGCACGGAGGAAGAACTGGAAGAAGAGCGGCGGCTCATGTATGTGGCGGTGACGCGCGCCAAGAAATATCTCTATCTTACCTATCCGATCAATGTGTTCGATCGCACCACCGGGGCCATTCTTTCCAAGCCGTCACGATTTCTGGAAACCGTTCCCTCCTCTCTCCTAGATAGCTGGGCCTTGGTGGATGAAACCGGTGGGTACGGGTGGGGCTAGTGCGATGCGGCGCCCCCTGCTGACGGGTGTATGCTTTCTCCTCGTGTCGGTCTGGCCTTTCGGCGCGACTCCTCTGCTGGCCGCAACAGCTTGGGAGGGCCTCATCCGGCAAGCCCAGGCCATGGGGTTACCCACGAGGTTTCTACAAGCCGTTCCTCCGGAATTCGTCGACTTCGAGTTCGAAGATCTCCGGCAGTTTGCCGCGGAATATCACCCGGAGAGCCACCGAATGGTGCTCAACCGCTCGCTTTCACTGAACGGCGCCGGAGGCACGCTCAAGCCCCTGACGAAGCTGACTGCGCCGGAACTTGGGACCCTGTACCATGAACTGTTCCACGCCTACATGGACTATCTTGAAGCGCAAGCAGGGACGGGAGGGTCATCGGAGGGTCGGCATCCTCTGCTCGCCGCGTCTCGCGAGTTCCAAACCTGCCGGTATGGGCAGGTGGAGATCACTCCAGTGGTTTCCAAGAAATCGATTCGTGAGTCCCGGTACCTCACGGAGCAGGAGTCCTGGGAGGCCTTGAACGAGACCTGGGGGGTCTTCGTGGGGTGGAGGACCTGGAACGTTGCCAAGGATCACAAGCGGGAACATCCTCTGAAGGCGGAGAAGTCCACGGGCGCCTGGCTCATCCAGCTCAAAAAGGCGGACGTGGAGGGGAGCCTAGTCGGCTACTATGAACCGCAAGATCCGACGGAGCGAGCCAAGGCTCCCAAGCGGTACCTCGCGCCCTCCTTTCGTATTTCTCCCCGAGAAGTGAGCCTCTTACTGGAGTGGATTTTCGAGAGGCCTGGGGGGGATGCCCGGCAGGTCAGGGAGGCCATGGGGGCTGCCCTCGGATCAGACCGAGTTGAGGGGGCCTGTCCGCCAGCGGCTTGACGGGAGAATGGCCCAAGGGGAAGATTGTGAAGAATTTTCCGTCAGGCCCTTGACATCCTCTTGATTCGCTCATAGAATCAAGCGCTTTCATAACCAGCAACAACCGCCCCACAACAGTCAGTCTGTCGGCGCCGGCCGTCAGGATGGAGGACTGTGAAGGGGACGGTTTGCTTTTGCTTCTGCTCCTGGTCACAAGCGACTGTGGATTTTGCGTAGATCAGGGTACACCAGTATTCAGAGTGGGTCTTGGGCAGGTACCCAAGTGGCCAAAGGGGGCAGACTGTAAATCTGTTGCCATCGG
>CAYZTJ010000072.1:0-17364 GCA_964481215.1 uncultured Nitrospira sp. | reverse complement strand
CCAGGTGGAAGAGCCCATCTACATCCGGCCCGCCGAGCGCGTGACCTGGCTGTAAGTTTCAGCCGGTCCGTGGTTCTCGCGAGGGGCAGGGGGGAAACCTCCTGCCCCTCGTCATTTTAGTCAGCCTGCTCCTCGCGGGTCTTCGGCGTCTGATGCCACCGCCATTCGCCTAAAGCTTGACGCGCCCAGAAGGCTTGAGTAGAGTGGACTTCGTGAATCCTCACTTCGCACTCCCGTGGAGGGAGGCATGAGCCGTCCTGCGGACAGCGCGGTTCCCTTTGCTGCGATCGCGGTTCCGTTTCAGGACTATCTCGCCAGCGGGAAGATTCCCGAGGGAATGATTTCCAGCGACTATGTGGGACAGCAGTTCGTGGAGCGACTCGTCCACTATATCCTGAGTGTGCCGTCCGGCAGCTATACGATGTCGCAACTCGGGAAGCTGCTCGAGCAGCTGGATCCACGGCATCAGGTCTTTTTTTTCAAGCGCCTCAAAGAAAACAGCCCGGAAAGCCTGAAGGATTTTGCTCCCCTCTATTACGGCTTCATGGCGGAATTCCACGCTCTGCTCTTTACGTAAGCTGACAAAAACATTGGGAATGAGTCCGTACTCATGTATAATGGGGCGGATATGAACGACTGTGAAGGAGACGCATGAATCCTACGCTACAGAGAGCCGTCACCAGCTTTTACAACCTCGTCTACGAAGCGCAAACCTTCGCCACGGCCATCGCGCGCATCGATACCGCCGACCAGGAGCACTATACCGGGCGGATTGAAGGGTTGAATTGGGTTTTGGACCGATGCCAGGAACTCGAAGAAATGGACACCAACCTGACTCCGTCCACGCTGCAGCGCGTTCTCGGCGACGTCAAGTCCGACCTCGACCATGAGCTCTCCGTCCAGCGGCGTGAAAAGGGTCGACGGGCAGACGGCCGGGAAGAGGCTCTCAATTTCGTGTCCGACTACCTCGCAAGCCTCATCGCGGCCGCCGAGATCGAATCCACCAAGGCGTCAGTTGCCACCGACACCAGGGCATAAACCTTCCCAGGCCGCCAGGGACCCAGGGCCTCCCTCCTGCTAGGAGATCCAATCGTGAGGGCCGCGATGTGGACACGCCAGACCGTTCTGAGGGAATGGGTCATCTTCGCCCTCTCGCTCGGCTTCGGCGGGCACCTCGTTCTGGCGGTTGTGCTCCACGCTCCTGAGCGGTGGCCCTGGCATCGCGCGGGCGCCTACGCGCTCCTCTCAGGACTCGCGGTCTATGTGATGGTACAGGTTGTCCGGTCGCTCTGGTGGTCGATTCGTGGGCGGCGGATGACTCCATCTGAATGAGGATTCCCATCAAGGCATCCGATTCGTTCGGATCAATCGGTAGTAAGATAGGCCGCCCGTCGAGAGATTGGCGAAGATCGGAGGATGACCAGCACCAGGTCCCTTGTAGTTCGACGACTCACACGATGACACCGCCGGTTCCCCCCAGAAGACCTCCCGCACGCTGGCCAAATTCAGGGGGCCGTCCAACGGGCCCCATGAGACCTCCGGCAAGGCCGCCGGCGTCACAGGCCGGTCCAGGCCGACAATTCGAGTCCTTGCGAGCCTCGCTCCTGTTCTGCCCGACCTGCCGGCGTGCGACACCGGCGAGAGAGCGGTTGCTCCTCGTGCTGCCGACCGGAAATCTGTACGAATATCGCTGTGGGGAATGCGGGACGTCGACGGGATCGAAGCAGGACTCGGGGGCTCCCGGCCCTTCGATTCTGATTCCCTGAGAAACGAACCAGTGGTCAGGCCACGCCCTCGACGGGTATGCCTTCCTCAATCAGCATGATGGGGATGTCTTCACGCACCGGATAGAGGATTTTCTTGTCCGCCCGGAGCAACCCGCCGTCGAGCGACTCGCTGACCGCTTGACCGGCCTTGTTTTTGAGATCGCCCCTCCGAATCCGCTCATTCAAGAGCTGAACCAGCCGATCTTCCGCGCGCGTCACTTCCTGTTTAGTCTCGGGGCAACAGAGGATGGCCAGCAGTTCGTTGTCGATGTTCATGGAGTCCTCGCTCCCATGATCCCATGAGGGGCTGATCACAAGAGTCGGTAGCATAGGCGAAGCGCCGAGCAAGTGCAAGAGACATGCGGAGGGGCGGGGATTCTGTTACACTGGCCCAACCGTACCGTAGGCCTCCGATGCCCCGACCCGCTCAGGCCCGTCACGCATTCATCACCGGCCTCCTCGTGATTATCCCAGCCTGGGGGACGTTGCTGATTCTTGAAACTTTCGTCTCGACCTTGGACGGTTTGGCCCGCACACTGCTCGGTCCGCTGGTCCGCGAGGATCAGCCGGGTCTTGGCCTCCTCACCGCCCTGCTGCTCGTCCTATTAGCGGGTTTCTTGACGTCTCGGATTGCCGTCAAGCGGCTGATCGAGTGGACCGAACGTTCGATCGAGCGGGTGCCGGTCGTGGGCGGTATCTATCGCACGATGAAGGGCGTCGGCGACCTTATCAATTTTCGCTCCCGGTTCGGCCGAAGCACTGTCGTGGCCTTTCCCTTCCCCCGCGATGGACTCTGGGCCTTGGGGTTTGTGATGGGCCCGGCGCCGCGACCGGTGCAAGACGCGACCACGGTCCCCCTGGCCATGCTCTTTGTCCCGACGGCGATCCATCCTTTCACGGGCTACCTGGCCTTTGTACCGCAGCAGGGCATCTCCCCGCTCGATCTTCCTCCGGAGGAGGCGATGAAGATCGAATTTTCCGCAGGCCTGTACAATCGAGTGCGTCCCTCGGCAGGGACATCCCCCTCGGGCGGCGTGAGCCATCCGGCGGGGAGGTAACGACAGCATCTCATGTCGAAATCCCCGACCATCAACATACGTCGAGCGCGGCTGGACGACCTGGACACTCTCGTGGGATTCAGCGCAGCCATGGCGAGGGAAACGGAAGGCCGCACATTGGATACAAATCTGCTCAGGGAAGGCACGCAAGCCCTGTTCGACGACCCTGCGCGGGGGTACTATCTCGTCGCGGAATCGAGCGGACCGACGGGCCGGATTCTCGTCGGCCAGCTCATGATCACCTTCGAATGGAGCGATTGGCGCAACGCGACCTTCTGGTGGATCCAAAGCGTGTACGTGAGGCCGGAGTGGCGTCGCCGCGGCGTCTATCGCCGCATGCACCAGGCTGTCATCGAGGAGGCCAGGGCAAACCCGTCGGTCTGCGGCGTCCGGCTCTATGTCGAGCGCGACAACCGGGTGGCGCAACACGTCTATGATCGGGTGGGGCTCGCCCGATCGGTCTATCAAGTGTTCGAACAAGACTTCGTCCTGACGAAGTCGCAGCATCCCGAAGGCTGAACAAGTAAGGAGGGGAGACGGGTGGTGAGACATTCGAAGAAGGATCGACTCGGAGCCGTCACAGGGATTTGGTGCGTGGGGCTACTGGGGATGGCCCTCCTTGGGGGGTGTGCCTTTGCGCGAGCCAACGTCGGAGACGAGCTTCGGCCTGAAGATGTCGCCCAGATTCGAAAGGGGGAGAGCACGCGGGCGGAAGTGGCCGTCCGCTTGGGTGCGCCGGATCGGATCATCGAAATCAACGGCCATGAAATCTTTCAATATTTTCGCTATGACGTGAAAGTCGGCAACTTGCTCGTATTTTCGAGACTCAACGTGATGAGCGATGATTTGTACGTGCGCTTCAATCAGGCGGGCATCGTCGACGACGTGGTCTTCGGCAAGCGCACCGACCAACTCCAATTTCAATGGTGGCCCTTCGGTGAATAGGGCTCTCCCGAGGGGGCGCCGATCATGGGCGATCGCGTTCGTCTGTACGGTGAGTCTGTTGCTGTCCGGCTGCGGATTCATCAGTTGGACCCGGGTCTCTCTCAATCATCCCATCCGCGATCAGGATGTCGGCTTCATTGTGCCGGGGCAGACAAGCTTTCAGGAGGTTCAGGCCAAGCTCGGCGCGCCGACGGTCATCTCAGGGCTCCAGAACCGCATGGTCGCGCGCTACTATTTCCTGGATGCCAAATACTTCCGCATCAATTGGGGCTGGCCGCTCCGGTTCATCATTCCCTATCCGCCGGACTTGGTCATGTCCCGCGCGGGCCTGGCGGCTGATGCCTTCACGGTGGTATTCGACGCCCATGGCATTGCGCAGTCCCACTCGTTCACTCGCCACCAGGCCGCAGCTGACTACCGATTCTGGCCCTTTGACCCTGAGCCCCCGCCGGACTATCCCGTTGTGGCCTTCTAGCCGATCCCCGCTCCATTGTGACGGCTCTAGCGAGCGGCTATAATCCGCCCCATGCGACGCTCGCCACCAGGCCGGCAGGCCCTCCTGAAGGCCGTTCGACATGCGCCCGCGTACCGACGGGCGGATCAAGACATCGAGTTCTTGGATCGCGAAGAGCTGCGTCCGGTTCGCCTCCAGCTTGAGCTCCTCAAACCCGAACTCATTCAACAACAGGAGGGCATTCGTTCCACCATCGTGGTGTTCGGAAGCGCCAGACTGGTCGAACCTGTCGTCGCCAGGGCTCGAGTCGAGAAAGCCAAGGCCGCCCTCCGCGCGAAACCGAAGGACCCCGCGCGTCGGCGGAACCTGGCGATCGCCAAGGAACAGGCCTCGCTGGCCCGCTACTACGATGAGGCGAGAGAGTTCGGCCGTCTCGTCTCCTCCACCTGCCAGGTCGGCGGCCAATGCGACTACGTGGTCGTCACCGGAGGCGGGCCCGGCATCATGGAGGCGGCTAATCGCGGCGCGGCCGACGCAGGAGCCAAGTCCATCGGACTCAACATCACCTTGCCGCATGAACAGGAACCCAATCCTTACATCACGCCCAGCCTCTGTTTTCAGTTTCGCTATTTCGCCCTGCGCAAGATGCACTTTCTGCTGCGGGCGCGCGCGCTGGTGGCCTTCCCGGGCGGCTTCGGCACCCTGGATGAGCTGTTCGAAACACTCACGCTCCTCCAAACCGGAAAGGTCCGTGGGGTGAGCGTGGTTCTGTTTGGAAAGGCCTTTTGGGATGAGGTTATCAACTGGGATGTCCTCGTGAAGAAGGGGCTCATCGGTCCGGAAGACATCCGCCTCTTCTGCTATGCGGAAACGGCTGCCGAGGCCTGGCAGGTGATCCAACGCAATCATCCGGGGCACCACGTCTCGCCATCATGAAGTTCAGCTTTCACGGGGCGGCGAAATCGGTCACGGGCAGCCGGCACCTCGTTGAGGCGGGTGGGGCGCGCATTATGTTCGATTGCGGCATGTTCCAGGGGCGGCGCCAGGAGGCCGAGCGCCACAATCGGGACCTGGGATTCGATCCGAACAGCCTGGACGCCGTGCTCCTTTCACACGCCCACGTCGACCACTCGGGCGCGCTGCCCAGCTTGGCGAAGCACGGATTTTCCGGGAAGGTCTACCTCACGCGGGGCACGGCCGATCTCGCGACCCTCTTGTTGGAAGATTCCGCCCGACTGCAAGAAAGCGACTGCCGGTACGTGAATAAGAAGGAAGAGCGGCGGGGCCGGCAGTGTACGCGCCCGTTTTTCGACAGCGACGACGTGCGCGCCATCACCAAGCGCTTCACGGGGCTGCGCTATGACGACGCCGTCACCATTCGCCCCCGCGTACAATGCAGCTTCCATGACGCCGGCCATATTCTCGGTTCCGCCGCGGTGCGGCTCACGGTCTCCGGGCGAGGCGCGAAGACTACCGTCTTGTTTACCGGCGATCTCGGACGCAAGCAGATGCCGATCTTGCGGGACCCGGAGGGGCCGCCGCCCTGCGATGTGCTCATCATCGAATCCACGTACGGCGATCGCACCCACGAAGTCGTCGGCGAGTCCTTGAAGGTCAAACTGCAGTCCTTGGTGGAGGAGGCCCGCCGCCAGCGCGGGAAGATCATCGTGCCGGCCTTCGCCATCGGGCGGACGCAGGAATTAGTCATGCGCATCAAGGACCTGGTGCGGGAAGGCCGCATCGACCCGCTCCCGATCTATATCGATTCGCCGATGGCGGTGAAGGCCACGGAGGTGTTTCGTCGGCATCCCGAGTACTTTGACGAGGAGACGCTGAAGACCTTCATGAAGGAGGGCGATCCCTTCTCCGCCCAGTACATCCGCTATGTGGGGTCGCAGCAGGAAAGTCAGAAGCTCAACAGCCTGCGCGGTCCCTGCATCATTATTTCCGCCTCGGGCATGTGCGAAGGCGGCCGGGTGGTCCACCATCTCAAGCACGCGATCCAAGATCCGGCCAACATCGTGGCGATCGTGGGCTTTCAAGCGGAACATACGCTGGGCCGCAAGCTGGTCGAAGGGTGGGAGGTGGTGCCGATCTTCGGCGTCCCGACCCCGCGGCGGGCTCGCGTGGAGCGGCTGAACGGCCTCTCGGCCCATGCCGATCGGAACGACCTCCTGGCCTATGTGCGCGCGATTACGCCCGCTCCCTCGACCGTGTTCGTCGTGCATGGGGAAGAGCGGCAGGCCCTCGCCTTTGCAGAGGCCTTGAGAGCCGAGTATCCCAAGATGCGCGTCATCGTGCCCAATCTGCACGCCACCTACGATGTCTAAAAAGACAGGGAGAGTCGCGTGACGACCGAGTCGGCGAGTTGGATCATCGCTACTCAGCAGGCCTGGAAGCTCTATGTCGCCATCGCCGGATTCGTGGGCGGGATGGCGCTCTTCTCGCTGGCCCTCTTTTCGTTGATCTCAGGAGGGGCGCGTTTCGTGGCCTACGTAGCCTGCGGAACCTTCCTGAGCCTGGCGACGTTCGGATGGTTCACCGCGGTGCTGCGTTGTCATCACTGCCAGGCGGCGCTGGTCTGGAAGATGATCGCCAGCCGCCCGTTCAGCTCTTGGCTGATCGATCTCGCGGCGCTGGAGCGATGTCCACGCTGTCAGTCACGGCTCGCTACGACAGGGAGGCGGGCATCGGCATGAGTTTCAGCAGTCGTTCCATGCGTCGGTTAATCGCCACGCACGGAGGCCTGTGTCGCCTCCTCCTGTCGCTCAGCCTTGGCGTGAGTCTGTTCGCCGCCTCATCTGCCGGCGCCTCGGCGGAGGAGCCGCGTATGCGAGCCCGCGAGGCCGGCATCGTAGTGGGCGCCTATCCGCCCGGACCGTTGAATGCGATTACGGATGTGGCGGGTGTGGCCGTCGGCCACGTGAGTCTCGTGCGAGGGGAGGGGGTCTTGAAGCCGGGAGAGGGGCCCGTCCGGACAGGCGTGACCGTAGTCATCCCTCGGGAGGATGTCTGGCACAAAAAGGTGCCGGCCGCCGGCTTCGTGCTCAACGGCACCGGTGAGATGACTGGCCTTGCTTGGGTCGCGGAGTCCGGATTTTTGGAATATCCCATCGCGCTCACGAACACCTTGAACGTGCCGCGCGTGGCCAACGGGGTGATGAGTTGGATGATCAAGCGATACCCCGAAATCGGCATCACCGACGATACGCTGACGCCTGTCGTGGCTGAGTGCGACGATAGCCGGCTCAATGATATTCAGGGTCGGCATGTGTCCGAGCAGGACGTCATGGCGGCATTGGATCAGGCCGGGTCTGGGCCGGTGCGCGAGGGATCGGTGGGGGCGGGAACCGGGATGGTGAGTTATGGGTTCAAGGGCGGGATCGGCACGGCCTCGCGGCGGCTTCCCAGCCAGGAGGGTGGCTATACGATCGGAGTTCTGGTCAACGCCAATCATGGACGCCGGCCTGAGCTCGCGATGGCCGGCGTGCCGGTGGGACGGCTGTATGATCCGGCGGCTCCCTCCGCTCAAGCCGGCGCCGAAGGGTCCATCATCGTCGTGGTGGCAACCGATGCGCCGTTGGATGCCCGACAGTTGGGACGCGTGGCCAAGCGGGCGGTGGTAGGATTGGCCCGAACCGGGTCCACGATTCGACACGGGAGCGGGGACTTCATTCTGGCCTTTTCCACCGCCAACACGATTCCCCACTATCCGAAAGACCCAACCTTCTCGCTGACCCTGCTCGCCGATATCTATCTCAATCCGATCTTCACGGCGGTCGCGGAAGCGACGGAAGAAGCCATTCTCAATGCCTTGACGATGGCGACGACGGTGACGGGACGGGATGGGCATCGCGTCGAGGCGATCTCGCTGAGTCGGGTGCAGGTACTCCTGCGGGATCGGCGCTAATCCCATGCATCAGCCTTCCGCGCATCGCCCCGAAGACCTTGCATTTTCGGCGGGGGAGTGACTATGCTGGCACTTCACCGCGTGGCGCTATCAGTTTGAGGGAGTGCGAGACACTATGGATGGGTACCAGATCGGCGGGCCGCTCAAATTGTTTACGGCCCTGGAAAAGACTCAGGCCTTTTCGACCTTTCTCAAGGGGCGGCTGACGCAAGCCCTTGAGGCGGAAGATCCCACGGAGTTGCACTATCTTCTCGCCCAGCTGGACGACTATCACTCCTACATGTGGCGCTACTATAAGACGTTGAAAGAAAAGCGCGCCCAACAGTTGGATACCTTGGATCGGTAAGGCGGGCGCCTCTCGTCCATGCACATTGCATCCGCCCTGGCGACAGCGCTCGATCCCCCCCAAGCGGCGCATCACCTGACGCGCGACATTCGGAGCGCGATGGGCGAGCGGCCGATCGATCTCGCTTGCCTCTTTTTCTCTTCGCACTTTTCGGACGATGTCGAAGCCCTGGTAGAGACGCTCCACGAGGGGCTGCGGATGCCGCTGCTCATCGGGTGCTCGGGGGAGGGCGTGATCGCCGGGGCGGAGGAGCTGGAAGGCGCGCCGGCCGTGGCGCTCTGGACGGCGACCCTCCCGGGGGCGTCCCTCTGGCCGATTCGCCTGGTCGCGCGTCCCAGCGGCGATACGGTGGCGCCCGATCAATGGCCGTCCGCGGAGGCGGTGGGCCGGGCCCGTCCCTCGTTCATTCTGCTCGCCGACCCCTTCAGCTCGCCGATGGACGAAGTGATGGGCTTGGTGCAGAATGCCTGCCCGGGCGCCGCGATCGTCGGAGGGTTGGCCGGCGGAGGGCAGGGCGCAGGCGAGAATCGCATGGTGCTGAACCGGACCGTCCATCCGGACGGAATCGTGGGCGTGGCAATAGCCGGGCCGATCGCCGTCCGGTCGGTGGTCTCGCAAGGGTGTCGGCCCATCGGCGATCGGTTCGTGGTCACGCGGGGTGAACACAACGTGATTCACGAACTGAGCGGCATCCCGGCGATCACACAATTGCAGAAGGTCTTCGAGGGGCTCTCGTCCAAAGATCGCGACCTGGCGCAACGGGCCTTGCACATCGGGCTCGCCATGGACGAACAACGCAATCGCTTCGAGCGGGGAGACTTTTTGGTCCGGAACTTAATCGGCGGCGATCGTGCGACGGGGAGCTTGGCGATCGGCGATCTGGTGACGGAAGGGCAGACGGTCCAGTTTCAGGTGCGGGATGCCGAAGCGGCCAGCGAGGACCTGAACGAGCTGCTGGCTGCGGAGCGTGTCCGGCATTCCGCTCTGCCGGCCGGGGCGCTGCTCTTCAGTTGCTGCGGACGAGGTCGTCATCTCTTCGACACCCCGCACCATGACGTGTCCGTCGTGCGGAAACGGGTCGGCGCTATTCCGGTGGCGGGATTCTTCGCGCAGGGAGAGCTCGGCCCCGTCGGCGGCACGAATTACCTGCATGGCTACACGGCCAGCGTGGCGCTCTTCGCCGACGCCAGCGGGACATGACTCAGCGATTGGGATGGAGAAATGACGGAGAGCGACATCTTGCAGGGCCTCACAGCCAAGGAGGAACTGGTGACGACAGATTCCGGTTTGCAATATGAAGATGTGACGGTCGGAACGGGCCGCCAGGCGGCGTCGGGCGATACCGTGACGGTGCACTACACCGGGTGGCTGGCCAACGGCACCAAATTCGATAGCTCCCGTGATCGGAACGAACCCTTTTCCTTCCGGCTGGGCGTCGGCCAAGTGATCAAGGGATGGGATGAAGGCGTGGGGACTATGCGCGTGGGCGGCACGCGCAGGCTGACCATTCCCCCAGCCCTGGGCTATGGGGCTCGAGGCGCCGGCGGAGTCATTCCACCCAATGCCACCTTGACCTTCGAAGTCGAGCTGTTGGGGTTGAAATAGGACGCATTCAGCCGTCGGCTCTCAGCATTCAGCGAAGAGCTGATTGCCGACCGCTGAAGGCTGAAAGCGCTTCTCCATGAACCGCACACCACTCTACGACGCCCACGTCTCGGCCGGCGGGAAGCTGGTCGACTTTGCCGGGTGGGAAATGCCCATCCAATACTCCGGCGTGGTCGATGAGTATCACGCCGTGCGCAAGGCGGCTGGGCTATTCGACGTCAGCCACATGGGCCGATTCTTGGTCGCCGGTCCCAGCGCCGCGGCCTATCTCCAATTGCTCGTCACGACGGATGTGGTCAAGTTGCCGCTGGGCGAGTCCCAATACTCTATGGTTTGCAATGAGCAGGGCGGCGTCAAGGACGACATCTTCATCTATCACACCGATCCCCAAGAATATCTCCTCTGCGTCAATGCGTCGAATCGGAGCAAGATATGGACGTGGCTGATGGAGCATACGCGGGGCTTGGCGGATCTGTTGTTGAGCGATCAATCCGGCGATCTGAGTCAGCTGGCGCTGCAAGGGCCGCAGGCGAAAGTCACGCTGACATCGGCCGGCGTCGACGGGCTCGATGCGCTGAAGCCCCGGCACTGTCTGCGCGCGCCATTGGGCGGGGCCTCTGTCTTAGTAACCAGGACCGGCTACACCGGCGAACTGGGGTACGAGTTGTATGTGCCGCGGCAGGCCGCAAGAGTCGTCTGGGACCTGCTGCTGGCCAAGGGGTCGGCGCAAGGGCTCAAGCCCGCCGGCCTGGGGGCTCGCGACCTCTTGCGCCTGGAGATGGCCTACCTGCTCTACGGCAACGATATCGGGGAGGATATCAGTCCGGTGGAAGCGAGCGCCTCATGGGTGGTCGATTTCCAGAAGCGGGACTTCGTCGGCAAATCGGTCTTGATGGAGCAGAAGACACGCGGATCGGCGAAAAAGCTCGTGGCCTTCGAGCTGCTCGAACGGGGGGTTCCGCGCCACGGGCTCAAGGTCTTGGCCTCGCCGGGCGCGGGCGGCTCATCGGACGCGGCTCCCATCGGTGAAGTGACCAGCGGCAATTTTTCACCCCTGTTGCAGAAGGGAATCGGGATGGCCTTCGTCCCTCCGTCCTATGCGTCGCCGGGGACCGCGCTCGCCATCGATATTCGGGGGAAGATCGCTCCGGCCGTCGTGGTTAAGGCACCCTTCTACAAGCGCCGGCTCTAACCTAACCGGCGCGTGCTTGAGCACGAGGCCATAGGCGAGGACAATGGAGCATAAATAATTTCCCCCATCAGTCCTATTGCCTGCAGCCTATCGCCCATAGCTTCATGGAAAAGAACATCTACAAAGGCCGAGTGGTGAACCTGAACATCGAGACCGTCACCTTGCCGAACGGCGCGACGATCGATCTGGAGATTATCCATCACCCGGGGGCGGCCGCCGTCGTGCCGATGAAGGATGACCGAACGGTCGTGCTGATCCGCCAATATCGCCACGCCGCCGGCGGGTTCATCCTCGAAATTCCGGCAGGGAAGCTCAATCCCGGAGAGGACCCTCTCGCTTGCGCCGCCCGCGAGCTCGAGGAAGAAATCGGCTACCGGGCTACCGACTTCGAGCTGCTCACGAGCTTTCTCACGACGCCGGGGTTTACCGACGAGGTCATTCACATCTATCGAGGCACGGGACTTGTGAAGGGACGGCAGAATTTGGGACATGACGAGGTCCTCGAAGTCATCGAGATGCCGCTCGCCGATGCCGTCAGAGAGGTTCACAAGGGAACGATCCGCGATGGGAAAACCATCGTCGGATTGCAGACCGCCTTCCTGCTGCACCCCGCCGCGTAATCCTTCGTCCTATCTCCGGCTCGGCGCTTCCGCCGCCGCGCCGGAGGCGTCTGTTCCTGATTCGTCCCGGCCGCGGCCGCGCCGTCGCTCCCTCCGCTCCGCTTTCCGCTTGGCTTTCTTCTTGTCTCGCTCCTTGTCCTCTTCGAAGCGCCGATCGGGTTTTTCCCGGTCGCTCCGAAGGCGTTCTTCCTCACGGTTCAACCGCTCGCGAAGCGCCTCATCGGCGGCCGGACTGACTTCGCCAGGATCTGTCGCTCGATCGTCGGCGCGCTCCCGCGCTCTCCCGACTCGTGACTCGGCGTGAGGGGCTTCGTCGTCCTCGGTCTGGCGGGCCAGTATGATGATCGGAGGAAGGAGTTCAAGGGCATCGGCCGACAACGCAGGACTGGCGAGTCCGAGCGCCAGCCCGGCGAACAGGCCATGCACTGCCCCCCTTCCGATTCGCATGAGGAGAAGTCTAGACGAGGGCGGAGATGTTACAGGAGGAAGGAACGGGGGTGAAAGCCGGCGAGCCCTCACCCCCTCGATGCGGCTCTACTTCTGCTGCCTGTCGTGCTTCTGGCGGGCGATGTTCCGGGAGGCGCGATCCTGTGCGGCGTGGATTCGCGCGCGCTCCTTCTTGGTGACCACGCCGTCGGACTTGGCATGGTCTTCCATCTTATTGATGTGCTCCTGCTGCTTGTTCAGCCGATTCGCCTCGCGCTCGGTCAACTGACCGCTGGCGATTCCCTGATCGATCCGTTTCTCCTGATTGGCTTGGCGCTGATCGATCACGGGCGTATCCGTGCCTTCCGCCAAGACCGTCGTTCCGATGAACAAGCTGACCGCCGCCAGTCCGAACCATGCATAGCGCATTGAAGGCTCCTTGGTTAGAGGGTTATGAGGTTTTGACGCTCACGGCCTTAGTCACGGCTACTGGAATGAAAGCGCACACCTGCCAAGAGTATCACGATCAGGAAGAGTAGGAAATTGATAATCGTCAACACCGGCGTTCCTCACCCGCGGTTGCCCTTGTGCTACCGATAGGGTTTTCAACGACGAAGCCGTCGTTCGGTTGACAGCCGGGGATGCATCGGACTATCAAGAACGTACAGGACATCCAAGGAGGAAGTGGTGGGAAGGGGCCTATGATCGTGAGGCGACGTCAGCCGCTGCCGGACTATCTCAAGCCGGGTCTGTACGTGCTGTTCGTCGGCATCAATCCAGGCCTGCGGTCGGCGGCGCTGGGCCATCATTTCGCCGGTCCCTCGAATCGGTTTTGGAAATTGTTGGTGGACGCGCGGTTTGTGCCGGAGCCCTGGAGCTACCGGGACGATTGGCGATTGCCGGAGTTCGGTCTCGGACTCACAAATATCATCCGACGTCCGACGAGAGCCAGTGACCAGCTCAGGCCGGCAGAGTATCGGGCCGGGCGCCGGTCGCTTGCGGCGAAGATCCGCAGAGCCAGACCGCAGATCGTCGCACTCTTGGGGATCACGATCTACCGGCTCCTCTTCGCAGAGAACGGGGGCACGAAGCTTCGGCATGTGCCTCTGGGCCTTTCCCCTCGCCAACTTGCCGGGGCGCCGGTCTTTATTCTTCCGAACCCGAGCGGACGCAACGCCCATGTCTCCTACAGCGACATGCGGCGGGCCTTCCGCCGTCTCCACCGGCTTGCCCTCGGACGACAATCCGCACGGCGCTAAGCTAGCCTCCAATCTGAAAGTCGCTTCGTTAATTCAAGGGCTTACGCATGCCGACTGACTGCCTGCTAGGCTTGCTGGATTACAGAACAGGCCGGATGATGGCCAAGGAGGCGGATGATGAAGGGTCACGGAATGATGACGGCTCTGTTGACGGTGGGCATCTTCACGGTGGTCGGCGGCGGGCAGACGGTCTGGGCTGGCGTAGGGAAGGGGCAGGGGGCTGAGAAGTCGATCGTGCGCACCTGCACGGCTAAGGACCTTGTGGGGTCCTGGAGCCTGGTGAAGTGGAATGCGCCGGTGCAATTCAATAATCCCCATGCGCCGTATGTCATGCCGCACCAGGTCTTTCAATTTGGGGAAGACGGCGGGCTGAAGTCAGCCCATTCAGAACAGGCCTTTGACGGCAGTCCGGCCAAGGTGCTGCAACGGGTGCCGAGCGTGGTCAATTATCGCGTCGGCTCAAACGGGGTGGTGACCGTTCAGGCGAAAGAACGGCCGGAGGCCTCGGAGACCTGGGAATGTCATGCCGTGGTGGACAATGTCGATGACCAGAAGCGCCAAGTCCACCTGAAGCGCGGCGACGTGGT
The DNA here is from genome assembly GCA_964481215.1 of uncultured Nitrospira sp. Taxonomy (GTDB): domain Bacteria; phylum Nitrospirota; class Nitrospiria; order Nitrospirales; family Nitrospiraceae; genus RSF151. Next base: position 3,196 of record CAYZTJ010000072.1, on the reverse strand, counting down.
GATGACCTTGCTGGGCAAGGATGGGCAGCGGCTCTACGTGCGTCAGTTGCGAAAGTAGCTGACGCACGACCGGAAGAATCGGCTGATGCCAAACGGCGGCGGGGGTGAGGGGCCTCCGCCGCCGTTCTTGTTGAGTGCGTGACCGATGAGACGATTCTAGATCCCGCTCACGCGCCTCCTTCTTCTTCGCTATCACGCCTCATGGGGTCTGGGCGCAGCGAAAACCGGTGCCATGATTGCGCATCGTTGGCCGAGAGCCATCGCGGGCGGCGGCTCGCAGGAGATGTTGGTGGTTCAGCCAGGAGCCGCCCTTGAGCACCTTGTATTCGCCGGCCTCGGGTCCCTTCGGATCACGCGACGGCGCGGCCTTGTAATAGTCGGCTGCGTACCAGTCGGCCACCCATTCCCACACATTCCCGGAGAGATGACGAAGGCCGGCGGGCGTGGCGCCCTCGGAGAGCGCCGTGACGGGCAGGGTCAACATGCCATGGAAGCCATGTTTCTCCAGCACCTCGACGCCGGTTTCGCCCCAGAAGGCCTTTGCATCTTCTGGAGTGACAAAGTCTTTCCCGGCCCAGTAGGCCACGCCGTTGGTTTTCTGTCGGTTCCACTCGGAGCCCCAGGGATATAGACGCCCTTCGCTCCCGCGCGCCGCCTTCTCCCATTCGGCTTCCGTGGGAAGGCGCTTCCTCACCCATGTACAGTAGGCCTCTGCATCGTACCAATCGACGTTTACGACCGGATGGTCGAGGAGCTTCGCGTCAATCTCACCCCCCTTCCAGAGGTTGTACCCGGGATCGCAACAATGCTCCGGCACACGATGCTTCGTCGCTTTCAGGAACGCCTGATACTGCCGATTCGTCACCTCGTCCCGATCCATTAAGAAGGCTTTCAGGTAGATCGTCCTCTGTGGCCGCTCATCTGTATCGCCTTGCCCCTCCGCACTCCCCCGCACGGACGGTCCCTCCGCAATCAGCGCCATCCCTGCCTCCTCCTTGCCGACTGCGCTTCGCACCTCGACGGAAGCCTGTCCATGCGGGGACAGGAGCAAGAGAGCTATGAAGAGAGCATGACGCATCGGGAGGCCCACTCGAGGCGACCATGGTACTCAGAATCATCGCAGAGGGCTACACGCGAGAGGCAACCCCGATTGGGCGTCTGCTAATCAGCGAGGAACCGCGGTTGAGGAAGGAAGCCAAGAAGTTCCGGATGTTTTCTGGCTCATGAGGGGTGAGAGGGAAGGGCCGTCGCGCAAGTCGTAGGTTCTGCCGGGAGTCATCTCGCTCTTGGGTGATAGGGGGGTAGCACGTGTCATGCAAGGCCGAGCGCGGCGACGCCGGATCCTGTCATCACGAGAACTACTGTCATAAAACTACTCGGCATAAAACTACGTCCATACAATTACGTGAGATAAAACTACTTGACATCGAGAATGGACCTGCCGTAAGCTCCGTTCCGGCCATGCCAGATTACGTAAGTAATGTGGCATGACGCCATGCCGCCGCCTGGAAGTGCGGCTGGGCGTGGCGGCGCATGTTCCGGTGAGCTCTGGTGCCGGAAGTGCTGGGGCCAGCCAGCGCACCCGGCTTCCAGGTGTGCGGCAAACATGGACGTCATCCCGCGCGATCAAGGACTGATCGATGAGTCTCGCCCGTCTCTTCTATCTCCGTGAAGCCATTCGACATCCCGCGCGTCGTTTGCGCCATCGCTGGGCAAGGCGGCCCTTGCCTTCCGTCAGCTCGTTAGTGTTCGAATCCCTGGAAAGTCGCCTGCTGTTGTCGGCCGCACCGGTGGTAGCAAGCGTAGTGAGCGAGGTCGCCTATACGGAGAACCAGGCGCCGACGGCGATCAACCCGGCGATTATGGTGACCGACGAGGACAGCGAAACGCTGGCGAGCGCCACGGTTCAGCTGACGGAGGGTTATCAGAACGATCAGCACGGGCGTGACCTGTTGGCATTCACCAACGTGTCGGAACCGGCGATGGGCAACATCGACGCGGTTTTCGACGCGGTGACGGGGACCTTGAGCCTGTCTTCTGCAGGGAGCACGGCAACGGTGGCGCAGTGGCAGGCCGCCTTGCAGCGCGTGACCTATCAGCACACGGGCGAGAATCCGAGCCCCCTGGCCCGAACGGTGATCTACCAGGTCAACGACGATGGGGCGGCGACCAGCCTGTCGAATCAACTGGCGAGCCTGGTGACAGTCACTGCCGTGAACGATGCGCCGGCGGCGCTGCTCCCCGGCGGAGTCAAGTTGGGCGGGGAAATCCGAGTCAATACTGCCACTGCGAGTGATCAGGTCGCGCCACAGGTCACAGCATTGGCCACGGGCGGGTTTGTGGTGACCTGGCAGGATTTCAGCCAGGGGGTCGGTGGCGCCCCGGGGGATACCGACGGCTTTGCGATCAAGGCGCAGCTGTTCGATGCGACGGGTACGGCGGTGGGCAGCGAGATCCTGGTCAACAGCGCCACCGTGAGCTTTCAGGTGAGGGCACAGACCACAGCGTTGGCCACGGGCGGGTTTGTGGTGACCTGGCAGGATTTTAGCCAGGGAGTCGGCGGGGCGCCGGGGGATACCAGCGAGTTTGCGATCAAGGCGCAGCTGTTCGATGCGACAGGCACGGCGGTGGGTGATGAGATTCGGGTCAATACCGCTACCGTCAGCGATCAAGTGAGGGCACAAATCACCGCGCTGGCGGCAGGCGGCTTTGTGGTGACTTGGCACGACTTCAGCCAAGGGGTCGGTGGCGCGCCGGGGGATGCCGACGGCTATGCGATTAAGGCGCAGCTGTTCGATGCGACGGGTACGGCGGTGGGCAGCGAGATCTTGGTCAACAGCGCCACTGCGAGCTTCCAGATCTGGCCGCAAATCGCCGCGCTGGCGGCAGGCGGCTTTGTGGTGACTTGGCACGACTTCAGCCAAGGGGTCGGTGGCGCGCCGGGGGATGCCGACGGCTATGCGATTAAGGCGCAGCTGTTCGATGCGACGGGTACGGCGGTGGGCAGCGAGATCTTGGTCAACAGCGCCACCGCCAACTTTCAGATCAACCAGCAGATGACCGCGTTGCCCACGGGCGGCTTTGTGGTGGTGTGGGAGGATGGCAGCTTAGGAGTCGGCGGCGCGCCGGGGGATGACGGCAGCTATGCGATTAAGGCGCAGCTGTTCGATGCGACGGGTACGGCGGTGGGCAGCGA
>CAYZTJ010000071.1:0-17485 GCA_964481215.1 uncultured Nitrospira sp. | reverse complement strand
CATGCTCGCTGGCGCCGGGGCCGCTGCTGACGCTCTCGGTCGCCGCCGGGGCGACGGCCTCAGCGACGGCCGCCTGACTCTGGCCGTTGCCGCTGCCCTGGCTGTTGCCCTGCGCATGCTCGCTGGCGCCGGGGCCGCTGCTGACGCTCTCGGTCGCCGCCGGGGCGACCGTCTCGGTGACGGCCGCCGACTGGCTTTGCCCCTGGCCGGTGCCCTGACTATTGCCCTGGCCTGCAGCCGCTTCGCTGTTGATTCGTGACTCGTTCTGAAGATTCAAAACATTGTCGAGCTGAATGTTGTAAGAGTTCTGTCCATTTCCTGCAGTGCTTTGATTTTGGAGGCTTGCCGCTGCGGAAGCATCGGCGGCAGGTGTGAAGCTGGGCGCGGCGGCTGTTGCGGAGACGGAGCCAGCGTTCACACTATTGGAGGCCGCTTGCGCGACGCCATTCCCGTTGCCCTGGGATGTAGCCGATCCGCCTTGACTGCCACTTGCCCCTTGGCTGGGATCTCCGGCGGCTTGCATGGCGGGAGCCGTCGCAGCTTGCGCGGGGCCGTTCCCGCTAGTAGGGGAGCCGCTCGCTGCGTTTTGGGTGCCGGTTGTCGTTTGACCGCCATCCCCCCCCACTTGGGCCTGAGGGCCTCCATTGCTCCCATTCGATGCCTGATTGGCCGTTTGATTGCCCGAGTTGGCCGAGTTGCTTCCGCTTTGATCGGCTGATCGGGTCTTCGAACTCTCGGCCGCCCGATCGCTCCGTGCGGCGTCGTTCTTGTCGCCCTTCTTGCCAGCGTCCTCGGCCGTGGCCACCGGCTTGTTGCCGACCGGCGCCGCCGCCGTCGAGACAGACTTGGGATTCGCGATGCTGCGGAGCGCTTCTTTGGGCGCCTCCTTCTTGGCCTTGTCGGTCACCTGCGTGGACTTGATGGCGCTCGCCACCGCTGCCGGGAGATTGGCGGTCAACCGTACGGGAGCCACGGGGGGAAGGCCGGGAGCGGCGACGGAGAAGTGCCGCGGCTCGACTCGGACCGTCTTTCCACCGGAGGTGAAATCTACGGCGCCCGTTTCTCCCACGTTGGCGATTCCGCTCATGCCCTTTTCGATGACGAGCTGCTCCGCGGGGCCCTTGGCTCCTGGTTCCGAGGCCGTGCCCTCTTCAATCCAGACGACGAAGTGGGTCCCTCGGGCCGCGGCGACCGCGGTCGGGGTATGAATTTCAAACCGCGATCCCATACCTTTGAAGATTTTCGTCACGAGGGAGCGAACTTTTCCCTTGGCCAGGCTCAAGACCATGCTGCGCGTGCCCTGAGCCGGATCAAAGACCTGTTCCGTGATTTCGAGGTGGCTCTGCTCCCCCACGGAGACCAGCGTGTCGTCGACGAACAGCATCTTGGCCCGCGAGTCCTTCTCCGTGTCGAGGCGGGACAAGAACAAGACGTTATCGTGCAGTTTGACGGGGAGGGCCGAGGCTCCGCCTTGCGGAGTCATGGCGACCCTGCCTTCCACCGTGGTGAATGTGCCGATTGATTCGGACTGGGGTGCGGCATCCGCCCCCGGGACCGATACGACACCCGTCAGGGTGATGGCGATGAGGAACGGGCGAAGGCGAGCCACGTACAGCATGTGACCTCCCGATCGTAATGCCCCCGGGCCGTGATTAGAACTTGGCGCTCAGCGAGAACGAGAAGATGCTCCGGTTGAAATCGAACGCGGAGACATTGGACGCCTCGCGCATGTAGTTGTATTGACCGGAGAAGGTGAGATGGGAGGTGAGCGGATGCAGAACCGTGCCCGAAAACATGTACACGTCGTCACGGCGCACGGTGAGACCGTCAGGCGAGAACGAGTTGGCGTTCTCGTAGTCCTGTCGGTAGTAGTCGAATGCCAGGTCGAGCTTGATCGCATGAAACGCCGGCAACTCGATGCCGCTGCTCACGCGATGCCCCGTGTAGGCCCAATCCGCATTCGTGGAATCCCCCGGCGTCGCCACGGCGACCCTCCCGCCCCCCGTCCGATCAGTGTCGTAAGTATAGCCGACGCGAACGGAGGCGGCGTTGTGCGCAAACGGGAAGTATTGAGTCAATCCGACTAACGTGTTCTTCCCGTCGCGGGCGGTGTTGAAGGGGACCTTGCCCAGCCGGAAGTCCTTGTCTTGATAGCGAAACTGGAGCTGGGTAAAGCCCCAGTTCCCTTCGGACACGGTGACGATCGCTTGCCCCGCGTGCCCCACGAGGTAGGGGGCGCGCCCGACATCGACCTGATCGTACACGTATTGGAAGCGGGCCTGCACGGGGCCCAGATTGCGTTGAATGAAGACGGTCGGAGAGTGGTCTTGCACGTCGAAGAGACTGAGCGTGCGATGAAAGCTCTGGTAGAAGCTGTAGCTGATGCCGCCGGCCCAGTCCTGGTCCTGATAGGCGTGAAAGGTTCCGCGCGCGGCGAAGGCGGTTCGATAGTCGCTCTTTTTCGAAATGCCGGTCGAGCCGCCGGGCGGCCCGGTCCCGCCCGGAAGCAGGACGACGTTGGTGTCGAATTGTTCTGAGACGCTCAGGGTGGCATCCCACCGTGTATGCTTCCCTTCCGGCTTCTCCCTGATCTGCCGCATGAGGTCTTGAGCCGTCCGCGCGAGATCGGATTGCGGTTCGGCCTGGATGACGGCGTTGAACTCCGCGCGCGCTTCGTCCAGCACGCCTTCTTTCAGGTAGGCATACCCGCTTTGATAGTGGATCTCCGGTCCGAGCTCCGGGTTGAGTTGCAACGCTTTGGCCAAGGGGATCTGCGCTTGACCGTACTGTCCGAGTTTACTCAGGGTCAGGCCTTGGTAATAGTGGACCAGGGGGTCTTCGGGGAGCAGTTCCTGGGCCTTGACCAAGGTCGCGAGCGCGCGGTCGTAGTGGTCACGATGGAACTGCACGATGCCGAGCCCGAGCCAGGCGCGGCCGACGTTGGGTGCGTGCGCCGTGAGACGGGTGAAGAGCGGTTCGGCATAGGCATAGAGCCTGAGCCGAATCAACGTTTGGCCGAGCTGATAACTGGCTTCGGGATCGTCCGGCTTATGCTTGAGCGCGGCGGAAAAGAGTCTGGCGGCCTCCTCGTATTCCTCTTCCGAAAATCGAAGCAGCCCTTTAGCCATCTCCACTTCATAATATTGATCGCCGTCCAAATCCTCCGCGAAGACGCGGGAAGTCCCCTCGCCCATACAGAACAGGGCAAGCAGATGCAGCACGAGGGCGACTGGCAGGCGGCGGATGGGGGACAGCAGGCTGAAGTCTTGCATTATCGTCCGGGCACACCCATAGAGCCCCCTGATCGTTCCTATCGGCCGCCGCGTTCCCTAACTTGATCCCAGGTGTCCCCCCAGAATGAACCGCGGTGATTGTGACTAGCCCGCAAACCGCCGATTCGCCGGCGCCGGCGCCGAAGAACCGCGACTCGGCTTCAGCGCCTCGTGGGATGAAACCGACTAGGAAGAAGGGGTCAGTGTCCCTTCGACCCCCGGGGAGCGACGATGCCGCGCATGTGGTTGGGAAAAACCAAGGCGATCAATCGAATCGGGCTGGGGGTCTCTGCCGTGATGACGATCCTGGTCCTTGTTCTGGGTTGGGTTGGGCCGCGATGGCTCACGCGATTGGAGGCGATGAGTTTTGACCTCAGAATATTGCTTCGGGGGGATCGTCCTCTCGGACAGGACATCGTGCTCGTCGGAGTGGACGATCGGAGCCTTCAGGAAGTCGGGCGGTGGCCCTGGTCCCGACTGGTTCAGGCCGACCTGATCGAAAAGATTGCGCGCGATCAGCCCAAGGTTCTTGGATTGGACCTGTTATACACGGAGCCGGAAGGGGACGATGTGCAGGACTCGGCGAGGGCCGGATCAGGATCTCGCGACCAGAGGGGCGGCCGGGTGAGCAGGCCGGATCAACAATTCGCCGAGAGCCTTCGGCGTGCGCAGGTTGCCGTGCTGGGTTTTTCTTTCGTGATTCCAAAGACGGGTGAACAGTCCGACGTCGGTCAGATGGCGGTCCCCCTGTCGGGACGGATCGCGCACGCGCCCTTCATGGTAGTCAAGAGCGCCACGAGCGATGAGAGCTTGCAGCCGTATCGTGCGGCCGGCATGTCGATTCCCATTCCCGTGCTGGCCGAGGCGGCAGGCGGTGTGGGGCATGTCTATAGTATTCCGGACGATGACGGTGTCACACGGTACGAGTACCTCGCGATCCAGCAGGGAAACAGGGAGGAATACTTTCCTTCATTGGGCTTGGAGCTTGCCAGGAGATCTCTCAATGTCCCCAAGGAACAGATGGTGCTCATGCTGGGCGAATCCGTGCGGCTCGGCGACCGGGTCATTCCGATCGACCAAAAGGCTCGCTTGCTGATCGACTTCGCCGGTCCGGAGCGCTCGTTTCCTCTGGTGTCAGCCACGGATGTGCTGCACGGGCGCATCCCGGAAGGCCGTTTCAAAGACAAGGTGGTGATCGTCGGGACGGCAGCCCTGGGGACCTACGATCAGAAGACCACCCCCTTCACGGCCAACCTGCCTGGGATCGAAAAAAACGCCACGGTGGTTGAAAATATCCTCCACCGCCATTTCTGTCAGAAGCCCTACTGGTCGGGACCGCTGGCCTTCGCCTTGGCGGGACTCTGCGGACTGGCGGTGGGCTGGATCCTGCCCCGCCTGCGCGCCGCGCTTGCAGCCCCGCTTGTGGGAGGGGTGGTGGTCGTCTATGGCGCGGCGGCCTATGGGCTCTATGTGACACAGGGATTCTGGCTCGATGTCGTCGTTCCCTGCCTCGCGATTGCCTCGTCGGGAACCGCCGTCACCATCCTTCGGCTGATGACGGTTGAGCGGCAGGCCGAGGAAATCCGGACGCTCTTCACGCCCTACGTCGGGCCGCAGATCGTCGAGCAGTTGATCCAAAATCCCGAGCAGGCGAAGGTGGGGATGGGCCAGCGGCGCAAGCTGACGATCATGTTTTGCGATGTGATGAACTTTACCGATTACTGCGAGCGTCATTCGCCGGAAGAGGTCGTGCCCCGGCTCAACGAGTATCTCAGTGCGATGGCGGAAGTCGTGTTTCGATGGAAAGGCACGCTTGGAGATTTCCAAGGGGATCAGATCCACGCCTTCTGGGGGGCGCCGCTCGAGCAGCCCGATCAGGTGGAATTGGCGGTCAAGTGCGCGCTGAATATGCGGCAGCGTCTGGGAGAACTGAAGGCCCGATGGATCGCGGACGGGCTGGAACCCTTCGATCACGGAATCGGCATCAATACGGGCGAGGTCTTGGTCTGCAATATCGGCCTGGAGGGTCGCAAGATGGACTACACCGCCATCGGAGACCACGTGAACTTGACCGCGCGGGTGGAACGCCTGACTCGTGAATTCAAGGTTCCGATCCTGCTGACGGAACATACCGCAGAGGAGGTGCGGGCGTTGATCGCCACGGAAGATCGCCCCGACAACCGCCGGCACCTCGGCCACGTCGCCCTACGAAAATTGACGACGGTCCGCGTAAAGGGAAAGCGACAGCCTGTTCTCCTCTACGAGCTCAAGTCGCTCGATCGGGCCGTGTCGTCGCAGATTCACGAGACTGACGCGGCCGCCTGAGCGCAGCCGTCCAAAGGCGCCTGCTTCGGCGCGTGGGGGGTGTCACTACGAGGCGGGCAGACGTCCAGACCTGCAGGATGCTGAAAAAGTCCGCCAGCGGGGACACGCTGAAGTATGAACGATGAGCGAGGAACGAAGATCCGGCGAGACGGTGAGACGAGCGCGAACGGCGAGAACCGTTCGCCTCCGCGTCACGCCCGTCCCGCTTTTCTCGCTCGTCCCGCTGCCTGCCCCGCTCAGCGTTCCGCGTTCATCGTTCAGCGTGTACAGGCTTGCTGCGGCCCAGGTACCTGCCTGGCGGGTGCGACGGCCTTGTTGAGCATCCTGCGTGGCAACCGGTTCTCATCCGCGATCGCGATGCCTGTGACGATTGCGAGGCGCCATACCCGTTTTTCCGCAGCCTGCTAGAATCCTGTCACCTGCAATCGGAACAACGCCGAGAGGTCGCTGGTCGCGCGATCGGCATTGGCGCGGTCGGTGGTGCGTTGGAAGGCCGTCTCGAGCGAGAAGGCCGTCGGCAGTTTGGGAAGCACCGTGGGTTTCCAGGCCAAGGCCTGTTTCGCGGAGATGGCCCTTGTGTTGGTGAGGCCGTCGCTGGAACGGGCGAGTCCGTAGGTGCCGGCCCCGGTCCACGTGAACGCAGGGCCAGGAGCGTATTTGACGGAAAGGCCGCCGGTCGGCGCCTCGGTCGTGACGCCGGTTGTTTTTGCGCGGTCTTCTCTGATGCTCAGGGTGGGATCGAGACTCATCGTGGCCGACGGGCGATAGGATCCGGTGATGGCATAGCTGACCGAGTCGGTCTCGCTCACGGCTGGCGACTGCGTCCAGGTATGGGCATAGGTCGAAGCCAGCCGGGCCGTCCATGACGCGGCTTGATACGACAGGGCGGCGTCCACCGTGTCTGCGCCGGATCTTGTCGGGGTGACGCCCTTCGGATCCAAGGCGCTGGCCGTCCCCGCGTGCGTATAAGACAGGTTCACGGCCGGCCAGGCCGACTGGGGGATCGCCACAGTGAGCCGTTCCTGGCGTTGTACCAGACGATTCACACCGGCATCGCCGCCCACATTATTCCAGTCGTCCTTGATGCTGGCTCTAAAGGTCGTTCCGCCGACACGCCACTCGCCCCAGAGATCGCGCACGGCCTGATCCGCGTCCTTCACATAGTCCTTGCCTGCCGAGCGATAGGCGAGGCCGTAGCGGAAGCTGCCGGATGCGCCGCTTGCGCCCATCCGGATCATCTGATCGGCGGGGCTGCCGAGGCCGCGCGGAGGCCTGTTGCTCGTGTCCCGGTAAGAAAGTTCGGTTTCTGCGGCGAGCAGGCCGGGAACGACCGTGATGGACGATTTCACGTTCACCGTGCGTTGATCGTCGACCTCACGCCAGAGATCCTTCGCGTGCGGGGCAATGAAGTGATGCAGCTGAACGGAACTTACGAGTCGGAAAGACTCGATCGCGGCGGCGAAGGGCTTTTCTGACTGTGCGGGACTTGTCAGGGCTGGTGGCTGGGATCCGGCTGTCAGGACGATATCCGTAGCCTGGCAGACGCCTGTGCCAAACAGGGAGGCGGTAAGCCAGCCGAGGCGAACCCAAGGGACAGACAGGGAATTCCCACGCAACGCAGACCTCACTGGTCGGCATCCCTGCCGGGAGAAGCTGTTCCGATCGGCTCCCATCCTAGAGGAGAAGGGGCAATGGCTTCAAGCTCCTCGCGCGGGTGTAGTCCCTGCATGACCCTTTCGTAGGATGATATCGGTACGGCGACTGGAGCACACTCCATTGGGGGATGATCCCCGGGGCCAATTCGGGTAGGATGCGCCGGATCAGGCGGAGCGGGAGAATCACAAGGTGAAGACATCACGATGGCCGTCATTGAACCACAAGATCGTGCTCGTCACCGGGGCCAGCAGCGGGATCGGCCGGGCCTGTGCCTGGGCTTTTGCCACGGCGGGGGCCAAGCTCATTCTGGCGGCTCGGCGCGGCGATCGGCTGGCCGGCTTGGCCGCGTCACTGACGCGCGCGTATGGGACTGCCGTGCATCTCTGGCCGCTCGACGTGCGGGATCGCGCCGCCGTCGAAGCCGGCCTCCGGAGGCTGCCTGCCGCGTGGCGGCGGATCGAGATCTTGCTCAACAACGCGGGGCTCAGCCGCGGACTCGAGAGACTCCACGAGGGCTCCGTGCAGGATTGGGAGGAGATGATCGATACGAATGTGAAGGGATTGCTCTACATGAGTCGGGCGGTCATCCCAGGGATGGTCGCGCGTCGGAGAGGCACGATCGTGAACATCGGCTCGATTGCGGGGCACGAGACCTACCCGGGCGGGGCGGTCTATTGCGCCAGCAAACGGGCGGTCGATGCGATCACCACCGGCTTGCGGATGGATCTCGTCGATACGCCCTTGCGCGTCTGCACGGTGGATCCCGGCATGGTCGAAACGGAGTTCAGCCTCGTACGCTTTCACGGCGATCGTGCGCGCGCCAAGAAGGTCTATGAAGGCCTGAAGCCCCTGACTGCGGCCGATGTCGCCGATGCGGTGCTCTACTGTGTCACCCGACCGCCGCATGTGCAAGTGGCGGAGATCGTGTTGCTGCACACGGCGCAGGCCGGGGCTACGATGGTGCATAGGAGCGCACAACCGTAGCCGGTGATCCGTGATCGGTTGCCAGTGTGCGGAGTGAGAAGGGAGTGAGTCGATGCAGGTGAGACAGGTCGTGACGATCGGAGCCGTGCTGGCCGGGGTGAGCGTGGCGGCGGGGGCGTTCGGAGCGCACGCGCTAAAGGCCATCCTGACGCCGGACCTGTTGGCGGCCTTTGAAACCGGCGCGCGCTATCAGATGTATCATGCGCTGGCGCTGGTTGCGGTGGGTCTGTCGCGACGGCAGGATGACACTCCGGCCTTTCGCCAAGCCGGGATCGCGTTTCTGATCGGCATCGGACTCTTTTCGGGCAGTCTCTATGCCTTGGCCTTATCGGGTATTCGCGGGCTCGGCGCCTTGACGCCGCTGGGCGGCCTGGCCTTTCTGACGGGCTGGGCCCTGTTTGCGAGGGGGTGGTGGATGTCCGCGAGGTAATCCCGTCACTTCGGACAGGTCGCGATGCGCTTGCCGGTGATGGAGCCCCAGGCGCCGGTGGAATTGATAAACGTCCCCTCCAGTCTCGCGCCTTCTCCGCCGAGGAGCAGGCTCTCTTCCTGAAACCCTCCCTGAAAGTCCCATCGAATGTAAACGGCGTCCCCCAACACGACCATCTTAGAAGGGCGCAAGCCGGGCGGAGGCGGTCCGTCTGGCGGGGGAAAGGTCATGGTCGTCTTGGATTCCTGATGGTGACGATGATTGTGGATGGTCCATTGCCAGGTGCCGCAGAGGCGGGTCAATCCGATGGTCTCCCGCTTGCGCTCGGGCCAGCGCTGCAGCGAGAGGGCGAGCCGGCGCGCCTCGCGTTCGATCTCCGCACGGGCGGTCAGCGTCTGCGCGGACAGCGATGCCCGAAAGACGGGCAGCAGGCGCGAGTCGAGGTAGCTACGCGCGCACGATCTCTGGTGGCTCAGCGAGAGTCCTGAGACGAAGGACTGGTCTTCCAAACGGGCCTTGAGTCCGGCGACGCCCTCCAGCTCGAGGATCGCCACCCACGACGGCGCGGGACCGGTCAGGGCCGGATAGGCTCGGTCGAGGTGCCCGGCATAGTCCGTACAGGGCGGGGTCGAGCTGGTCGCGGCCGGCGCAGGATAGGCCTCGCCGACGGCTGCCAACTTCTCCGCTGTCGCCGACAGCCGGGCGAGCGGCGCACCCGGTCCGTCTCCGCCAAGCCATTTTCTGGCGGAAGCCGATTGGTCCAGCCAGAGGCGCAGCCCATCCTTTTCCTCCCCCTGGGCGGCCTGTGCGATACGATCGATCCAGTACCAGGCGGCGAGCGAGGCGACGAGCCGGGTCGTAGACTCGACCATCTCGGCGCGGAGCCCCCTGAGAGCATCCGAGCCGGCCTTGCCGGCGCGCGCCGGCGTCTGGATGTCGACGACGACCTCTTGGATCTGCAGCGCCGGGCCCAGGTGAGCGGTCAGGTAGGCGAGGGCCTCGGCGTCCGACGCGATCGCCTTGAGCTGGGAGGCCTGGGCGTCGAGCACTTGGGGCAGCTCCAAGGGCCCGGCCTGGGTCGGATCGGGCGGCGGGGCAGCCAGAATCGTCGGGTCGTGAAGAAACGCGCAGAGCAGAATGAGAACGACGATGAAACGCGCAGGCACGGGGCTACAAGTCTTTCTTAAAGCACTCTCTGAGGAAGGCAATCGTGCGGTCCCAGGCCGCCTGCGCCATCTCCGGTCGTGACTCCTGCGGGCGGGTCTCGTTCGCAAAGGCGTGCGGCGCGCCGGGATAGGACACGATCTCCACCTGCTTGCCATGTTCCTTCGCGGCCAGCCGGAGTTGCTCGATGTCCTCGCCGCTGACCCAGGCGTCGTCCTCCGGGCGGTGGTAGAGCAGGGGACAGAACATGTCTTTGATCACGGAAGCCGGGCTGGGGATGCTTCCGTAGTAGGAGACGGCCCCACGGAGCCGTTTCCGTCGCATGGCAAACTGGACCGCCAGCGCGCCGCCCATGCCGAAGCCGATGACGCCATGGACGTTTTGCTTGATATGGTCTTGAGTATTGAGAAACTCGCAGCAGGCGTTGATGTCCTGAAGGACATCAACGTCTTGCAGTTTGGCCCGAAGCCCTTGTGCGACGTCGAGATTGGCCGTGACCATGCCGCCCAACCGGCCGTAGAGATTCGGCAGGATGACGCCGAACCCCTCGCAGGCCAGCCGGTTGGCCAGGGTCTTGATTTGCTGATTGAGCCCCCACCATTCGTGCAGGACGACGATGCCCCCGTACCGAGCTTTCACTTGCGGAAAGAATTGCAGGGCTTCGACCTGGACGGACTTGGGTTGTCGACTGCGAAAATAGGGGTCCACGGCCTGATCCGTAATCGTGGGGATGGGGCCGCTGCTGGGAAATCGGACGGACCCGGTGCCGATCTGGTCGAGCGTGAAGCGCGGTGGCTGTGTCGTCATGGTGCCTTGCATGGTGATCGGGGTCGGTGGATCGATCGGGGCCGGTGGCCCCGCACGCACGCGCCGTACTATAACGGCGGGCTTTCAAGCCTGTCAATTGAGCCCGCAGCATCCATGAACGGTTCTGCGGCAACCGCCGATTCACCGGCTGCGACACGCCGACAGACGTACGAGTAGTCTGTCGGCTGGGCGGGCTCGCCCCTCGTGGCCTCAACGTACTGTTTTAAGTACGCCTCGGCCGCTCGGGCCTCCGCGCGGGGGCACCTGTTGCAGGGAGACCCGTTGCTCATGCTCTGCAACGGGTCGAACATGCAATGGGTTCGACGCATGCGGACTCGGCGATTTCGCGACGAACCGTCATGAACGCTGCGGGCTGCGAGCATTGATTGCATTAAAGATGCTCGCTAGAATGCGCGTCTTTTGGAGCGGTGGGCATGTCGGAAATCGGCATCGGACTCATCGGGCTTGGCCGGCATGGCCTGCGGTACGCGACGCATCTGCTGGAAGGCGCCGTGCCCGGCGCTCGTCTGGCGGCGGTCTGTCGCCGAGACCGGGCCGCCGGGACGGATTTTGCGCGAAGACAGGGGATTCGGTTCCATGCGAGCACGGAGGCCTTGGTTGCCGATCCGCACGTCCAGGCCGTCATCGTGGTCACGCCGCCGGCGCGCACGCTCTCGATCGCGCGGGAGGCGGTTCGTCACGGCAAGGCGCTCCTGATCGAGAAGCCCTTAGCCTGTACAGGATCGGATTCGGCCGCGATCGTCGCGGCGACCTCCGCGGCAAGGGTGCCGCTCATGGTCGCGCAGACCCTGCGGTTCGATACGTCCGTACAGGCCCTGCGTGAAGAGCTCTCCACCGTCGGAACCTTGCGCTATCTGACCCTGACCAATCGGGTGGAGCCGCGGCCGGAAGTGGTGGCGGATATCGAGGGCTACGGAGGCCGCGGCGTCCTCTTGGAGATCGGCATTCACCTCTTGGATCTCATTCGGTATGTGACCGGGGAGGAGGTCGCGGAGGTACGCTGCGAGATCGATCAGATGGAGCGGGACCGGCCGGAGTCTCGGGCTTCGGCCCTGCTGCGGACGACAGGGGGCGTGACCTGTCTCTTGGATGTCTCTCGGCTCAGCGGGGGGCGCGTCAGTCGAGCGGAGGCGGTGGGGAGTCGAGGGCAGCTCCTGGCCGATTGGATCGGACACCGACTCACGCGGGTACAGTCGCGTGATGAGACCGTGACCCGCCAGACCCTGCACCAGCCGACAATTGTCGCAACGGTCACGGCCTTCGTCGAGGCCCTCCGGCAGGGGCGTCCCATGCCGATTGCGGGACTCGATGGGCAACGGGCCGTCGAGATCGCCGAGGCCTGCTATGAGTCCGCAACCACCGGGCAATGGACGAGAGTCACGAAGACGTAAGGCGTGAAGCGTGCGAGACGTGCGAGCAAGGCGCGACAGGCGAGAAAGACGACATCTGAAGCTGGACGGAGCAAGCCTGGACCCGTCTCGCTTTGCCCGCTCGTCCCGCCAGTCTCGCCCGAATCGCGCATCACGTTTCACGCATGACGGATCACGTTTCAGGTCCGGTTACGCTTCCGCCACGATGTGGGTGTCGGTCTCTTCGACGCCTTCAATCGTGTGAATCTTGCTGATCACCACGTCCGAGAGCGCTTTCTCATCCTGGACATTCACGAAGCTGAAGATGTCCGGTTGCCCGAAGCAGGGATGGGCCTGTTCGACGCCGGGGAGTTTCTTCAAGGACTTGATGACTTCCTTCGTGCGGCCCGCCTTCACCTTGATCAGAATGTACGCTTTGGTCGCCATCGAACGCCCCCTTTCGTGAATGATGCGATGAATGAACGCGAATGTGCTGTCGGGCTCCGGCGGTCGTCAGCGCCCTGCCGGAGAGCTCTTACTCCATCGGCCGGATACGCTCCTCGCGGGTGCGTCCACCCGGCATTTCTTTGCGGCGGGCGCCGTACACCGCATGGATGTTCTGACCCTTCACGGACAACTGGCTCCTGGCTTTCGCAAAGGTTTGGGCGAGCAGCTCGAAGTCCGCGCGGCCTACATTAAACTCTCGAAAGGCCTCCATCAAGTCGTTTCGCTCCCAGGGGGGGCGCGCCGCGGCATATTCCATGACGGCCTCCAGGGAGCGGGAGGTCCACCCCTCCCGCTGAAACAGCTCGACGGCCGGCGGCCCGCCGTCGCCGAGCTTCGCGCTGAGGGCCGAGGTCAGATAGTGTTTCACCGAGGGGCTGGCGCTCTTCATGAAGGCGACTTGATATTGAATAATGGCATGGATGAGCCGGTTGGCGTCCGGCGTGGTTTCGGGGGGGAGCGCTCCGGCGTCCTCGAACGTCGCGAGCAGCGCCATGATGGCGCCTACATGCTTGGCGGAGGCGCGACGGTTCTCGAAGGGGACGCCGGCTTGGCTGCCTCCCGGCGTGAAGACTTCCGTCGCGTTGCTGTAGGACGCGCCCGGCTGCGGGCCGCCGCTCAGCGTGTAGAAGCGTCCGTTCAGGACCGCGCCGCCGAGGCCATGCCGTTTCGTCGGCATCGGGGCGAGACCCGCCCATCGGTCGGTCTCCGGATTGTAGACCTCGGTCTCGCGGAAGGTGCCGCGAGGACTCTCCCCGCCCACGACATGGATCAGTCCGTTGATCACCCCGGAGGCGATCCCGCTGCGGGCGGTGGGCATCGGGGTGACTTTGGTCCAGAGGTTGATGATGGGGTCATAGGCTTCGACGGTGGAAAGATTCTCCGATGGGTCGCGGTTGAGCCGGCCGCCGATGACGAAGATCCGTGAGCGACTGAAGGCTGCCGTATGGTGATCGCGCGGCGTCGGCAGGGAGGCGCGCTGGCTCCAGGTATTGCTCGAGGGGTCGAACACCTCCACGGCGGGCGAGTTGGCGCTGCCGTCGAAGCCGCCGATGGCGTAGAGCTTGCCGCCATACTCCACGGCCGCGAGGGCCCCGCGGGGAGTCGGCATGGGTGGAATCTCGGCCCAGACGTTCGTGGTGGGATTGTAGCGGTACCCTTGCGCCGAGGGTTTCCAGATATTCAACAGGGAGGACGTAAAGCCGCCCAGCACATAGAGGTCTGGGCCGACCGTCGCGATGCCGACATGGTGCAGGGGGCGCGGCATCGGCGCCTTTTTCGTCCAGGTATCCGTAGCCGGATCGTATTCCTCGACCAGATCGCTCACCACGGGGTTCATGAGCTGGCCTAAAGGGGGCTCGGTGAGCCCCCCTACGACATAGATCTTGCCCCCGACTGCGGCCGCCGCCACTTCCGTCCGCCGGACCGGAGCTGGGGTCAAGGCTTGCCAGGTCCCTTCGGGAGAGACCTCCTGGGCGGGGAGGGTAGCGGGAACGGCGAGGGTTGCGGCCAGCACCAGGAGCAGTCCCATCGCAGCCGGCCTCGTCCTTGGCCTCGTCAGTGACCCCCGTCCGGGGCTCATGGAATGTCCTTTATGAAGGTGGGCGATGAATGCCAGGGATTATACACAATCCGTGGAAAGCCGTGTTGAAAAGCCGCGGAGGGCCTGCCTATAATCCGCCTGCCGCGGCAGGGATCGCTGCGGGGCTGCGGGCAGGGATGCGCGGATCCTCGGCGAGCGGAGGCGGCGCTCCTATGCTGGCGAAAGTCATCAGCGCGGCGGTGGTGGGGCTGGACGCGCACCTGATCGATGTAGAAGTGGACATCGGGGGTGGGCTGCCGCAGTTCTCCATCGTGGGCTTGCCGGACGCGACTGTCCGCGAAAGTCGGGATCGGGTTCGAGCCGCGCTCAAGAACAGCGGGTTCACCTTTCCGGTCAAGAAGATCACGGTCAACCTCGCGCCGGCCGGGTTGAAGAAGGAAGGGCCGGGGTTGGATCTGGCGATTGCCATCGGCATTCTCGTCGCGGAAGAGGCTTTGTCGCCGGAAGCGGTGAAGGGCCGTGTGTTCGTGGGAGAACTTTCATTGGATGGAGCCGTGAAAGCCGTGCCGGGCGCGCTTTCCATCGCGCTGGCCACCGGAGCGAAAAATCCCCTGCTCCTTCCGTTCGAGAATGCCTCGGAGGCGGCGGTCGTCGAGGGCGTGGCTGTCTATCCCGTGCGGAGCCTGCCTGAAGCCGTAGAATTCCTGCGCGGCACGCAGGCCATTCCCGCCTTCACGCTCGACGAGGATCCCTTGGCCTTGCCGCCGATGGCCGAAGACGACGACCTGGGCGACGTCAAGGGCCAGGCTCATGCGAAGCGAGCCTTAGAGGTGGCGGCGGCCGGCGGACACAATATCCTACTCATCGGACCGCCCGGCGCAGGTAAAACGATGTTGGCACGGCGGCTTCCCGGAATCCTCCCGCCCTTGGCGCGAGAGGAGGCCATCGAATCGTCGCGTGTGCACAGCGTAGCCGGCTTGTTGCCGGCCGGGCAGCCGCTTTTGCGGGCGCGGCCGTTCCGGGCCCCGCACCATAGTATTTCGGATGCCGGGCTGGTGGGCGGAGGCACGATGCCGAAACCCGGCGAGGTCTCGCTGGCGCATTGCGGGGTGCTGTTTCTGGATGAAATCTTGGAATTCAAGCGCGGCGTGCTGGAAGGGTTGCGGCAGCCGCTGGAGGACGGCACGGTGGTGCTGACGCGCGTGAGCGCCTCGTTGAAGTATCCCGCGCGGTTCATGCTCGTGGCGGCCATGAACCCCTGTCCCTGCGGCTTCTTAGGCGATCGCACCAGAGCCTGCCTCTGCACGCCGCACCAGATTCGACGCTACCGGTCGCGCCTCTCGGGGCCGCTGCTCGATCGGCTTGATATCCATCTGGAGATTCCCGCCGTGCCGATCCGCGAGTTGACGGGGGAGGGTGGAGACGAGTCGTCCGCCGTCGTGCGGGCGCGCGTGGGCACCGCGAGGGCCAGACAGGCGGCCCGTTATGCCAAGGAGCGGCTCCACTGCAATGCGCAGTTGAAGCCGCGGCATCTCAAGCGCTATTGTGCGATCGACGCCGGCGGAAAGGCGCTGCTGGAACAGGTCGTGACGAGATTGGGATTGTCCGCGCGGGCCTATGGACGGATCCTCCGGGTGGCGCGCACGATCGCGGACCTGGCCGGGTCCGACCGGATCGAGCAGGCGCACCTGGCCGAAGCCGTGCAGTACCGCGCCCTGGATCGAACGCCGGACGTATAGCCGATTGCTGAACAAGTCCGCCGGCGGGGAAACGCTGAAGTATGAACGATGAGCGATGAACGGAAGAGTTCGGGCTGCCGCTCAGCGTTCCGCGTTCATCGTTCAGCGTGTACATGCTTGCTGCGGCCCGGGTACCCGCCTGGCGGGTGCGACGGCCTTTTTGAGCATCCTGCGTGGCGACGGGTTCTCGTCTGCGATCTCGGTGCATCTGCCGATTGCGGCGAGAGCAAGAACTGTTTTTGTTTTGGCGGTCTGCTAGGCGTTCATAGAGAGGAGCAAGGATGCCTCCTTCCGTCCGCGTCTTTCTCTGGTGGTTTGCCGTCGGCGCCACGATGGCGCTCTCGGTGATTATGCTGCAGGGCGGCATCAGGGAGGTCATGCAGGCGCAGGGGCCCCTATGGGAAGCGAAGTTGGCCGAAGTGCTGACGGCGGTGGTCGGAGGCGGCCTCCTGGGCGGCTGCATCGCGCTTATTCTGGATCGATTGAAGAAACCATAGTGTTGGCAAGGGGCGATGGGCTAGCGGCAAGGGGGAGATTCACAGTGCCTCTCGCCGATCGCCACGAGCCCCTCGCCATCTGTTTGTAGGGAGTGATCATGGATATCGAAATCGGAACGAACGTCTATCGGAATACCAACGGCACCATCGAGGTGCAAGGGGTGGCGCAGATCGAGGTGAAGCTCAAGATGGGCGGCGCCAGTCCCATCCGGGTGAGTTACGCGCACTTCGACGGGTCCGGCAAGATGACCGCCAAGCTCGTCGAGAGCGCCTTTGCCATCAATGAGCGGCGCGCGCTGGAGGTGGTGAAGAGCCAAACGGAATTGCTGGTCAAGAACAGCGAAACCGATGAAACGGTCTTGCAGATGGAATTGACCGCTCCGGATGTCATCGCCATTCGCAAGGCCGGCTTCTTTACCATTAAGGGGCAGAAGCTGGAGGTGACCTCCGAAGAATGGCGCATCGACAAGCAGCGGAGCGCCCGCTCGACCCACGATGCGAAGGGCGGGGCGGTGGCCCTCGGATAAGGTATCTCGTCGCTCGTTGTTCGTATCTCGTCGAGAGAGTCGCGCCGAGCTGCATGCACTCTTGCGGTTCTGTTCCTTGTCGAGATACGAGCGACGAGATACGAGATACGAACGACGAGCCCCGTCTTAGGCCGGCTTCGCCTCCACCGTCGGGACCACGATCACCTTGTCGTCCTTGATGTCCACTGTCGCCGTATCCCCGTCCCGCAGTTCCCCTTTCACCAGCAGCCGCGCGATCGGTGTCTCGATTTCCTGCTGAATCAGCCGCTTGAGCGGCCGCGCGCCAAAGGTCGGATCGTAGCCGCGTTCCGCGAGATCGCCCGATGCGCGAGGCGTGAGCTTCAACTCCACGCGGCGTTCCGCCAACCGCTTCCGTAACCGATCCAACTGAATGTCGAGAATTTGGGTCACCTGCTGTCTGGTCAGTGTGTGGAAGACTACGATGTCGTCCACCCGGTTCAGAAACTCCGGCCGGAAGTGCCGGCGCAGCTCCGCCATCACGACGCGCCGCACTTCGTCGGGCGGCTCCGCGCGATGTTGGGCTTCGAGGATCTCGTGGCTGCCCAGGTTGGACGTCATGATCAGCACGGTATTCTTGAAGTCCACCGTGCGGCCCTGCGAGTCGGTCAGGCGGCCGTCGTCCAACACTTGGAGGAGAATGTTGAAC
>CAYZTJ010000070.1:0-17492 GCA_964481215.1 uncultured Nitrospira sp. | reverse complement strand
TGCCCCTCCTCAAGAGTTTGCTCACGACGGCCCCGCACCATGCGCCGGCCAACTTCGCGCTGGGCCGCATGCTGCTCGATCGCAGCGATGCGCGCGGCGTGGCCTTGATCGAGCGGGCCATGGCAAAGGCGCCCGATCTCGTCCCGGCCGGCTGCCAGTTGATCGCCGATTTCCAGAGCCGTCAGGGGAACGAGCCCGACGTGCATCGGTACCTGCGTCGCGCCGACGAGCAGGCGGAGCGGCTGGACAGGGCGGAGCAACGGTCAGAGACGCTCGAGCCCTCAGATCGGCTCATTCCCCACGGGCTTTCGCTGGCCACGATGACGGCGCTGCGCGCCGCATTCGCGCAGCAGGACCGTGTGGCCGAGGCCTATCTCGTGCGGCGCATCATGTCCGACTGTCCCGAGGTGCCCTTCTACGTGCTCGCGATCGTGCCGCGCGTGCGCTGGTGGGAATGGTGGGACGACGGGAAGACCCAGAATCTCGGCGCACAACTGTCCGTTGGGCTCCAAACCCCGCCGCACACGAGTCTGTTCATCCTGGAAGGGGCGTTCAAGCGGCGGATGCTGAAGCCCTTGCGGCGCATCCATGATGCCCGGATCTACACCAGACGATCTCGATGGCGACCCCCCACGCCGGCTTGGCCCGCGGCCACCCGGTTCCGACGACTGAATGTCCGCCTGCACCTGAAGCGACTCGCCTGGGGAACGGGACTGGCCGCGGCCCTCGGCGCCGCGCTGACGGTGCATCACCATCCGTCGGCCAACTGCGGCGACCCCGCCGCGCGCGCCGCGCGCATCCCGGACGCGCAGGGATTCGTCTATCTGGTGCCGATCGGCAAGGTTCCGGCCGGGCAGCTCCACTCGTTGCGAGTCTATTATCGGAAAAAGTTCGGGCTGAAGATCGATCTGCTGCCGGCGGTTCCGCTCACCGCCGACCTGCGCGACGCCCGCCGCCATCAATTGATGGGCCAGCGGCTCGTGGAGCGCGTTCAGCGGAAGTACGCCGACTTGCTGGCCGACGAGCGGGCGACGGTGATCGGCCTCACCGCGGAGGATCTGTACGTCGAGAACCAAGCATGGGCCTTCGCATTCAACGCGCGGTCCATCCGTCCAAAAGTAGCCGTGGTGTCCACGGCGCGGCTCGATCCGGCCATCGCGCCGACGCACGTCCCGCACGGCGAGTGGTTCGGGCTGCAGACGGCCGACCGCGGACTGGCTCAATGCCGGCTGCAGAAGCTGCTCACCCGCAACCTCGGCATCCTGCACTTCGGGCAGTCCTTTACGAACGATCCCACGAGCCCGGTCGTCTCCTCGCTCACGGAGCTCGACGATCTCGACCGCATCGCCGATGAATTTTAGCCCACATTGTTCATGACCCTTCTCCTGCAACCGCCGTTCGACCCGTTGCGACGGAAGAGCAACGGGTCCCCCGGCTGCGACAAGGCTGGTTGCGCCTTAAGGCATCCGGCTGGGCGGGCTCGCCCCTCGTGGCCTCAACATACTGTTCAGGGACTGGCTCCGTCGTCCGCGACGGTGCCTGTCCCGGTTCGGACGGGGACAGACACCACGCGCAGACGCGGCGAAGGGTGTCAGTCCCCGGGCTCCGTGTGCCCGTCTCGCCTGGCGTCTCGGCGGTTTCGTCACGAACCGTCATGAACAATGTGGGCTAGCCAGGCGAACCGGCGCGATGAACTGACGCGGACACAATCAGATCGGCGACCGTGGTGATGGAGCGGAAGCGAGGCGAGAATTGCGGCGGCAATTGCGAGCTGGACTTCGCGCTGTGCCAGATGTGGCCGATGCCGTAGGCCTGGGCCGCCGCGAGGCAGGCCTCATCGTCGTCCACGTAGAGCGAGCGGGCCGGGTTGAATCCCACGAGCTGCTGGCAGCGAGGCCAGTAGGCATCCCGCATCTTCAAGCAGCCCACCTCGAAGGCGTCGACGATCCGATCCACATACCGATCGATGCCCGTCTTCGCGCACTTGATGTCCACGCCGGCCCGGTGGGCGTTGGTGAGGATCACGACCCGCTTGCCCAGCCCCCGCAGTCTCTGGAGAAACGTCTCCGCGCCGTCGAGGTAGCCGATCATGTGGTCGAGCTCTTTCGTCATGGCCACGACGTCGATGCCGATGCGGCCGCTCCAATAGCGGAGGTTCGTCCAATCCAGCTCGCCCTCGACCGAGCGGTAGAGTCCCATGAGGTGATCGCGGGACGACTCGAAGGCCAGTCCGTGCAGCGCGGCGTAGCGCCGGGGCAACTCCTCTTCGAAGAAGAAGTTGTCGAAGTGGCGATCGAGCAGCGTGCCGTCCATGTCGAGCAGCACGTCCTCGATGAGATCCCACGAAACGACGTGAGGGGTTAGGGGTGAGGCGTGAGGTGTCATCAACTCGGAGTATAGCGTGAGCCCCTCGCGTTGTCTTGTGGCTGTTCCTGTGTTACGGTCCCGCCTTCTAGGCGAAGCTGAATCCACCCATCTCAACGAGACGCATGTTCTCCTTACCCCTTACGCCTGACGCCTCACGTTTGCCGATCGTCGCCGTCATCGGCCGGCCGAACGTGGGCAAGTCCACGTTGTTCAATCGCATCCTAGGCGCCCGCGCCGCGATCGTGGACGACATCCCCGGGGTCACGCGCGATCGCCACTATGCGGACGGCTCGTATCTGGGGCGTCCCTTTCGACTGGTCGATACCGGCGGGCTCGATCCGGCGGCGTCCGCCGGCATGGCCGCGCTGATCAAGCAGCAGTCCCAGATCGCCATCGCCGAAGCCGACGTGCTGATTCTCTTGGTCGATGGCCGCGCCGGCCTGACGCCGGCCGACCAGGAGCTGGTCGACTTGCTCCGCAAGGTGCCCAAGCCGCTGTTTATCGCCGTGAACAAGATCGATACGCCGAAAACCGAATCGCTGCTGGCGGACTTCTATCGCCTGGGGCGCGACCGGCTCTTTCCCGTCTCCGCCGAACATGGGTTGGGCGTGGACGACCTCTTGGAGGCCGTTCGCGCGCGGCTCCCGGAGACGCCGGAGAGCGAAGAGGCCGCCGCGCCGCCGCGCGTCGCGATCGTCGGCCGCCCGAACGTCGGCAAGTCGACGATGATCAACGCCCTCGCCGGGGAAGCGCGGGTCGTCGTGAGCGACGTGCCCGGCACCACGCGCGACGCCATCGACACCTACGTCACTTATCGAAACCGCACCTATCTCTTCACGGATACGGCCGGCATCCGCCGCCGCGGCAAGATCGAGCGGGGCATCGAAGGCTACAGCGTGCTCCGCGCGATGAAAGCCATGGGCCGGTCGGACGTCGCGGTGCTGCTGCTGGACGCGGTCGAGGGGATCACCGAGCAGGATACGAAGATCGCCGGGCTGGCCCTCCGCCAAGGCCGGGCCTGCCTGATCGTCGTGAATAAGTGGGATTTGCAGCGGTCGAATCCGGCGGCGCGAGAAAAGTTCGAGCTGGATCTGCATCGCAAGCTGTCTTTCCTGCCCTGGGCGCCCGTGCTCTACGGTTCGGCGCTCACCGCCGATGTGCTGCCGAACTTCTTTACGGCCTTGGATCGAGTCATCAAGACCTTCACGACGCGCGTGTCCACCGGCCCCTTGAATCAGTTTCTGCAGCGCGTGGTCGAGACCCATCCCCTGCCGGTGCGCAAGGGCAAGCCGACCAAGACGGTCCGCTCGGTCTTTATGACCCAAGTGGCGACCAAACCCCCCGCCTTCGCCTTGTTCGTGGGGCATCCCGAGAACATCACCCCGACCTACCTGCGGTTCTTGGAGAATCGGCTGCGCGAGGAGTTCGACTTCCAAGGCACCCCCCTTCGCCTGATGGTCCGAAAGAAATAGCCAGTTCGTTCATCTTTCTCTCCGTTCGTGACCGCCCGTACAGGTTGGGTCCCCTCCGGCCGATATCTTTCCGGGGGCGATTGACTTTGCTGTGCCCACGCTCGCCCGACGCACACGATGTTCGACCTCGCAACATTTGCGCTTCATGACATGGCCGCCTGCGGGGCGGGGCTCCGCCGCCTCGGTGTCGGCGCCTCCAGCCTCGAAGCCGTCGCCGGCCGCGTGACGCGCTATCTCCACGAGCATCTCACCGTGGCCGCCTCGGGCCCTCCGGCCTGCCCGCTGGTGCGGTTCTTCAAGACGCATCCCTATCGCGACTTGGACCCTGTGCGACAGGCGGCGGCGCAGCAACGACTTGGCCGGGATCAGCTCGACCCGGAGGTTCGCTGTCTCACGCTGATGGGCAGCGCGGGCCTGGAGCCGGACTGGAACGAGCCCTCCCGCTCGCAACGATTCCGGGCGATTCCGCTTCTGGATGAAGCGACCGTGGCGCAGCTGCCGATGTTCGCGCAGCTCTTCCATCAGCTCGATCCCGCCCTGTTGCCGACGTTGGTCAAGCCCGGCGGCAGCCTGCTGCTGGATCGCCAGGAGCACAGCTACAACGTGTTTCACGTCAAGGAGGCCAAGGGGAGCCCCTACGTGCCGGTCCAGGAGGACTTTGTGCGGCGGTACGGCATCGAATCGGTGCTGGGCTTCGGGGGGACGCTCCCGGGCGGAGAACTCTTCGCGGTGATCCTCTTCTCGACGGTGCCGATCTCCGAGGATACGGCGTCGATGTTTCGAGCCATGGCGCCCTGCGTCAAGCTTGCCGCGCTCCCCTTCGAACCCCAGGCGGTGTTCGAGCCGGCGCCCGGGCCGTCGCGGACGCGGTCTCAGGCCTTTCCGTCGGAGGACAGCCGCTACTGGGCCAAGATCACGGCACAGGAGCAACTCCTTCTGGTGTACGAACAGGTCGTCACGGAACAGACCGAGCGCCTGGCCCGCTCCACGGCGGCCCTGGCGGACGCGCGCGATCAGGCCATGGAAGCCTCCCGGCTCAAATCGCAATTCTTGGCGACCATGAGCCATGAGATCCGCACGCCCATGAACGGCGTGCTGGGTATGACCGCCCTGCTGCTCGATACGCCCTTGACGGTGGAACAGCGGGAACTCGCCGATGCCCTGCAGACTTCCGGAGAGTCGCTGTTGACCCTCATCAACGACATCCTGGACTTTTCGAAGATCGAGGCCGGCCGCTTGGAAATCGAGCCGATCGACTTCAATCCGCGGTCGACCGTCGAAGATGCGGTGTCGATCCTAGCCGGCTCGGCCTATGCGAAGGGCCTGGAGCTCTGCTGCGTGATCCATGCGGATGTCCCCTCCCAGTTGAGGGGCGACCCGGGCCGAGTCCGCCAGATCCTCGTGAACCTCGTCGGGAACGCGGTCAAGTTCACGCATCAGGGCGAAGTGGCGGTCGAAGTGCGTGAAGCGTCATCCGTGAGGCGTGAAGCGACCGAGTCCGGGAACGAGATGCGCTTCACGAACGACGAACGACGGCAGGGAACAGTGTGGCTACACTTTTCCGTGCGGGATACCGGCATCGGGATGACGCCCGAAGTGCAACGCCGGCTCTTCCAGTCCTTCGTGCAGGGCGACGGCTCCGTGACTCGGAAATACGGCGGGACGGGATTGGGCCTCGCCATCTGCAAGCAGCTCGCGGAACTCATGGGCGGGACCTTCGGCGTCACGAGCGAGCCGGGGCGCGGGAGCCGTTTCTGGTTTTCGATTCCCTTCGGCGCGGCGACGGCCACGGGAGGGGAGGCGCCCGCCTGGACGGATCTTCGCGGCGTGCGCACCTTGATCGTGGACGATCATGCGACCAATCGCCTCATTCTCGGCCAATATTGCCACGAATGGGAGATGCCGCATGAGACCGCGCCGGGCGGCCCGCAGGCGCTCGTGCTGCTCCGGGCGGCGGCGGCCCTGGGGCAGCCCTTCCGTCTCGCGATCCTCGACGTGAAGATGCCGGAGATGGACGGACTGGCCTTGGCCGCGGAGATCCGAGAAGACCCCGGCCTGGCCGGCATCCGGCTGGTCATCGTCACGGCCATGGGACAGCGCGGCGACGCGAGCGCAGCCGAAGAGGCCGGCGTGCAGGCCTATCTCACCAAGCCGATCCGCAAGTACCAACTCTACGATGCATTGACCGTGGTGATGGGCGCCAAACGCCCCGCGGCGGACTCCAACGGCGATGCGCCGGGCCTCGTGA
The DNA here is from genome assembly GCA_964481215.1 of uncultured Nitrospira sp. GTDB lineage: Bacteria > Nitrospirota > Nitrospiria > Nitrospirales > Nitrospiraceae > RSF151. Next base: position 11,405 of record CAYZTJ010000070.1, on the reverse strand, counting down.
CGCGGCACAGCCTGCGGGAGACCGAGACCCAGGCTCGCGGCCGAGTGCTGGTGGTGGAAGACAACGTCATCAATCAGAAGGTCGTCGTGCGGATGATCCAGAAGCTCGGCTACGGAGTGGACCTGGCCTCCAACGGCCGCGAGGCGCTGGAGGCGATCGCCCGCATGTCCTACGTGGCCATCTTGATGGACTGCCACATGCCGGACATGGACGGCTTTGAAGCCACCCGGCTGATCCGCGAGCGCGAAGCCACGGGCGCGCGACGCAGCTCCATCATCGCTATGACCGCCAACGCCCTTCAAGGCGATCGAGACCGGTGCCTGGCCGCCGGCATGGACGACTACGTGAGCAAGCCGCTGCAGTTGCAGACGCTCGGCTCCGTCCTGGCGCAATGGGCGGGCGCCTCCAGTGAATACGCAGAACCGGACGCGCCTCCCTCCGCCGCGTAGCCCCTCATCGTTTCCGTGCCTCCGTTCTTGTGATCCCCATTCCAACCCCGCAGAACTTCACGCATTTTCTTTACAGATCCGGGACCTTGGAGTAAGAGTGAATTGGCCCTGAATCCTTTCGGGTCGGGTCGCCTCACAGTTCGCATGGGGCCGGCGGGTCTTCACGAGCGTGCCATGTCGCATCGGGACCGCAACGACAGACGGATGATGGGGGCGGTGGGGCTGATCCTCGCCCTGTCTATTCAGCCCGCCGTCGTTGGAGCCGCAAAGAGTCTGAGCCTCGAGGAGGCCATCGCTCTGGCCCAACACCATAGTCCGGTCTTGAAGGCGTCGCGCCAGGAGCTGAAATCCTCGGACGCGGAACGCCGCATCGCCGGCGCGGCCTATCTCCCCAAGGTCGACGTCAGCGAGACCTTCGCGAACACCAACAATCCGGCCCAAGCCTTCGGACTGATTCTCAACCAGGGGCGCTTTACCTCCGCGGACTTCAACACCACCACGTTGAATCGGCCGGGCTCGACCGAAAATTACCGCTCGGCCGTGACGCTGACCCAGCCGGTCTACAACGGAGGTCGGGAAAAGCTCGGCGTGCAGTTGGCGGAGATCGGGCAGGAGGCCTCGGCCGAGCAGTTCGCGCAGGCGCAGCAGCGCGTGCTCTTCCTGGTCACCAAGGCCTACTACGATCTCGTGATGGCCAAGGCCATGCTGGCGGTGGCGCGCGACTCGGTGCAGATCGCGCAAGCCAACGTCAAACACATCCAGTCGCGCGTCAGAAACGGCGTCGCGGTGAAATCGGAGCTGTTGCAAGCGGATGTCCGCCTTGCGGGCTTGCGGGAGGATGCCATCCGCGCCGACCAGGCCGTGCGCGTGGCCGCCATCGGCCTGCGCCACGCGATCGGACTCGACGAAGAAGTGGATGCCGCGAAGCCGCTGGCGGTCGAGGAGGGACGCACGCTCGACCTGCATCTCCTGGTCTCGCGCGCCCTGGAACAGCGGCCCGACTATCGGACCTTGGCGATGGATCTGAAGAAAAGCCATGTGGGGGTGCAGATGGCGCGCTCGGCCTTTCTGCCCAACGTCAATCTGCAGACCAGCTATGAGCTGAACAACACGGCGCCGCTGAGCCCCAACGGCTCGAACAACTATGTCGCGCTCGGCATCGTGAGCCTCAATCTCTTCAACGGCCTGAGCGATCAGGCGCAGGTGCAAAAGGCCAGGGCGGCGGAGGACAGAGTCCGCGAGCTGATGGACGCCAAGCGCCGCGAAATCGAGGTCGAGGTCGTGGACGCCTACTATGGGCTCGCGGCGGCGAGCGAGCGGATCATGGTCACGCAGACGGCCATCGCGCAGGCGGAAGAGAATCTGCGCATCGTCGCCAATCGCTATCAATCCGGCGTCTCGCCCATTCTCGACCTGCTGAGCGCGGAGTTCGCCCTCAACCAGGCGAAGCAGAATCGCATCCGCGCCATCTACGATCTTCAACTGGGGCGGGCCAAGTTGGATCTGACCATCGGCGACTTCCAGCCGTCACGAGGATAGGGCCCCGTGGATCGCTTCCCCTCTTTCGCTCTGGCATCGGGCCTTCTGGTGGGCCTCTGCGGGCTGGTCGCCGCCTGCGATCGGGGCGCCGCGCCGCCGGAAGCGGGACCCTCAGTCTCGGAGCCGGCCGCCCTCGATGCTCGCGTCGCCTCCGTCCGGTCTCTGCTTGTGCCGATTCGCGTCGAGGTGACGGGCCAAGTCACGGCCGAGTCGCGCGCGGCGCTCTCCAGCCAACTCCGCGCGAACGTGGAGGCCGTGCCGGTTCGGGAAGGGCAGGCCGTCAAGAAAGGAGAGGCCCTCGTTCGGCTCGATCCCCGGGACGCACGCTCGGCTTTGGCGCGAGCCGAAGCGGAAGGGGAGAACGCCGCGGCGCACCTCGCGCGGATGGAACAACTGTTTCGCGATGAGTCGGCGACGCGCCAGGAGCTGGACAACGCCCGCCGCGCCGCCAAGGTGGCCGAGGCGGGGCGCCAGGCCGCGCTCACTCACCTGAGCCATACGACGCTCACTGCGCCCTTTGACGGCCTCGTCACCGAGAAAAACGTGGAAGTCGGCGAGCTGGCCTCGCCGGGACAGCCGCTGGTGACCATCGAGGATGCCCGGCGGCTGCGGCTGGAAGCGACGGTGGCGGAAAGCGACGTGCAGGCCGTCGCGCTCGGCGCGTCCCTGCCGGTGACGATCGACGCGCTCGGCGGCGAGCCCTTGCGGGGGACCGTGGCCCAGATCTTGCCGACCGGCGATCCGGCCACGCATACGATCCTCGTGAAGGTGGATCTGCCGGCGACGCCGGGCCTGAAGAGCGGCATGTTCGGGCGGCTGCGCCTGGAGAAGGGGCAATCGGCCACGCTGGTGGTGCCGGCCAGCGCCGTGATCGAGCGGGGGCAATTGACCGGCGTCTTCGCCGTCGGGCCGGATCAGGTCGCTCAACTGCGCTGGGTGAAAGTCGGCCGCCGCCTCAACGGCGACATCGAGATCCTCTCCGGCGTGAATGTCGGCGAGCGGGTGCTGCTCGCCGGCGACCAGGGCGCCGACGGCGCCAAGATCAGAGTGGCGGACACAACGCCCGCGAACCCGTGAGGCGTGAACCGTGAAGCGTGACGCGTCCGACACTCCTCACTCCCCACCCCGTACGCCGTACGGCTTCTCCGGTCGCATCGCGGCGCTGTTCATCGGCAGCAAGCTCACGCCGCTGATCCTCGTGGCGGCGATGCTCCTGGGGCTCCTCGCGGTGGCGCTCACGCCGCGCGAAGAAGAACCGCAGATCGTCGTGCCGATGGCGGACGTGTTCTTTCCCTTCCCGGGCGCGTCGGCCAAGGTCGTCGAAGAGCAGATCACCAAGCCGATGGAGCGCGTTCTCTCGGAAATTCGCGGGGTGGAGTATCTCTACTCGATCTCGCGCCCGGACGGCGCGCTGGTGATCGTGCGGTTCTATGTCGGCGAGCCGATGGAGCAGAGCCTGGTCGACCTCTACGACAAGCTCATGTCGCACCAGGACCGGCTTCCACCGGGGGCCGGTCCGTTTCACGTCAAGCCGCGCGACATCAACGATGTGCCGATCGTCACCGTGACGCTGTCCAGCGAGCAGGAGTCGGACGTCCAACTCCGGCGGATCGCCGAGACGGTCTTGGAAGAGGTGAAGAAGATCCCGTCGACGGCCGGCGGCTTTCTCGTCGGCGGGCGCGAACGCGAACTGCGGGTGCAGCTGGACCCGGCGCGCCTCAAGGCCTATGGACTGGATCCCTTGCAGATCGCCGGGGCCATCCGCGGCGAGCACGTCGCCGAGTCGGCGGGGCGCTTCTCCAGCGGCAACAGGGACTATCTGTTGGAGGCGGGACGATTCCTCCGGTCGAAGGACGATGTGACCGGCTTGGTCGTCGGGAGCTGGGAGCAGCGGCCGGTCTACGTGCGGCAAGTGGCGGAGGTCATCGACGGACCGGCGGAGCCGACGCAGTATGTCTGGTTCGGCCGGGGGCCGGCGTTTCGTGAGGCGTTAGGCGTGAGGCGAGAGGCGAGTGGAACCTCACCTGACCCCGTACCTCTGACCCCTCACGAAGCTCCAGCCGTGACTATCGCCATTGCCAAGCAAGCGGGGACGAACGCCGTCACGGTGTCGCGGGATGTGATTCGCAAGATCGACGAGCTCAAGGGCCGGGTCATTCCGGACGACGTGCGCGTGACCGTCACGCGAGACTATGGCGAGACGGCGGACGACAAAGCGAACGAGCTGCTCTGGCACCTCGGCATTGCCGTCGTGGCCGTGGTGGTTTTTCTCGGCCTCGCCTTGGGGCCCAGGCCTGCGATGGTCGTCTCGCTGGCCATCCCGATCACGCTGGCGCTCACCCTCTTCACCTCGATGCTGATCGGCTACACGATCAACCGCGTGACGCTCTTCGCGCTCATCTTCTCGATCGGGATCCTCGTCGACGACGCCATCGTGGTGGTCGAAAACACCTATCGGCACCTCACGCTGCGGCTCCGCGCCCACCGCGAGGCGGCGCTCCATGCAGTGGATGAGGTGGGCAACCCGACGATCCTGGCCACCTTCACGGTGATTGCGGCCCTGCTGCCCATGGCCTTCGTGTCTGGTCTCATGGGCCCCTACATGCGGCCCATCCCGATCAATGCCTCGATCGCGATGTTCTTCTCGCTGCTCGTCGCCTTCATCGTCGTGCCCTGGTTCTGCCAGCAATGTTATCGAGCCGGCGTCACGATGCCGGGTCACGGGCAGGCGGGGTCTGAGTCCGATGCGCCGACCGGCCGCGCGGCCCGCTTCTATCGGACCATCCTGACGCCCTTGCTCCTGCGTCCATGGTTGGCCTGGAGCTTCCTGGCCCTCGTCGGACTGCTCTTGCTCGGCGCCGCGTCGATGTTCGCCACCAGACAGGTGTCGGTCAAGATGTTGCCCTTCGACAACAAGAGCGAGTTGCAGGTTGTGATCGATCTGCCGGAAGGGACCACGTTGGAAGACACCGCCCGGGTCACGAGGGTCTTCACGGAGTTCGTCCGCAGGGCGCCGGAAGTGCGGGACTATCAAGCCTATGTCGGCACGGCGTCGCCCTTCAACTTCAGCGGGCTGGTCCGGCACTACTTTCTCCGCGAGGCGCCGCATCAGGCCGACATTCAGGTGAATCTGGCGCCCAAGGACCGCCGCGCCGCCCAGAGCCATGCGATTGCGCAGCGCCTGCGCCCGGAGATCCAACGGCTGGCTCACGCCCACGGCGCGACCGTGACGCTCGTCGAGGCGCCGCCCGGTCCGCCCGTGCAGGCGGTGCTCGTGGCGGAGGTCTATGGTCCCGACGAGCCGGCGCGGCGCCAGGCGGCGGCGGTGGTGCGGGACGCGTTCCGGTCGACGGCGGGCGTCATCGAAGTAGACGATTCTGTCGAGGCGGAGCAGACGAAATTTCGCGTCGCCGTCGATCGGGCGAAGACGGCGGTGGCCGGGCTGGCGTCCGACGACATCGTGAAAACGGTGCGCATGGCGGTGCAGGGCGAACCGGTCGGCCTCCTGCACCTTCCGAATGAGAAGAGCCCCGTGCACATCGTCCTGCGCCTGCCGCTCACGGAACGGACCGGCCTCGAACACCTGGGCGAGATCGGGATGCGCGGGGCCGGTGGACGGCTGATTCCGCTGTCCGAGCTCGTGACGATCGAGCGAACCCTGCAGGATCAACCGCTCTACCACAAGAATCAGAAGCCGGTGGTCTACGTCACGGGCGATGTCGGCGGGCCTGGCGCGGAGCGCGCGGAGAGCCCGGTCTATGGCGTCCTCGGCGTCGGCGAACGGCTCGCAGCTGCGAAGCTCGAAGACGGCCGACCGATCGCGCAGCACTATGCCGGCCAACCCTGGTCCGAATCGCGTCCCTCCGTGACATGGGACGGCGAGTGGCGCATCACCTACGAAACCTTCCGGGACATGGGGCTGGCCTTCGGGCTGGCGATGGTGCTGATCTACCTGCTCATCGTGGGCCAGTTCCAATCCTTCCTCACGCCGGTGATCATCATGGCCCCGATTCCGCTGACACTGATCGGGATCATCCCGGGCCATTGGGCGACCGGTTCGTATTTCACGGCCACGTCCATGATCGGCTTCATCGCCCTGGCGGGCATCATCGTGCGCAACTCCATCTTGCTGGTCGATTTCATCCAGCACCAGGAGCGCGAAGGGGTCGCGCCGCTGGAGGCCGTGATTCGCGCCGGCGCCATCCGCGCCCGTCCTATTCTCTTGACGGCCGCCGCCTTGATGGTCGGGGCCTTCGTCATCATCCTCGATCCGATCTTCCAGGGCCTGGCCGTGTCGCTCCTGTTCGGCGTCGGCGCCGCAACGCTGCTCACCCTGATCGTCATCCCGGTGCTCTACTATCGGCTGGTGGACGTCCGCCGACCTGCGCAGGCCGAGGCCGTGGCCCCGCAGGACGAAGCCGTGGCCTCGACGCCGGGCCGGTGATCGGGCAAACCACCCAGAGACTCTTGACAGATTCCCGATTCGTTCTCATAGTCGGCGTCTGAGATGAGACGGTCGGCCGCGGCGTCGAAAGGCTGGGTACAATGGGGGCGGGGACGTGCCCCGGCCCGACAGGAAAGGGAGGCTGAGATGGTGATCGCAGGATTCCGACGGATTGCAACGGTCGTCGCCGGCGTGATGGGCCTGGCATGGATCGCCTGGCCGGCGCTCGTCGGCGCCGAGGGCAAACCGAAACCCGTGCAGCCGGTGACCGATGAATACAAGCTGGCGCTGCCGCTCGGCTTGGATGAGAGCGCAATCGTCATTCCAGCCGACAATCTCCTCACGAAGAACAAGGTCGATCTCGGCCGGCTGCTGTTTTTCGACAAGCGCCTCTCCAAGAACAATACGATCGCCTGCGCGAGCTGCCACATAGCGAAGTTCGCGTTCACCGACGGGCAGCCGGTGTCGACCGGCATTCACAAGCAGAAAGGCGGCCGCAGCGCGCCCGCCTCGCTCAACCGGGTCTTCAGCTCGACGCAGTTCTGGGACGGCCGTGCGGCAACCTTGGAAGAGCAATCCATCGGGCCCTTCACCAATCCGATCGAACACGGCTTCGCGAGCCACGATGAAATGGTCGCCAAGATGAAGAAGATCGTGGGCTACCAAAAGCTCTTCAAGGCGATCTTCAACGAAGACATCACGATTGCGAACGTGGGGAAGGCCATCGCCAGTTTCCAGCGGACGATCCTCTCCGGCAACAGCCCGGTGGATCGGTTCGACAGCGGGCAGGACCCCAAGGCCTTGACGTCCAACCAGCAGAAGGGGCTCGAGCTGTTCCGGGGCAAGGCCCGCTGCACCCGGTGCCACTCGGGCTTCAACTTGACGGACGAGAAATTTCATAATTTGGGGATCGGCTGGGACACCAATCAGGTGGATCTCGGTCGCTATATGGTCACCAAGAATCCGGAAGACATCGGCGCCTTCAAAACGCCCACCCTGCGCGAGATCGCCCGCTCGGGGCCGTACATGCACGACGGCCGGTTCAAGACCCTCGAGGACGTGGTCAATTTCTACAATCAGGGCGGCGTGAAGAATCCCCACCAGGATCAGTTGGTCATTCCGCTCGAGCTGACGGATGAGGAAAAGCGGAATCTGGTCGAGTTTCTGCACGGGCTGAACGGCGAAGGCTGGCAGCAGGTCAAGGAGCCGAGGGCGTTTCCGCAATGAGGGATTCGACGGGGAGGGAAGGCGCGTGCTGGCCGTGCCGTCCATGCGAAGTCCAAGGGTAATCCCGCCGTCCGGCGACGGCCGAGCCACCGACGTGGCCGCCTTCGATCGGCTCTACGAAGAGAACGTGGACCGGATGTACCGGTTCGCCTTCCGGCTCTGCGGGCAAGAAGACGACGCGAAAGACCTCGTCCAGGAAACCTTCCTCAATGCCTTCCGGGGCCTCAAGGACTTCCGAGGCGAGGCCCAACCCTCGACCTGGCTCTATACGATCGCCGTCCATGCCTGCTCGCGGATGCGTCGGCGCCGCAAGGGCGAGCCGGATCGGGAGCTCTCGCTCGACGAATTCGTGCCCACCTCCGACGGCGAGTTCCGCCTGCAGATCCCGACCGAAGGCCTCTCGCCGCAAGACGCGCTGGAGAACAAGGAACTGCGGGACCATTTGTTTCTCGCCATCAGTCAATTGCCCAAGAAATATCGTCTGGTGCTCGTGCTGCGGGACATGGAAGGCTTGAGCGCGAAGGACGTGGGGGAGATCATGGGGCTCAATGAGCGCGCCGTGAAATCCCGCCTCCATCGCGCGCGTTTGTTCGTCAGGCGTGAACTGAGCGCCAAGGGGTTCAATCGGCACTGAGATCGAGGGGATGCCATGGCCAAGAAGGGAACCAGGAGCAAGGCCAAGAAGCGCGTGAGGGCGAGACGAGGGGCCCTGCGTCGGCCGAGGCACAGCCATCACGGCCACTCGAAGGCGCAGTGCCTCAAGATCCTCCGCAATTTGTCCGCCTACTTGGACGACGACTTGTCCGTGAGCGTCTGCGCCGAGATCCGCAAGCACGTGGGCGCCTGTCCGAACTGTGAAGTCTTTGTCGAATCCCTGCGGCAGACCGTGGGTCTCTGCCGCCACCACCAGCCTCAGCCCCTCTCGGTGTCGGAGAAGACCGTCCTCCGACAGGACATTCTCCGCGCGGCCGAGGGCTGACCCTGCACCCAGCCCGAATCCTTCAGCCGATTCTTGCCTCGAACCAACTGATCCGATGGAAGACGCCTTGGCGGGCGTTTCCCCTGCGCGGTAGAATGAACGCAGTCGAGGTGACGATGAATGGTCTCACGCTGAAGAACGGCTTGATCGCCATGGCCCTGGCCGCGAGTCTGGTGGCAGCCCTGCCGGGTTGGACCGAGCCGCTGCCCGCCGTCGTGCCGACGGCGACCTCTGCCCAAGAGCAAGAAATCCTCATCAAGATCCGCTTGCGCGAGTTCGATCCGCCCACCGTCACGCTCCAGAGCGGACGGAAGACCAAGCTGGTGTTCCAGAACTTGGATTCGGAACTCCACGCCTTCGTGCCGACCAATCTCTTTGCCGGGGTGAGCCTCAACATTACCGGCAACGGGGCGCCGGAGTTCACCGACCAGGGGTTCCGGCGAGTCATCATTCCACCGGAAGGGCGGGCCGAGATCCGATTCGTACCCGAACGTCCCGGCACCTACCCCTACCTGTGCGACATGCCGGGGCACGAGATGAAGGCCACCATCGTCGTGCAGGAAAAGGCCGAGCCGTGAGACGGGACGCGGGGCTGGCTTTGACTTCAGCCGGGCTCAGCCTTGTTGGTCTCCTCGGCTTCGGCGTCGGGGGATCGTCGGCCTGGGCAGTCGAGGCAAGCGCCGAATCCCCCGCCGGTAAGGCGATCTATGAGCAACATTGTGTCTCCTGCCACGGACCCCAGGGTCGGGGCGATGGTCCGGAATCGCCCTATCTTTCGCCCAGACCCGCGAGCTTGATCTCCGCCGCCACGTCAATCAAGTCCGATCAGGAACTCCTGGCGGTGATCGCCAACGGCAAGCCCCGGACCGCCATGCCGCCCTGGAAGGATCGGCTCACCGAAGCCCAGCAGCAGGACGTGCTCGCCTACGTGCGCAGTTTCGTGCGCTTCTATAAGCCGGGAACCCCGGCCCCACCCCGTCCCCCACAGACCAACTGAGCCTCGGCTAGGCCTTCTCCGTGGCGGCCCGGCCCCTTTCTAATCGCGGGCGCGCCATGCTAAAGTACGTACCCTTTTTTTATTTGGGAAGGACCGCGCTATGCCGACAATCCGTCGACCCCTTTCATATGGCTGGTGTGCCATTTTCGTCATCTCCCTGCTGAACCTCATCGGCGACGGCGCCTGGGCCGCCGCCTCCGGCGGCAAGCACAAGGCGGCCACAGGAAAACTCGACGACGCCTCCGCCACGGCCAAACAGTTTGCCGAAGGCATCGCGGCCGGCGATACCCGGACGCTGGGGCGGCTGGATTTCCGCTGCCTCTATCGGCTGCGCGCCGGTCAAGCCAAGCCGGTCGCGGCCTATCCGGCGGACACCGACGCCTACTATGCGCAATGTCGCGACGGCCTGGAGGGCCTCCATGCGCGCGCGATCGATCAAAAGGACCGCGCCCTGGATACGATCTGGCCGGGCAAGGGCCATCTCGTGTTCTATCAGGAGGAGCTCAGCGCCTATCCGCCCTCGACCTTCGTGATGCCGCAACTCGGGCAGTCTCCGCCCGGGAGCGGCCTGCACATCGAGGTGTTGGGCCGTCAACCGATGCCGGCCGCCTCGTTCCGGCTGCAGTCCGGCGGGCCGATTTTGGTGGCGCATGCGACCCTGGTGCGGACGCGTGTCTCCTATCAGGACCCGATTCTTTCTCCGATCAGCTATGCACCTGAGGCGTACAAGTTCGCGAACACGGTCAAACGGCCGATCACGACCATCAAGGCTCTCACGCTGCGATGGGTCGTGCTCTCCGGCTTGAAGAAGCTCGGGTTTCCGGGGGACATGGCGGTGGTGAGCAGCCAGGCGATCGAAGGCGGGGATGTGCCCATTCCGTTTGTGACGGAGGCGCCGGGCTACGAGGCCAACTCCGGACAATGGTGGAAGGCGGAGGAGGCCGCGGGCACGCTCCTCGCCGGAGTGGGACGGGCCGTGCTCCTGCCCGAAGTGCGCGACCGGGTGTCCCTGCTCAACCGCGTGCTGGCGATCGACCCAAGCCAGGCCGATGCGCTCAGCGCCCTCTCGCGCGACCTCTACAACCTCGTGCTCGATTCGGCCAAGGCGACGCGGCCGGTGCAAGTCAGCGATGTGACCCTCGCCAACCGGCTGGGCGAGTTCTATTGGGACAACCATGCCCATACCTCGCGGACGTCACTCTCGATCGGCATGGAGATGGGCGGATACCGGAATATCACCGAAGCGGACTACCTGCTGCGCATGATTCCAGCGATGGAGCAGTTGGCCAAGGTGCATCCCGAGGATTTGGAAAACCGCTTGCGGCTCGGCGTGGCCTATCGCTGGAACCTCGACCAGGACGCCGCGATCGAGACGCACGAGCGGCTCTTGAAAGAGTTGCCGCCCGAGCGCGCGCAGGTGCGGGCCCGCGTGCTCGTGGAACTGGCCTGGTCGCGCATTCTGAAGGTGGCCTGGAACCGGCGATTGGACGATCCCAACATCGACCAGGCGTATAAAGAAGCGGAGCAGGCGCTCACGACCGCCGACCGGCCGATCGACAAGTTCACGGCCGCCTACACCATGGCCTACAGCCGGGTCTTCATGCCCGCGCGCGACAACAAGGCGATGCTGGACAACTTGACCGAGGCCCGCAAGTGGTTCGATCAGGTGAACGGCGCCACGCCGCAGGCCTGGGAGTATCTGCTCAGCAACGAAACGGTGAAGGCCGTCGTCGACGCGGATCCGTCGTTCAAGTCGCTCTTTGCCGCCTC
>CAYZTJ010000069.1:6599-17563 GCA_964481215.1 uncultured Nitrospira sp. | reverse complement strand
CGTAGGGATTCTGCGGCGCCGTCATATCGATCAAGACCGGCGTGGCGGTCACCTCTCCGGAGAGCTCGCTCTCCGCGCCGTCTTCATAGACGGCGGACAGGCGGTAGCTGTAGGGCGTGTCGTTCGTCAGCCCTGCATGCACGAAGGGGCTGGTGACGCCTTCGATTCTGGTGCCCGACTCTTTGGTCACGCCGGGCATCGTGTGAAAGTAGAGATTGAAGGACACCGCCTTGGGCACCGCCATCCAGCTGATCGTCACTTCCGTGTCGCCCGCCTTCGCCGCCAGACTGCGGGGCGTCGGGGCGTCGGTGGATTCCGCCGCCTTCGGTTGCTGCACTTTGGCGAGCTCTTCTTCGGTCGGCTTGTACACCAGCACGCGATTGTTCCCGCTGTCGACGACGAACACCTGGCCCGACTTGTCGACGGCCACGCCCGACGGAAAATTCAGCTGGCCCTCATGGATGCCGCGGTTGCCCCAGGAGCAGATGAAGGTCCCGTTGCCGTCGAATTTCTGCACGCGGTGGTTGGCGCTGTCGACGACATAGACGTGCCCCAAGGCGTCGCAGGCGATGCCCCAGGGGGATTTGAACTGCCCGGGACCGCTGCCTTCCTTGCCCCACTTGGCCAGGAAATTCCCGCGCGGATCGAACTTCTGGATGCGGTGGTTGCCTTCATCGGCCACGAACACATTGCCCACGAAGTCCACGGCGATGCCGCGCGGATAGAAGAACGCGCCGTCGAAACTGCCGTCGCGCCCCCACTTCATGACCGGCGTCCCGTCGTGCTGAAACTTTTGGATGCGGGAATTACTCGTATCGGAGACGAAGAGGTTGCCGTCCTTGTCGGTGGCCAGGCCCCAGGGCACGTCGAATTTGCCGATGTCGGCGCCCCGCCAGGCGAAGCCGAATTTGCCCCAGGCGTTCATCACGGTGCCGTCGGGCCCCAGGCGCTGCACGCGGTTGTTGCCGCTGTCGGCGATGTAGACGTCCCCGTCCAGCCCCGCGGCCAGCCCGCGCGGATAGTAGAACCCGCCCTCCGCCGAGGAGGGTTCGCTGCCCCAGCGGGCCACGAACGTGCCGTCCTTGTCGAATTTCTGGATGGAGTGGTTGTCGGTATCGGCGATGAAGATATTGCCGTCCTTGTCGAGGGCCACGCCGGTAGGCGACTTGAATTCGCCGTCGTCCACCCCTTCCCGCCCGAACACCATGGCGACGAGGTAGGGCGAAGGAATCGCCATGACTTCCGGAGACTCCTTGCTCTCGCCCTTCTCGGTCACGACCGTCACGACGTAGTGGTAGCAAGTCCCGTTGGCCAGGTCCTCATGGATGTAGGGGGAACTCGGCCCTTCGATGCACGTGCCCTTCTCTTTCGTGACCCCGACCTTGGCCGCAAAATCCTCGGCCGAGGCCACCGGTCTCGTCAGATCGGAAAACTTGATCTGGACCCCCTTCGAGGTCAGGTAGTAGACGTTGTAGTACAGGGCCCCGGGGACCGGGTCCCAGGTGAGCGTCACGCGGGAGTTCCCAGGCTTGGCCGCCACGTTGGCGGGAGCGGGAGGAAGGTCTTCGGCGGTAGTCCCGCCGCCGGCGCCCCAGTCGTCCGTCGTCGGCAGTGCGGACAGGAGATATTTCGCGGTAACCGGTTCGTCGTTCCAGAGGCTGGTGTTCATAAGTCCCTCAAGGTTCATGAAGGGTCCCGAAGGTATGCCAGAAGCGCATCTACGGGTCGGACCGCGCACTGTAGCAAAGCGACTTTCTGGAAGTCAAGGCAAGCGCGTCTCTCTTGCAAGCACAAGTGATTGAATCTTCAAACCAATTTGTATCCTTGCACAGGCACAACCCTTTCAGTAGCATGCGGTCGTTTTCACCGACTCATCGCACCCATGCTCCGTCCCAAACTCTACGTCTCTCGTCTCCTGCCCGAAGCGGTCATGGCCGTCATTGCCGCTCGCTTCCAGCTGCTCAATCACCCGACTCCCGACCCGCCCTCCCCCGTGGATCTCGCACAAGGCCTGAGCGAGGCCGAGGCCGCCATCTGCACCCTGACCGAATCGATCACGGCGGAGTTGCTGGCGCAGGCGCCGCGACTGCGCATTCTCGCCAACTGCGCGGTCGGCTATAACAACATCGACCTCGCCGCCGCCCGCGCCCGTGGTGTCGTCATCACCAACACCCCCGACGTGCTCACGGATGCCACGGCGGACTTAACCTGGGCCCTCATGCTGGCGGTCGCGAGGCGGATCACGGAGGGGGATCGCCTGGCCAGGTCCGGCGCCTGGACCGGCTGGGAACCGACGCAGTTGCTCGGCGCAGATGTGGCCGGCGCCACGCTGGGCATCGTCGGCATGGGACGGATCGGCCAAGCCGTGGCGCGGCGCGCTGAAGGCTTCGGCATGCGGATTCTGTATGCGAGTCGGCGACCGGTTTCCACGGGAGGTTCAGCCGCTTGGCAGCCGTGCGATCTCGATTCGCTCCTGGGGCAGGCGGACTTCCTCAGCCTCCATGTGCCGCTCTCGGCCGAGACGAGGCGCCTCATCGGCGCGCCTCAACTGCATCGGATGAAACCCTCCGCCTATCTGATCAATACCAGCCGCGGTCCGATCGTCGATGAAGAGGCCCTGGTCGCCGCCCTGCAGGCGGGACGGCTGGCAGGCGCGGGGCTGGACGTGTACGAGCAGGAGCCGCTGATTCACCCAGGCTTGCGCGCGCTGCCGAACGTCGTACTGCTGCCGCATCTGGGGTCCGCGACGGCGACAACACGCATGCGCATGGGCATGATGTGCGTGGAGAATATCCTCGCCGTGTGGGACGGCCGCCCGGCGCCGAACCAGGTCGCCTGAGGAAGATCAGGCAGTGATCAGTTATCAGTTCTCAGTGTACAGTTCTGACTTGACTGAAAACTGATACCTGACGACCGATGACCCTTCGCACCCCATCACAAGAGAAACGCCCTGAAAAAGACTCGGGCCTGCCGGATCTTCATCCGGCAGGCCCGAGCTGTCGCTCGACTCCCAGCGGGAGAGTCGACGTGAGGACTCGCCTAGACCGCTTTGCGAGCCACGTTGGCAGCCTGCGGCCCCTTGGCGCCTTGTACGATATCGAACTCGACGCTTTCCCCTTCCTTCAACGTCTTGAACCCTTCTCCCTGCAAAGCGGAATAGTGGACGAAGACGTCCTCACCGCTCTCAAGACGAATGAAGCCGAATCCTTTCCGATCGTTGAACCATTTCACAGTCCCGTTGCTCCTCACGCGACCCTCCTTTCAGTACTCCCAACCACCCGGTTGAGCTGGCCCGCCCTCCGGCACGGACCAACCAGCCACCGGGCAAAAAAATACCGCAAAGGGTCTCCCCCCTGCGGTATGCCTTGCTACGACTCAGCCATGAAACCTCACTCAAAAACCGCGCAGCGTTTACCATACCCGTTTTTCTCTTGTCAATAACAAATCCCGCCGAAGCCGGTTCCTTGGCCACATTTCCGGCATTTCTCGCATGTCTTGCGGTCCCTGCTCGACGTTCGGCGCGCAATGGTCTCAGGGAAATCCCCGAGAGCAGAAAACTTCCCGAACGAGGACTCGCCCCAACGCCTAGTGGCTCTTCCGCGAACCGTCCCACAAGTCCGTCTAACTGATTCATTTCTCAATACAATCACTGCCTATTTTTTGTGCAATCTGCTTGATGCCGCCTCTTGCCCCCTTAGTGAGTTTCCATACACATGCTTATCCCCAACCGTTCCCCAATTCTTGGGGACAACTATTTCTCGACGATGATACGGACAAGGCTTCCACACGAACTATCTCGCGCGCCACTTTATTGATTGCCCATAACCTTATGATTTGATTGGTCTCTGAGATCTAAAAATCATCGACCTGGCAAAATTTCCAAAGAAAACTCGGTCAAGGCCTTTTGAACGCTTGCTGAAAGCGGAGCGGGAGCAGGTCCCCATGTTAAACACAGCGTCAGGCGCAGGCTTTCGCGTACACCGGTCACGATCGACCGCATCAGGACTGGTGCAGCCCAGCCAGGCTCCCGGTATAATCAGCCCGGCTCGACGCCGCTCGTTCAGGAGAACCGTGCATGCCGAAGCTGGTGACCGCCAAACGACTTGAGGGAGAACAGGAGAAGGCGCGCGAATACGTGAAGTCGCACATTTTATTTCCATCGAGCGTGCTCGGACTCATCTTCATGCTCGCCGGCGCGGCCACGTTGATCTTCCAGTTCGTGGCCGACCGCTACGGCTGGTGGACTTTTCTCCAGAGCACCCTGTTGATTGTCGCCGGCGCCATGCTGGGCTGGGGCCAGACGCGGTACCACCGCTATCTGCTCTTCAACTACCCTGCTCATTTCGCCAACCGCATGAAACCCGCCGGCAAGGGGAAACAGTCTTTGAAAGCCGTCGTGCTCCCCCACGTCGAGCATCCCGGACGCACACTCGTGCCCTGGCTCTATGCCGCAGGATTGCTGGGACTGTTCGGAGCGGGCGCCTTGGCGGTCGCGTTGGGGGAGGTGTACTTTGCAGCCGGGTTTACGCTGCCCTGGGCCGGATTCTTCTGGGCCAAACTCTACTGCTGGCGGGATATCTTTGCGCCGAAGAAGTGACGAGGTCCGGGCAGTCCTCAGTCCTCAGTCCTCAGTCCTCGATCCTTCTCGAGCGCAGCCAGCCGCCGTTCCAGATCGCGGAGCTGCTTGCGCAGTTCCGGCAGTCGCGCCGTCACCTGCCAGATGCGCAACATCTGGTCGTGCGGCTGGGCGGGATAGCCGGACATCACCTGGCGCGACGGCACGTCCTTCGTGATGCCGGACTTGGCGGCAATCATGACCTGATCGCCGATCGTAATGTGGTCGTTGAGGCCCGCCTGCCCCCCCACCACCACATGATGACCCAGCGTCGTGCTCCCGGCGACGCCGACCTGCGCAACGAGAATACTGTGCTCTCCAATGGTCACGTTGTGGGCGATCTGGACAAGATTGTCCACCTTCGTCCCGCGCTTGATCGTCGTTGTCCCAAAGGTGGCCCGGTCGATCGTCACGTTGGCGCCGAGCTCCACATCGTCCTCGATCACGACGATACCGACCTGAGGAATTTTCTGATGCCGGCCCTCATGCTGCACGTACCCGAAGCCATCGCTCCCGATCACCGTCCCGGCATGCACGATCACGCGGCTGCCGATCCGGCAGCCCTCGCGCACGGTCACGTTGGGATGGAGCACCGTCTCATCCCCGACCACCACGTCGTCGCCCAGGAACACGCCGGGATACAGGGTCACTCGATGGCCCAGCCTCACCCGATCGCCGAGCGTCACGTTCGGCCAGATCGACGGGTGATCGCCGATCGTCACCCCTTCGCCGCGATGCACCTGCGCCGCAATTCCCCTC
Organism: uncultured Nitrospira sp.; assembly: GCA_964481215.1. Taxonomy (GTDB): domain Bacteria; phylum Nitrospirota; class Nitrospiria; order Nitrospirales; family Nitrospiraceae; genus RSF151. Next base: position 12,189 of record CAYZTJ010000069.1, on the reverse strand, counting down.
GGAACCGGCGGGGCGACGAAAAACTGTTGCACGATGACGGCGAAGGCATAGGAGGGATTCGACACGACGATGTGCGGCCGCTCCAGCTCCGGCGCGTCTGTATGCGTCACGAAGGCCGCGGCGCGGGAGGCGCGGGCTGCGCTGAGGAACCGGTCGGCGCTCACATAGGTCAACTGGGTCGGGCCGGCGTCTTCCAGGCCGGCCACGCCGGCGATCGCCAGGTCGCCCTTGCCGATCAACCGGCCGCCGACCGCCTGGGCGATGGCATCGAGACGGATCGTCTTGGCGGAACTCGTCACGCTTCCCCTCCCCTCCCGCCACCGTCGGCGGGGGCCCCCGTCACTGCCGAACGCGGAGAAACAGGTAACTGCCGAACATGAGAAATAACAGATGGGCGATCGTGGCTGCAACAAACGGCGCCAGCACGCCGCTGCGTCCGAACGCGATCGTCACGGATTGGGCCGTCCAATAGAGGAACCCGATGCCGAGCGCCAACCCGATGCCGAGCGCGATGCCGGCCCGGCGCCGCCCGCCCATCTGGCGTCCCAAGGCCAAGCCCAACACCACCATGACGATCCCGCTGAGCGGATAGCTGGCGGCGACATAGTAGTCGGTGAGATAGCGCACGTAGCCGTAGCCGTCCAGACGCAAGCGATCCGCATGGGCCTTCAGATCCGCCAAGGTGAGCTCGTCGGACTTGGCGGAAAACCAGGATTGGAACTCCTCCGGCTTCTGCGAGATCGCCACCGGCCACCATTGAAAGTGCTCGGTGACCGTCGCGCCGTTCGCGTCCAGGGTCCGGCGGGTCACGTCCTGCAACATCCAGCCCTTTTCCGTGTAGCGGGCCTCGCGGGACTCCACCAACTCCGTCAATCTGAAGTCGGGGCCGACTTGATAGACGCTCACGCCGCGAAGCGTCCCCTCTTCGGAACCCACATGCTCGATGTTCACCAAGGTCTGATTGCCAGCCAGAATCCAGGGACGATGCGTCTTCAAGGCCACCGGCCGTTGCTTCTTCTCGATGAGGACATTGCGCACATAGTCGGCCTTGGCCGCGCCCAGCGGGGCGAAGACCGCGCTCAAGCCGAACATCGAGCAGGCGGCGACGGCGGCGAAGGCTAGAAAGGGCGCCGCGATCCGCATCGGCCCGACGCCGCAGCTCCGCATGGCCGTCAGCTCATGGTTCCGCGCGAGCAACCCCAGCGTCAGCAAGGTGGCCATCAGAATCGCCAACGGAGCCAACTGCATGGCAATGGTCGGCGACTTGTAGAGGAAGTAGAGCAGAATGTTGTGGAAGTCGGTGTCCAATCGAATGAAGGCCCGGACCTTCTCGAAGAAGTCCACCACCAGATAGACCGTCATCAGCCCCGCAAAGCAGGCGGTGAAGACCTTCACGAACTCTTGCAGCAGATAGCGAAAGAGAATCGTCATGCCGCCGGTCCCCTTACCGCGCGTTCATGCGCACATACAGCCACAGGGCCCCGCCCGCAAAGATGAGATTCGGCAGCCACGCGCCCAGAAAGGGATGGATCACCCGCGTGGTCACCATCGATTCGCAAATCACATTCAGCACATAATAGGCCACCACGACCACGACGCCGATGGTGAACCCGCCCGTCCGACCCGAACGGCGGGAGACGATGCCGAGTGGCGCCCCCAACATGCCGAGCACCAAGGCGGCCGTCGGGAACGCTAGATCCTTGTAGGATTCCAGCAACTGCCGCAGCAGCATCGGATCGTTCCACCCCACCTGATCGAGCCGCTCGATGAGCGCCGGACGCGGCAGCCGCTCCGGGGTCGGCGGCGCCAGCCGTTGATCCAGGGCCAACCTGAGGTCGTAGGTCTCGAAGCCGATCTGCCGATATTGCGCCGGCTCATGCGGCCGGCTGTGGATCGTGCCGTGAATGAGCCGCAGCCCCACCTGGCTGCTGCCGGTCTCGCTCAACATCATGTACCGGCTCGCCACGATGACTTTCGGATCGGCCGGATTGCGGTCGTCGGAAATGAAGATGCCGCGCGCCTCGTCGGGCCCGTTCGCATCGTCCACGTAGATCACCATCTGGGGCACCGGCTCGTTGAAGACGCCGGGCTCCAGCGCCACTGTCAGCTGATCCCGCAAGAGCGTCAGCGCCAAGGTCTTGAGATTGACGCTCGTCCAGGGCTGGCCCCACTGGGCCAAGACCAGCGTCAGCCCGAACACCATCGCCGCGAAGAACAGCACCGGTCGCGTCAGCCGATAGAGGCTCAACCCCATCGCCCGCATCACCACCAGCTCTTTGTCGAAGGAGAGGCGGCTGAACGCGCTGACCGACGCGATGATGCCGGCGATCGGCAGCGTGAGCACCAGGAAGGACGGGAGCATGTGCAGCACGACCTTCGCCACCGCGGCGATCCCCAGCCCCTTGGAGACGAGCAGCTCGACCAGAAACAGCAGGCGGTTCGTCAACATCACGAAACAGAGCACCGCGAGGCTGATGAGAAAGGGGGGGAGGAGCTCGGTGAAGATGTAGCGGTCGAGGAGTTTCGGCACGCAACCCTCGCATGAGCGGGCAATACGTGACTATACCGAACAGGGCAGGACTTGTAAATTCAGCAGCGGCGGCCGGGGCCAACTACGTGGGGGCTCGCTGCCAGAGCAACTCCGGCTGGCGCCGCCGCGAGGCAATCCACCGGGCCCACACAAACAGCGCATCGCCGAGCCGATTCAAAAACATAATGAGCCGCGGATCCACCGGCTCGCGGCGGCTCAAGGTCACGCAACGCCGCTCGGCCCGTCGGCAGACCGTCCGCGCCAGATGCAAGAGACTGGGCACCGGTCCGCCCCCCGGCAAGATGAACTCTTTGAGCGGCGGGAGGATCGCGTGGCAGCGGTCCATGGAGTGCTCGAGCCGTCGCACGTCCTGATCGGTGACTTGCGGCATGTTGGGAAACCGTTGCCCCTTCGCAGTGGCCAGCAGCCCCCCCACGTCGAACAGCTTGTTCTGCGCCCATCGCAGCTCTCGCTCCAGTTCCGCAGCGCCGGCCGCACGGCGTCGTTCGGCATTGGCGGCCCGCACGACGCCGAGCATCGCGTTGAGTTCATCCACCGTGCCATAGGCCTCCACGCGCCGCGCGTCCTTCCAGACCGCTTGTCCGCCGGCCAGGCGGGTCTTGCCCTTGTCCCCGGTCCGGGTGTAGACCTTGGTAATCCGCATCCCGCGGCGTTTCATCGTGGACCTCTCAATCAGAAGCCTTCGAACTTGAAACTCACACCGCCGTAGATCGCAACGCCCGGCGCCGGCACAACGAATCGTTCCTGAGCCCCGCCGCCGGTCAACACATTCGACGCAATAATACCTGATGTCGAGTATTTCTGATTCAGCAGATTGTTGACCATCAGAAACCCGTTCAGCCGCCCCCCCGAAACCGGTCGTTCATAGTTCAGCCGGCTATTGAGCATGAAATACCCCGGTAGGCGGGGTTGCGTATTGCCCTCGTCGTTCGTGAAGAATTGCGTACTGACATACAGCCCGATCAGCGAGGCCGTCCACCCCTCGGCCGGATGCACATTGCCTGTGACACTGAGGCGGTTCTTGGGCACGAGCGGAAACGTGTCGCCGACTTCCGCCCGAGATGTCGAGGATAAATTGAAGGGAGACCGGAATTGGGCTTCGGTGTACGTGTAATTGATCACCCCGTCCAAGTAGGGATTCAGCCGGCCCTTCACGGTCGCTTCAATCCCTCGCCGACGAGACTTGTCGATATTCCGATTGAGGCCGTCTCCAAAACTGAAGTCACAGAGGGTGCAGGTAAAATAGATTTCATTGCGCGTGTCGCTCTGAAAGAAGGTCAGCGCCCCGTCTCCCCAAGAGCCCCATTTCACTTTGGTTCCGATTTCGTAGTTGTCGGTCACCACGGGTTTGAGGTTGGGGTTCGAGGTAAAGGTGCCCAGGGCGAAGAGTTCGTCCGTGGTGGGCACCCGAAATCCCTGGCTGTAGTTGAAGTAGACCGACGCATCCGGCGTGACCAGATAGGTCACGCCGGCGCGCGGCGTCACGCGGTGAAACACGCGGGACAAGCGATCCGGCGCGCTGAAGCTGTCGCTAAAGCTGCTCTCCAGTTTGTTGCGGTCATAGCGCACCCCGCCGACAATGGCGAGTTCCGGCGTCAGGTTGACCGTGTCCTGCGCAAAGAAGGCGAGGATGGACTCGTCGTTATCCTTCATATTGTTGAAGGGCCCGAATCCCGACGTCGAATCCAATCGTGTTCCGACATCATTCCGCGTCGCCTCCGCCCCCAGCACCAGCGTATTGCGGAATCCCAGAGGAGCCGCCTGCTGCGTCAACTGCACCGTCCCGCCGCGTGATTCCGTGTGCACGATGTTATTGCTCCTCGACGTCTGTCCAACGTTATAGAGCTGTTGCCCCAGGCGGCGGTAGAACCCCGTGAAGTTCGCGGAGAAGCCCCAGGGCAAGGTCTGCCGTCCCGTCACGCGCAGAACATTCTGCTCATTGTCGGTGAAATCGCCCGGCGTGAAGTTGAGGCTCCGATTGACGGCCAATTGGCTGATGGGCAGGGAGCCGGCTTCCAGCAGCCGGTCTTTGACATAGGTATACGAGACCGTGACATCGGTATCCGCGGTCGGTCGGTACCCGACTTTTCCGAAGAATCGAGAAATGCGCGCGTCGGATTCATCGCGGAACCCTGTTTCGGTTTCCCTGCTGAAGTTTCCGTAGTAGTCGAATTTTCCGATCGGGCCGCTCGCATTCAGGCTGTAGCGCTCGCGATGAAAGCTCCCGAACATCGTTTCCCCCGTCACCTGCCGTTTGTCCCCTCCCCGCTTGGTGACGATATTAATCACCCCGCCCATGGCGTTTTTCCCGTAGATGGCTGCCGCGCCGGGAATGATTTCGATGCGCTCGATCATTTCGAACGGAATAAGGTCGAAATTGATGTCCCCGAAATCCGGCTCGTTGGCCCGCATCCCGTCAATGAATACCGTGGTGCCGGGGACCGGCTGGGAATTGAAGCCTCGCAAATCGATGGACTGCTGGAATCCATTGCCCCGTTGGTCGTACATGACAATGCCCGTCGCCCACTGCACGGCTTCCTGCACCGTCTTCGCACCCGTGCGCTGAATATCCGCAGCCGTAATCACGGAGACCTTGGCCGGCAGGAGCCGCGCGTCGACAGGAGTATCGGGTAACCGGGTGCTGGACACGACCACGTCAGGCCCGGCGACTGTTTCGTCAGGATTCGCGGAGACCCCGACTGGCAGGAAGAGCACTGCGAGAGAGAACAGACCGACGGAGACTTGCAGCAGACGATGCATGGAAACCTCCCTTTAGCTCGAAGGGTGGAAACGAATCGTCCGGCAGGTGGGTCTCCTGACTTGCGGATCCTCGCGCTCTTCCGCCTTCCCAGCGAGCTCGTCAGGCGTGAAACGTGAGGCGTGAGGTGAAACTTCTCGTGTTCACCCCTGACGCCTTACGCCTAACTCCTCACGCGCTTGGCCAGTGGCCTATCTGGAAGAGCGCTCCCCGCTTACAGTGGCGGCACCGTGATGGATTTGCACCATCTTCCCCGTCACTGCCGGCAGCTTCTTTTCGAC
>CAYZTJ010000069.1:0-6499 GCA_964481215.1 uncultured Nitrospira sp. | reverse complement strand
GGATGGCGGTCGACCAGCACCGCGCAGCCATAGACCTGTTGGATGACCTCCGGGCGGAGCACCTCGTCCGGAGTTCCCATGGCCCTCGCTCGGCCTGCCTGCATGAGCAAGAGCCGATCGCAAGCCTGCGCCGCCAAGTTGAGGTCGTGGGACACCATCACCACCGTGAGCCCTCGCTGCGCGGTCAACCGGCGCAGCAGGGTCAGCATCTCCAGTTGATGGTGCAGGTCCAGAAACGCCGTCGGCTCATCCAACAGCAGCACCCGGGGTTCCTGGACCAAGGCGCGCGCGATCACGGCCCGCTGCCGTTCGCCGCCCGACACCTCGTGCAGGCGCCGACCCGCCAGATGCGCGATCTCCAGCTCGGCCATCACGCGATCGGCCAACTCCAATTCCTCCCGCGTCTCCCAGTCGATCGCGCCAAATCGCCAGGCCGGCGGGTGGTGCGGAAAGCGCCCCATCAAGACCAACTCGGCGATCGTGTAGGGAAAGAGTTGCAGCGTATCCTGCGGCACCAGCGCCACGGCGCGCGCGACCATCGGCTGCGGCAGGCCATCCAGCGCCTGCCCGAACAGGTCGATGGAACCGGATGCCGGCGCCAGCACGTTCACTAAGAGTTTTAAGAGCGACGTCTTGCCCGAACCATTGGGCCCAATGATGCCCAGCACGGTGCCCTCCGGCGCCTCAAACGACAGATCGCGAATGGACCATCCGGCCATCCCCTCGCCAACAGTTTCTGTGGGCCCACGATACGAGAAGGCCAAATTGCGCACGGCGATGGCGGGAGGCCGCTCCGTCAGGACGGTCATCGCACCCCTCCCCGACGCGCCACGAGCAGATAGACGAAGAAGGGGCCGCCCACCAGCGCCGTCACCACGCCCACCGGCACTTCGGCCGGCGCCAGCACCGTGCGCGCCACCGTATCGGCCGCCATCAGAAACAGCCCGCCCCCCAAGGCCGCGGCCGGCATGACGATACGATGATCGGCCCCCAGCACCATCCGCACCGCATGCGGCACCACCATGCCCACGAAGCCGATCAATCCGCTCACCGAGACGACCGCGCCGGTCATCAAGGCCGACAGGATGAAGATCGCGCGCTTGACCCGTTCGACTTCGACGCCGAGCGAGCGGGCGGTCTCTTCGCCCAACGTCAGCACGTTCAGCGCGCGCGCCTGGTGAAACAGCGCCAGGCCTCCGCCGACCGTCACGCACACCAGCAAGGCCATGGCCGGACCGTCCGGCGCGGTCACCGTCCCCATCAGCCACGAGATCATCGTATAGGCGCGCGCCGGATCGAGGACGGACGTGATGAACATGACGAGCGCCGAGCAGATCGCCGTGATAACGACGCCGGCGAGCAAGAGCGTCGGCATCGGCAGGTGTCCCGACTCGATCGCGATGCGGTAGACGAGCAAGATCGCCAACAGGCCGCCGACAAAGGCCGCAAACGAGAGGGCGGAGAGCCCGCCGATCGCCGTCCCGACGCCGAGCAACATCGCCACCGCCGCCCCTAAGGCCGCGCCGCTGGAGATACCGAGTACGTAGGGATCGGCCAGCGGATTGCGGAGCAGCGCCTGCAACCCGACGCCCACGGCCGCGAGCGTGCCGCCCACGAGGAATCCCACCGCCAGGCGCGGCAGGCGCACATCGAAGAGGATCGTCGCAGCCGCGCCATAGGATTCCACGCCGGCTCGTCCTTCCAACAGTCGCCGCAGCAGCATGGTTCCCGCGTCGACCAGGCCGATCCGTTGCGCGCCGAACTGGAGGCAGATGAGAAAACCCACAAGGCTCGCGAGCGCCAACAGCGCCATGGCCGCCAGCCAGCGGGCCGAGGTGCCGGAGAGTGCGCGGGAGACGAGCAGCGGCCGCTTCAGGTCCACCGTGGCTGAGAAAGGCCGGGCGAGCGCCGTCGACGGAGCCGGCGGCCCCAGCTTGTTCGTCCCCGATGATGGGTCGATGACGGTCGACATTACGATCCGGCCTTCTCGGCGAAGCGATGCGGATGCAGCTGCCGCGCCAGCCGCTCGAGCCCCTCCACGATGCGCGGCCCCTGACGATCCAGCAAGACACTGGGAATGCGCACGAACCGCTCCTGCTTCACGGCAGAGAGGGACGTCCACTGCCGCCACCGCGCCTGCTCCGCCTCGGGGATGCCTTCGGAATCTCCGACCGGAAACACCAGCGCTTCGGGATCGTCTTTCAACACCGCTTCCATGTTGTACCGCGGATAGGGCAAGGCTGAGGCCGCCGCGATGTTGCGGCCGCCGGCCAACTCCAAGACCTGATGGATGAAGCTGGCCGGCCCGACGGTGATCAGCGGATCGCTGTTCAAGACATAGAGCACGCGGAGCTTGGTCTCGCCGTTCAGCCGGTCTTTGACCGCCTGGATGCGCTGCCGTAGCCCGGCGACTACCTCGTTCGCCACCGGCTGCCGATCGACGATCCGCCCCATAGTCTGGATCTGCGCGAGAATGTCCTCCAGAGTCTTGGCGTCCATCATGAACGTCGGAATCTTGAGGTGCTCCAGCTTGGCCAGTACGTCGGCGCGCACGAAGCCCTGCTGGCCCACCACCAAATCAGGTTGCAACGCCACGATGGCCTCGACATTGGGAAAGCCGGCCCCGATCTTGGGTTTGGCCTGCGCCGCCGGAGGAAAATCGCAGAACTGCGTCACCCCGACCACTTCATCGCGCAGATTCAAGGCGAATAGGATTTCCGTGACGCTGGGCGCGAGCGAGACGATGCGCGCGGGGGTCTTGGCCAGATAGATCTTGCGGCCCAGATCGTCGACGAACGTGCGCGGGGCCACGTTCGCCATGAAGGGCATGCCCGTAAGAATGCCTTGCTGCCGCCGCTTCTTCACGGAGCTTTCAGCTCCAGTAATGAAAAATGTAAAATTCAAAATGAAACACGCTGCAAGGCATGCCGAGCCCCAGATTTTTACATTTTGCACTTTGCATTTTACATTGCCCAAAATAAAAATCCCCAAGGCCTGAGAGAGACCTTGAGGATTGCACCCGCGTCTTCACCCTCACCGCTTCCCCAGCCCTCGAGGGAAGGACGGCCTATGTAAACAGTCACTCGTCATCTGTCACTGGCGAGTCCCCCAATGACCAATGACTTATTTCTAATGACTGTCTTTGGGTCCGGGCAGGTTTTCTGGCTTCCGGCTTTCCCTACTCCCCGCGCCTTCCCATCTCAACCAGTGACGAGTAACGTGTGACGAGTGACGAGCAGGAAAGCATTGGCGCCTTCCCCCTTATCACTTGTCACTCATCACGCGTCACTGCCTTTGGACAGTGGCGCTTGCGGGTTTCGTAGCCGGTTACAGCGGCGGGACCGCGAGGGACTTGCACCCTCTTCCCTTCACCCGGAGCCCCTTTTTGATCGCGCCACTCTAATAAGGAGCGCCTTCCCCTGTCAAGGTCGCGGGAATCGCCCCCGATCCGGCTCGATTGTCGCTCCTTGGTGCCGGTTCGTGACCCGCCCTTAAGCCGCCCCGCCGACCGGCCGAAACAGTCACGAACGAACTGCATCCCCCTGCAAGCCTGGCATGGTACACGGCTTGCTCAACAAGAGAGCCGCTCCCTCTGAGCGGAAGTGAGGATCGGACGGCATGCGCGCGATTTTGATCACCATCATCTTGATCGTCGTCAGTCTGGACGTGGCCAATCGGATTTGGACCTCGACGAACGAGGCGCCGAACTCCGCCTTCACGTCGATGATGCAGTCGCCGCCGCCCAGCCTGCACGATCCCCGCACCAACGGCTATCTGCTCCTCCTCGGCTTCGCCACCGCTCCCACGGAAAACGCCGTCCAGATGGGCCACGACATGTGGCTCGAAGCCGCGAGCGAAGCGGGCCACGGCTACGTGGACTACGACAACGCCACCCGGCTCGCCCTGCGGGTGCGCGACGGCGGCCTCACGCCGACGGCCATCTGGGGCGACCCGGATCCGCTCGCCGTGCTGGGCAATCAAGAACAACTGCTGCGCTCGGTGATCGCGCAAGACGAGGTCCTCCTCAAGCGCTACCAGCAGTGGCTCAACATGCCCTTCGAAGACTGGGGGCTGGGCAAGGCGGGGGCGCCGCGGGCCGTCGAAATCTTCGCCGTGCATCGCCTCTACCTGATCGAAAGTTTGGGCCACGAGTACGCGAAGACCGTGGAGCGCACGGAGCGGGATCTGCTCGTCTGGCGCACGGCGCTGGCGCAGGCGAAATCCCTGCCGGTGAAGATGCTGGCCGCCGCGATCGTGGATGACGACATCGCCGTCGTGTCGGGCTTGCTGAAGCAGCGCGGCGTGGGGTCGAAGCTCGTGGCGCGGCTGGCCCACATGGTGCGCCCCCTCTCCGACGTCGAGCGCTCGCTGCGATGGCCCATTCAGCATGAGTTCATGCTGGGCGTGCAGCGCTACAGCCGCCAGTTCACCGAGGCCTCGCCGGTGAACCGCCAGGCCTCCGAGGAACACAAGCAGTGGATCGCCACCTTGGCCGGCCTCAAGCCCGACGCCTTCAAGAAAGTCGAACACCCGGGCCCGCCGCATCCGCTCGCCAAGACGCCCGGCCCGCGGGAGCGCGCACTGAACGCCTTCGCCAACTACTACCTGGCGCTCACCCGGGCGACGGAGACGCCCGCCATGCGGCTCCCGAAGCTGGGCGAGTTCGTCCGCTCCGCGGATCCCTCGTTCTGGGAAACCGTCATGAGCCCGGTCGATTCGGCGCTCTCCGGCGGCTTTACGCCTGCCTGGGAGCCCTTCATTCATCGCGTGCAGGAAACCGAGGCCAAACTCCGGCTCGTCTCGCTGCAAGCCCGGTTGCGGCAATCCGCCCGAATCGACGACATCCCCACCCACATCGCGCAAGCCGGCCCCGGCCTCTACGACCCCTTCACCGGTCTGCCCATGCTCTGGAGCGCCAGCCAACGCAAGCTCTATAGCGTCGGGAAAGACGGGTTGGACGACGGCGGCGAGCCGACGTTCGATGTGAGCTTGTCGCTGATCGGCCAGCCGATCGCGGGCGCCGCCAAGGGGAAGTCCGCCAAGATGAAGGCCCAGCCGGCGTCGGAGCAGACCGAGCAGGACGATGTCGTCGAAGAGGAAGCCGTGCTGCTCTGACAGCCCGTTCCTGCCCGTTCGTGCCGATAGGCTCGTAGGTTAGTCGCCGTAGCGCAGTTTCAGCGCCAGGATCAGCCCCGCCAGAACCAGGGTCACGACGTTGGCCGCGATAATCGGCAACGCGCCCAGCAGAAGGCCGTAAACCAGCCACAGGAACACGCCGATACAGAAGGTGACCAACATCCCCAACGACACGTCGGCGGCCGATTTGGTCCGCCAGGTCTTCAAGAGTTGAGGGAAAAAGGCCACCGTGGTGAGCGTGCCGGCCAACAGGCCGAGCCACGTGACGCTGTCCATCACCATGGCGCACCACGGACGGCAGCCGGGGAGGGGTTGAGCACATGCCAGGACGGACCCATCGTCATCGGAGAGACCGGCGCGCGCCTCGCGTCATGGTCGCGCAGCTTACCACGCCGCCGTCGGTCCGCCTAGCCTTGTGGGTCAGCGTGGGACTCGCCATCGCGCTGCTCCTGCTCGTCCATCTCCTCACCACCGGGGTGAGTCACGCCGCCGGCATCATCTATCAATACACGCAACAAGACGGCACGGTCGTCTATACCGAACAGTGGGACCAGATTCCGGCCGCCTCTCGCGACAAGGTCCGCAGTCTGGATGGCGATACCTTGGAACCGATCGTCTCCGCCGCCGCGGCCGCGCAAGCCGTCGCGCAGCCCGCGCCGCCGATCAAGCGCGCCACGCGGCCCGGGCCGCCGCAAGAATCCTGGGGCGTGATCGCGCAGTCTCTCGGTCCGCTGCTGGAACGCCTGCAGGCCACAAACCTCTCCCTGCCCTCGCAGACGCAACTGGGCATCGGCCTCACCATGTTCGCCTTCATCGCCGCCGTGTTTTCCGTTCTCCGCATGACGGAGAATCGCCTCGCCAAGGCCGGCATCAAAGTCGTGCTGACCGTCATGGTCGCCGGAACGGTCTACTCGCTGTTCTTGACGGACATGGCGCAGCGCTTCGTGACCCAGGAGCAGCCAGCCTCACAAGGCGGCGCCGCCGCCCCGGATCGGGCGCCCCACGCCGCCAAGCCGCGCCCCAGCGACCGGACCGTCAATCCGCTCTCCTCACTCACGCATTCGATGCAGGAAACCCATGACACCTCCGTCGAGAAGGCCAAACAGGCCGCTGAGGCGATGAACGCCGCGAACCGGCAGCTCGAAACCACAATCGGCGGGCTCGAACCGGAGTCACAGACCGACGGACCACCGCAGCCGCAGGCGGGACCCGGCGCGTCGCCGGCTCCGCCGGGCGCCGCAAAGCCGAACCCGCAGTCAAGCCGGAAGGCCCACGAGGCCATCGTCCACCGCGTGCGCGACGCCGCCGGCCAGATCGATCAGACCTCCCGCGACGTCGAGCGCGCCACCGCCGCCATCGAAGG
>CAYZTJ010000068.1:12684-17768 GCA_964481215.1 uncultured Nitrospira sp. | reverse complement strand
ATTGGGCCCGGTGAAGGTGGCGCTCTCGCCCGTGAGCACGTTGAACTGCTCAAAGCTGTGAAAGAGGTTTGCGCCCCTCGTCTGGCCTAGATCGTGTGGAATCGTGTACGCCGGGCCGGTGAGGGTGGTGCGGGAACCGAGGCTCCCATCCAGCTTGATGCTTTGCGCCTGGCTCGGGTCGGGGAGTGGCAGGCTTATGCTGAGAATGCCGGCCGCAAGGGCGAAGAAGGAAACCGGCCACGTGGCTCTGGGGCGCCTAACAGGCATCGAAGATCTCCCTGATGAGGACGAATCCTCATCCACAATGCAGTCTACTGCACTGTCGAGGTCCCGGCTGTGAAGTGGATCACAGGAACTCCACCCCTCGGCCCCAGCCACGGATAGGCTGTCCCTATCTGACTTCCATTTGACTTGTCAAGAGCTCTTCGATTGAGCACCTAAGTCTGGCGCGGAGCCCCCTCTCCCGTTTTTTGGGGAGAGATCAGGGATTCCCTGAGAAGAGGTCCCTCTACGGAGTTTCTTCCCTGGCTGTGATCTGGCTCACAGCCAGTTGTCTCCTAACCCCGCAGAATCATGCAGGCAAGTGGCGATTTGACAGCCCCCTTCTGGAGGGCGCGGTGAGGGACGCCCTACCCGGATGCGCTGTCTCTGGGCATGCTGAGGGCGTGCCACGATACGCACGGCAGAAATACCTGTCAAACGCGCATTGACTTGTTTTGCGCCCTGTGATTATGTTCGGCCCCTCATCGGAGATGTCGGCTATGGAGTTGGGTTCCTCGGGATACCGAGTGGTTGACTCCTTGTGCGCTTCTTCGGAGAGGCCGGCCTCCGACGTCCTACAGTGCATTCGGTTGCGCTGCCCCGAATCTCTTGGGCGCAGCGGCTTTCCTCCTGCTATCTCTTCGCAGTGCATGTCCGAACGAGGAGTGAGCTATGTCTGTGCTGCAGCGCTCGTCTAGGTTGATCTGGTTGCTTGGGGGCGTGGTGTGTCTTGTGCTGACTGGGTTGCTGTCCTTGTGGTTGTCGTGGACCTCCTCGTCCTTGGCGCAGCCTCAGGAAAAGGGGGGCGCCGGTGATAAGACCTCACCGTCCGGTGATCTCTATTCTTTCGTCGGCGCGGAGTCGTGTGGGGGGAGCGCCTGTCACGGCAACTCCGCGCCGCGGACCAAACTGCGGATCGGCCAGAATGAATTCTATATTTGGTCGCAGAAAGATCGGCACGCCAAAGCCTACGAGGTCTTGACGAACGCCGACTCGAAGCGCATCGCGCAGAATCTCCGAATCGACAAACCGGAAGCGGCGCATCGCTGCCTGGTGTGCCATGCCTTAGACGTGGAAGAGGGGCGGCAGGGGAAGAACTTCGATATCACCGAGGGCGTCAGTTGCGAGGCCTGCCATGGGCCGGCCGAACAGTGGTTAGGTCCGCATATTCGGAAGGATTGGGATGCGAAGAGGGCGGCGACCTACGGCATGTCCAACACCAAGGACCTGGGATTTCGCGCGGACAAGTGCCTGGGGTGTCACCTAGGAGTCGGGCAGGATGTGGTGGACCACGAATTGATCGGGGCCGGTCATCCGAGACTCAAGTTTGAGCTCGACAACTACAGCCATGTCATGCCGGCGCACTGGCAGCCGCCGAAAGACAAGCCTGCACGTGATTGGCTTGGCGTGAAGACCTGGGCGGTGAGCCAGGCCGTCGCCTTGCGGAATCAGTTGCAGCTCTTCGGCGCCAACCGGAAGAGCAAGATGGGGCTGTTTCCCGACTTCATTCATTTCGACTGCTTCGCCTGCCATCACGACGTGGTCGATCGGCTCGGGACTCTCACCGATGAGGAGAAGAAACTGCAACGCTGGCGATCGAAAGAGTATGGCGGCAAGCCGGGTCGGCTGGTCTGGAATGCCTCCAGCTATGCGGTGCTTCGCCACATTGTGCAGCAGGTCTCGCCGGAACAGGGGAAGACGCTCGATCAACAGGTGAGGGCGTTTCATGAGATGGTGACAGGGAAGCGTTCTTCTGATGGGTTTGAGGCGGTATTGAAAGGGTTGGTTGAACTGTCTGATCAGCTCGTGGTGAAAGTCGGACAGCATGCGTTCACTCAGCAGAACGCTTTGGCCCTCATGCGGGCGATTGCCGCCGATGGGCGGACCTTCAGCCATCTCGGCTTTCAGTCAGCTGAACAGGCGGTCTTGGCCCTGGCGAGCCTCTACGATGCCTACACGGATGCCGTCGGCGCGTTGCCGGAAGACAAGGCGGTCAAGCAAGCCATCGATGCCCTGTACAAAGATGTGAAGGATGGGCGGCAGTTTAATCCCGCCCAGTTTGAGGCGGACCTGGCGAAAGTTCGCAATGCCGTCGCCGGCGCGTCGTAAACGTATCCGTCCGCAGGACGGATCGGAAAGGAGTCGCCATGGAACTTGGATTCGTCGGGCTCGGGAAAATGGGCATGAACATGGTGACGCGCTTGCAGCGCGATCAACATCGGATCATCGTCTACGATCGGATGGCCGAGTTGGTCACGCAAGCGGAGGGCGTCGGCTGCGTGGGGGCGACGTCGTTGGAGAACCTGGTCGGCCAACTGAAGGCTCCACGTGCCGTCTGGATCATGGTGCCCTCGGGCGCGCCGACGGAAGAGACGGTCCAGAGGGTCGCCGCCCTGCTGAATCCCGGCGATCTGATTATCGACGGTGGGAACAGCAACTTTCATGACGACGGTCGCCGAGCGACGGAGCTCAAAGCCAAGGGCATCCACTATATGGATGTCGGCACCAGCGGCGGAATCTGGGGGTTGAAGCTGGGCTACTGCATGATGGTGGGGGGCGAGAAGGCCGACGTGGATCGGCTGACGCCGGTTCTGAATACGCTCGCGCCTGAGGATGGCTGGGCGCACATGGGCGCGCATGGCTCCGGCCACTACGTGAAGATGGTTCACAACGGGATCGAGTACAGCATGATGCAAGGCTACGCCGAAGGCTTCGAGTTGATGTCGAAGAGCGAGTACAAGCTGGATCTGGCGAAGATCGCGGATCTGTGGATGCACGGCAGCGTGGTGCGCTCGTGGCTCCTCGAACTCACCGCCGGCGCGCTGCAGCAGGATCCAAAATTGGAGGGCATCAAGGGGTATGTCCAGGATTCGGGCGAAGGGCGATGGACAATCCTTGACGCCATCGACAAAGACGTGCCGGTTCCGACCTTGACGGCCGCGCTCTTTACCCGGTTCCGGTCTCGTCAGGAAGAATCCTACGCCGAAAAGTTGCTCGCCGCCATGCGCAACGCCTTCGGCGGCCACGCGGTCAGAACACGCAGTTAGCAGGGTGCTGGAAACAATCTTCCAGCGGGGAAACGCTGAACGATGAGCGCTGAACGATGAACGGAGGAAGTTACAGTCGCGCGAGTGGAACGGCCCGTCTTGGGCGCCTGGGTGGGCGGGTGAAAGATGGGCCCTCTTGAGCATTCTGCGAGGATTGTCCCTATCGGCACAGACGTGCGGACCTCTAACGTCCGAGGGGGCTAAGTGATTGTTCGGCGTCTTCCTGGGTTCTTGAAATGGGCTGCACGCCGAGGCTTCTGATATCCATAGGCTGAAGAGAGGTTCTTCCATGTCGGACGTGGCGCGTTCACTGACACCGCAAGCCTGTACCGTCGTGATCTTCGGCGGGTCGGGCGATCTCGCTAAACGTAAGTTGGTGCCTGCCGTCTATAATTTGCTCCTCGATGGGGTGCTTCCGTCCGACTATGCGGTGCTGGCGACGGGCCGCAAGCCCTTGCCCGATGCCGAATTCAGAAAGATCGCCGAAGAAGGGGTGACGACCTTCTCCCGTCAGCCCTTGAAGCCGTCGATCTGGTCTGACTTTGCGCGGCGCTTGTTCTACGTCGCGGGAAGTATCGACGAGCCGCAGACCTACGATGGCATCAAGACCAAACTTCGGCAGATCGAGGAAGAGCTCGGTTTGCCGGGCAACCACATTTTCTACCTCGCCATCCCGCCGGACTCGATCTCCCCGGTCGTGCAAGGACTTCAGAAGGCCGGCCTCGTTCAGCCGCAGGGGGTGCCCGGCCCCTTTTCTCGCATCATCGTCGAAAAGCCGATCGGGCATGATCTCGCATCGGCGCAACAGATCAACGCGGCCGTGGCACGAGTCTTTCATGAAAGCCAGATCTTTCGCATCGACCATTATTTGGGCAAGGAGACCGTGCAGAATCTCTTGGTGCTGCGGTTCGCCAACGGCATTTTCGAACCGATCTGGAACCACAAGTACATCGACCACGTCCAAATCACGGTCGGCGAAGCGGAAGGCGTGGGGACTCGGGCAACCTACTACGACGGGGCCGGAGCGCTGCGGGACATGGTGCAAAACCATATTCTGCAACTGCTCTGCCTGATTGCCATGGAGCCGCCGTATAGCCTGGACTCGGACGTCGTGCGCAACGCGCGGATGGACGTGTTGCGCTGCCTGCGGCCCATTGCGGATAAGGATGTCGAGCGGTATACCGTGCGCGCCCAGTACAGTGCCGGTACGGCGCATGGGCGCGAGGCGCCGGGCTATCGCCGCGAGGCGGGGATCAAGCCGGACTCCACGACCGAAACCTATGTGGCGCTCAAGCTGTTCGTCGACAACTGGCGATGGTCGGGCGTGCCCTTCTATCTGCGGACGGGGAAGGCGCTGGCCAAGCGGGCCAGTGAGGTGTCGGTGCACTTCAAGGAGACCCCGCGCATCCTGTTCAACGCCGATCCCTCCACGAAGCTGGCTTCCAACGTCTTGACGCTGCGCATCCAGCCCGATGAAGGCTTTTCGCTTCGGGTGATCTCGAAAGTGCCGGGGTCACGAGCGAAGGCCCATCCGGTCGAGATGAATTTTCGTTACGGCGACGCCTTCGGCGCGCCCTCGCCCGAGGCCTATGAACGCCTGTTGTTGGACGTCATGGCGGGCGATGCCTCGTTGTTCATGCGGCGCGACGCCGTGGAAGCCTCCTGGACCTGGATTACCGCCATTCTGGAGGGATGGGCGAAACACGGCAACAAGTGGCTGCCGGAATATCAGGCCGGGAGCATGGGTCCGGTCGAGGCCGATCGACTCATCGGCGC
>CAYZTJ010000068.1:0-12584 GCA_964481215.1 uncultured Nitrospira sp. | reverse complement strand
CTAGCATGATTTTGGCCGGCGACATCGGGGGCACCAAGACGGTCCTGGCGCTGTTTCATCCGTCGGATCAATCGTTGACCGAGCCGATTCGGGAGCAGGTGTTCCCGAGCCGACAATACCCGGAATTCGGCCCGCTACTGGAATCGTTTCTAAACCAAGGACCTCGGCCGAAGATTCACGCCGCCTGCATCGGCGTGGCCGGCCCTGTTATCGCGGGGCGTTGTCAGACCACGAATCTCCCTTGGACGCTGGATGAACGCGACCTCGCCGACGAAATGGATACCTCCGCAGTCCGGTTGTTCAACGATGTGGAGGCGGCCGCCTACGGCATGACCTTCCTGCGGGAGGATGAGCTCTGTCTGCTCACGGCTGCTTCGACCAAACCACGACCGGGGCACGCGGTCCTCCTTGCCGCCGGGACTGGGTTGGGACAAGCCACGCTCTGTTGGGATGGTCGGGACTATCACCCGATGGCCTCGGAAGGCGGCCATGCGGACTTCGCCGCCCAGTCGGATCAAGAGGTCGAGTTGCTGCGCTATCTCCGCGCGAAGTACGGCCATGTGAGCTATGAGCGGGTGCTGTCCGGGCCGGGGTTCGTCAACATCTACTCGTTTTTGCGGGATACCGGCTATGTGGAAGAGCCCTTGTGGCTCAAGGATCGGATTCAATTGGGCGATCCTGCGGCCGTCATTACGACGGTCGGGCTGGCGGGCGACCATCCACTCTGCACGGAGACCTTGTCGCTGTTCGTTCGCCTCTATGGCGCCGCGGCCGGCAACCTGGCCTTGCAAGCCTTCGCCTTGGGCGGGGTGTTCATCGGCGGCGGCATCGCGCCCAAGATTCTGAAGAAACTGCAGGACGGGGAGTTCCTCAGGGCCTTCATGCAAAAGGGGCGCTATGAATCGTTTCTGAAATCCGTTCGGGTCCGCGTGGCGCTCAATCCGAAAGCGCCTTTAATCGGCGCCGCCCGCTATGCCGGACGATTGGCGCAAGTCGGCGCTGCGCGCGCCTCGTAACGGACGAGGGGAGGGACGTTATGGACCAGTTCCCCATTACCCTGACGCGGTACATCCTGAAAGAGCAGTCGGCGCATCCGGAGGCGACCGGGGAATTCTCGGCGCTCATGGCGCAGATCGGCCTCGCCGGCAAGATGATCGCCCATGACCTTCGGCGGGCCGGGTTGATCAACATTTTAGGCGTGACCGGCGCGACGAACGTGCAGGGCGAAGCGGTCAAGAAGCTGGATGAGCTGGCCAACGAAACCTTGGTCAAGGTCTTCCAGGCCAGCGGACTCGTCTGCGCCCTGGCGTCCGAAGAATTGGAGAAACCGCTCCTCATTCCAGAAAACTGGCCAAGGGGTAAGTACATCCTGCTGTTCGACCCGCTGGACGGATCGTCGAACACCGATGTCAACATGCCCCTGGGCACGATCTTTTCGATCTTGCGGCATCGGGGCGACGACCGGCTTCCGACCGAAGCGGATCTTGTGCACAAAGGGGCTGCGCAGGTCGCTTCCGGCTACCTCTTGTACGGGTCGAGCACGATGCTGGTCTTCACCTTGGGCCAAGGGGTCCACGGATTCACGCTGGATCCCGGGGTTGGAGAATACGTGCTCTCGCATGAACATATTCGCATTCCCGCGAGGGGAAAGACGTACGCGGCGAACGAAGGCAATATCTTGAATTGGACCCCGGGCGTCCGGAAATATGTTGAGTACCTCCATGCGTCCGACAAGGGGACCGGCCGTCCCTATGCCGCGCGCTATTCGGGCTGCTTGGTCGCCGACGTGCATCGTGTGCTCTTGGCCGGCGGCATCTACTTGTATCCGGGCGAAATGGACAAGCCGGAGGGAAAGTTGCGGCTGCTCTACGAAGCCAATCCGCTTGCCCTTGTGGTGGAACAGGCCGGCGGACGCGCCAGCACCGGGATGGCGCGGATCTTGGACCTGGCGCCGACGGCGCTCCATCAGCGGGTCCCTCTGTTCATCGGCAGTGCGGGAGACGTGGCTTTGGTGGAAGAGTTCATCCAGGGGCGGCGGTAACACTCGATGGGGATCGAGCACGCGGTCACTCCAAACTTGGGAGGTTTCCCATGAAGGCCCGCATCCAAGAAATCTTGAGCTGGTATGCCAGTGATAGCCCAGGGACCCGGGCGAACTTGGCGCGGATGCTGAACCACGGCAGCTTGGCCGGGACCGGGAAGCTGGTGATTCTTCCGGTCGATCAAGGGTTCGAGCATGGCCCGGCGCGCAGTTTTGCGATGAATGCCCTGGCCTATAACCCTCGCTACCATTTTGAGCTGGCGATCGAGTCCGGCTGCAACGCCTATGCGGCGCCCTTGGGATTCTTGGAGGCCGGCGCCGCCGATTACGCGGGGCAAGTGCCCATCATGCTGAAGCTCAACAACCACGACGTGTTGCACGACGAGAAGGATCCAATGCCGGCCGTGACGGGGAGCGTGCGGGAGGCCCTTCGACTCGGTTGTGTGGCGGTGGGGTTCACCATCTATCCCGGCTCGGCGCATTGCGGCGCGATGTACGAGCAATTGCGTGAGATTGCCGAGGAGGCGAAGCGCGCGGGATTGGTCGTCGTGGTCTGGTCCTACCCGCGGGGCGGTCAAGTCAGCAAGGAAGGGGAAACGGCCATCGACGTCGTGGCCTACGGCGCGCAGATCGCCGCCCAGCTCGGCGCGCACATCATCAAGGTCAAGCTTCCTACCGCGCATCTCGAACAGGCGGCGGCGAAGAAAGTGTATGAGTCGGAAGCGGTGCCTATCAAGACCTTGGAGGAGCGTGTCCGCCACGTGGTGCAGAGTTGTTTTGACGGGCGTCGAATCGTGATCTTTTCCGGCGGCGCCAAACAGGAAGATCGGGCGGTCTACGAAGAGGCTCGGGCGATTCGTGACGGCGGAGGC
Organism: uncultured Nitrospira sp.; assembly: GCA_964481215.1. GTDB lineage: Bacteria > Nitrospirota > Nitrospiria > Nitrospirales > Nitrospiraceae > RSF151. The sequence goes on along the minus strand of CAYZTJ010000068.1, from coordinate 9,671 downwards.
TTCGGGTCGATCATCGGCCGGAACTCGTTCCAGCGTCCTCGGGCGGAGGCGCTCAAATTTCTCCAGACGATCATGGATATCTATCGAGGCGAGCGTCCGGCAAAGAGCGCCGGGCGCGGGTAGCGCGTCCCCTCCGTGTTGATTCGTCTGTGAGCGGGGTCACAGGCCGCGCGTTTCGATTGTGAGAGGATGAACTTATGTACGACGTCATAGTCGTCGGCGCCGGTCCGGCTGGGCTCAGCGCGGCCTGCCATGCCAAGAAGCACGGATTGGCCGTTCTCGTCCTGGAAAAGGGCGAGGTCGGCAACACGGTCTTCTATTACTACCAAAAGCGGAAGCACGTCATGGCGGAACCGGCCATGATCCCCCTGCGGAGCGATGTGGGTTTTCAGGCCGGCTCCCGTGAAGACGTGCTCGACCGGTGGAACGCCGCGGTGGCCGAACACAGTCTGGAAATTCGACGCCCCGAAGAAGCCAAGGAGATCGTGAAGTCGGGCAGTCTGTTTACCGTGCGCACCAACAGGGGCGAGCACGAAGGGAAGCATGTCATCCTCGCCATCGGCGTACAGGGCAATCCGCGCCAGCTCAAGGTCCCCGGTGAAACCTTGCCCCATGTGTTTACGCGCTTGGAAGATCCCTTCATCTATGAGAATGAGGACATCCTCATGGTCGGGGCCGGCGATGCCGCCATCGAAGGGGTCCTGGCGCTCTGTGAAAAGAACCGGGTCTCCGTCGTCAACCGGAACACGGAGTTCTATCGGCTCAAGGACGCCTTGGATCGCGAGATCAATCAGAAAGTGGCGGCGGGCAAGGTCACGGCCTATCACAGCGCGGGGGTCGAGCGGATCGAAGAGGGTCACACCTATCTCAAATTGCCCGATCGATCCGTGAAGGTCAAGGCCGATCTGGTGTTTGTGCGGATCGGGGCGGAACTGCCCCGCGGCTTCTTGCAGAAAGTCGGCATCGCCTTCTCCTCGCCCGAGCCGACGGCCCCGCCGGTGCTCAGTCGGCACTACGAGACATCCATCCCCGGGCTGTACATGATCGGCGCAGTGGCGGGATATAACCTGATCAAAGAAGGCATGAATCAGGGCTACGACGTCGTCGAGCACATTGTGGGTCGTGAGGTCGAGCCGGTGGATGAGCCCCTCATCCGCGACAAGCTCCGTCTCTTGCCCGGCACGACCGACGAACGGCTGGCCGCCATCCGCGCCTCCGTGCCGCTGCTCTCGGAGATCGGGCCGCAGACTCTGCGCGAGCTGGTTTTGGCATCGACCCTGCGCGAGTGTCAGGAGGATCAGATCATTTACCGGGAGCACGACTACTCCGATGATTTCTATCTGATCCTCTCGGGCCGCGTGCGGATTACCTTCGAGGCGCAACTGAAAGACGACAAGCCCATCATGTTGGAGAAGGGGGACCACTTTGGCGAGGGGGGGCTGATTTCAGGGCGCCGCCGCTCCGGGACCGTGACGGCCGGAACGGATTGCGTCCTCCTCGAGGTTCCCCGAAAAGCCGTGCTGCGGCTCATGAGCTATGAACCGACGGTCAAGCGCGGGCTGGACGAGGCCTTCATCGTACGGGCTTTCCGCAGCCACATCTTGCCGAATGCCGACTCGCGGTTCCTGCACGCCTTGGCCAAGAAGGCGACCACCTGCGCGTTCAAACAGGGCGAGGTGGTGTTTCGGCAGGGCGACGTGGGCGACGCCTTCTACCTGGTGCGCAGCGGGTCGGTCAAGATCAGCAAGCGGAGTCTCAGCGGGGATCGGGAGGTCGTGGTCGCCTATGTCCCGGTCGGCCGGTACTTCGGCGAGATGGCTTTGCTGGATCCTGCCCAGCCTACACGCACCGCCACGGTCGCCGCCACGAAGTTCACCGAAGCCATCAAGCTAATGAAGGAGGACTTCGAGTCGATCCTCGCGAGCTATCCGGATTTCGCGTCACGGCTTCGCAGGGACGTGCAACAGGCGCTGATCTGGGGGCAGCACGTGGCGCTGCGCGAACTGGCCGGCGGCCACGTCATCGATGACATGCTGAAGGAGGGCGTGTTCGAGGGCACCGATGTATTGCTCATCGACGAAAATAAGTGCGTCCGGTGCGATCAATGCGTCAACGCCTGTGCGGCCACCCACGGCGGACAGACGCGCCTCTATCGCACGGAAGGTTTGATCTTCGCCAATCTCTTGGTCCCGACGTCCTGTCGGCATTGTGAGAACCCCCTCTGCTTGACCGATTGCTTGGCGGGCGATGCGATCCTGCGCGATCCGAAGGGAGAAGTGTTCATCCGCGAGAACTGTATCGGCTGCGGCAACTGCGCGAAGAACTGCCCCTACGGCAACATCATGATGAAGCATGAACAGAAGCGGGTGGAACTGGGTGCCCTGGACAGACTGTTGATTATGGTCGGCATGAAACCGGGGCCGCCCCAAGAAGAAGGGCCCACCAAGGCGGTGAAATGCGATCTGTGCCGTGGGGACGACCATGGCCCGGCCTGTGTGCGGTCCTGTCCGACGGGGGCGGCTATGCGCGTGTCCCCGGAGGAGTATTTCAAGCGGGTCGGCGTCGGCGCGCTGTAGCCGAGGACAGGGGAAGTCACGGACTCATGCGGCAAGTGCTCGAAGAAACCTTCCTGACCTACAGGGGAAAGCGTTGGCTGTGGATCAGCCTGATTGCGGCGGCGGTATTAGTGGGGAGCTACCTGGACTATCGCCGTCGAATGCTGCCCCACGGGGGAACCCCGATGGGGCTCCTCTACGGCGTCATCGGCACGGTGATCATTCTGGTGTTGATGGCCCTCGGGATTCGCAAGCGCCGTTACAGCAGCGGCGTCGGCACGTTGCTAGGGTGGACCAGCGCCCATGTCTATCTGGGCTTGCTCGTCCTGCTGGTCATTCCGCTGCATGCCGGGTTTAAGTTTCGCTTCGACTTTCACACGCTGGCCTTTGTGCTGCTGGCCGTTGTCGTAGTCAGCGGGATCGTGGGTGTGTTGCTCTATCTGTCCGTGCCGTCCCGACTCACCCGACACGAGGCCGGCCTCCAGGCCGATAAGGTGGATCGGGAGATCAATCGACTCCTGGCCGATATGCGGGATCTGGCGAAAGACAAGTCCGATGCCTTTGTGCATGTCTATCGCGATGAAGTGGGCAGGACGAGGGGCCGGAAGCCGCGCGGATGGCAGCTGCTCCTGTCCGGTCCCGGGAGCGATGCTGTCGCGAAGCGGACCGACGAGCTGGCAAGACTCGTCCCGCAGATCCCCGCTAAGGAACATGCCGATTTCCAGACCTTGACGAAATTAATGCTGCAGAAATGCCAACTAGAGGCAAATCTGTTGTCGCAGATGCGGCTGCGCAATGCCTTAGAGTCGTGGCTCTACATTCATCTGCCGGTTTCGCTCGCTATGGTGGCGGCGGTGGTCGTGCATATCGTCTTTGTTTTCTATTACTAGGCCGGCACCTGGGGAACTCTCATGGCCTATATCCTCCAACGTCGGATCATCCATCGGGGCGAGGCCCAAACGAGAACGACAGAGGTGTCGTCCGACCTCCTCCGTATCGGGCGGGGGACTTCCAACGACCTGCATCTGGACGATTTGGCGATCTCACTCAATCATGCCACTTTGGAATGGTCTCAGGGGCGCTATCTGTTGCGGGATCTCACCGGTGCGGCGGCGACCTACGTCAATCACTCGCCGATTCGCGAGGCCGTGGTGAGGGGCGGCGATACGATCCGCATCGGGTCTTATCTGCTTCGCCTCGCCGGCGGCGGGACGGGGTCCTCGTTGACGATCGCGATCGAAGAGGGACCGGGGGCGAAAGAGCAGGACCGGGTGGCCCTGCTCCCTCAATATCAACTCTCCAGCGGACGATGGACCAAGCGCGCGCTGAGCGTGGCGCTCGTGCTGCTGGTGGTCGGCGGCGCCGCGGTGGCTTTCGGGATCGGCAAACATCGGGCCTTCATGCCGGGATTGGTGTCCCTCAAGCATAGTCAGTTTGCGGATCAGTGCATCAACTGTCATGCGCCTTGGAAAGCTGTCTGGACTTCCGTTCCGGATAAGACCTGCCAGGCTTGCCACACGGGACCAACCCATTTCGGCGAGCATTCGCAGGTGCCGGGCCCACAATGTGCGAGTTGCCACGTGGAGCATAAGGAAAAGCCTGCGTTGGCGGCCGTCCCAGACTCCGACTGTTATCAATGCCATGGCGATTTGAAGGTGAAGGAGGGACGGATCGCCTTCCATCCGCAGATTCATGGGTTCAATCGCGATCATCCGGAGTTCGCCGTGAGCGTGCGGTCGTCCGATCCGCAGAGACCCACACGCGTTCGGCTCGATGCGAAGGATGCCCCGAAAGACCAGGCCGCCCTGCTGCTCAATCATAAGGTCCATCTGGATCCGGAACTCCGCGGCCCCGAAGGGCCGGAGCCCTTGAAGTGCCTCAGTTGCCATCATCCGGATGAGCAGGGCGCCTACATGAAGCCGATTCACTTCGAGAAGGACTGCATGCGCTGCCATCAGTTGGATTTCGACGATCGACTGCCGGGCAAGACGGTGTCCCATAAGAAGCAGCCTCAGGAGATTCGAGCCGAATTGCAGGCGGCCTATTACGAGCTCGTCTCGCGCGAGCTGGGCCGGCCGGCGTTTACCCGTCGCCAGCCGGGCGCGCCGAAGTCAAAGGAAGAGGTCTCGGTCGAGGAGATGACCGCCAAGGCGGAGAAATTCCTCTACGCCAAGAAATCCAAGAAGTGCCTCCTCTGCCATGTGGTCGAGGATTCGATGCGACCGACGTCCGAGCCCTCGGGGGATGTTCTGGCGTCGGAAGCAGGACTTCCTCGCATCAAGAAGACCGACGTGCCCTCCGCATGGTTCATCTACAGCCGGTTCGACCATGCCCCACATCTCGGATTGCCCGACATTAAGAAGAAAGATTGTGTGGCGTGCCATGAGGGAGCCCCCAAGAGCGTTGCCACCAGCGACGTGCTGCTGCCGGGGATCAAGAATTGCCAAGCCTGTCACTTCGAACCCAACGGGGCACAGGCCTCGTGTAATTCCTGTCACTATTATCACGACAAAACGTTACAGCGTCCGGGGGAATTGCCGCCGCAACTCAGGGACATTCCCAAGCACGACCAGGCGCGGGCCTCAATGAGTTCGTCCGCCGGAGGGGGAGGCTAGATGCGGGTCATCGGTGGCAAGCGGGCTACGGGGTGGACGGGAGGAGCGGTCTGGCCTTGTCTCATTGTCACCGGCAGCTGCTTGCTCGGTGGCTGCGGGGGAGACGGGGGCAGCCCCAGTACGGCCGGCGTGGCGGCAGAATCGTCCTCGTCGACGGTGCATCTCACGGCGACGGAGGTCCAGACCATTATTGCCCAAGCCGCCACGCAGGCGACGAATAGTGGACTGCCGGTGACAATTGCCGTGGTGGATCACGAAGGCACGGTCTTGGGCGTCCTGCAGATGGCGGGAGCCAACCCCAATACAACGATCAGCGGCGGTGGCACGGGTGGATTGGAGGGGGCGTCAGGCGGCTTGGTGACGGCCGCCAACGCCGCAATTTCAAAGGCGGGTACGGCGGCGTTTTTCAGTACGCAAGGCAATGCCTTCACGACCAGGAGCGCCGCCTTCATCGTGCAGGAGCACTTCCCGCCTCAGGTGAATCCTTCTCCCAGCGGGCCCCTCTTCGGCGTGCAGTTTTCCCAGTTGCGGTGCAGCGATGTCAGCCGGAGCGGGCACTCTGCCTCGACGTCGAACTTGCCTCTGGGACTCTCCGGCGACTCGGGCGGGCTCCCGCTGTATAAGAACGGGACCGCGGTCGGCGGGATCGGCGTCGAAGGCGACGGGGTATACACGGCCGATCGTGACCCGACCGATAATGATCAATCGACAGAGGAAATTATCGCGGCGGCCGGCACCCTCGGGTTCTCCGCGCCGGGAGGCATCCGGGGGAACAATATCCTGGTCGATGGCATGCGAATTCCCTTTGCCAATGCGGAGCCTCCGTCCAGCCAAGCCACCACCGCCTATGCCGTCTTTGCCGCGGCCGGCACTGAGATCGTGGCGCCGATCCTGAGCCCCGCCACCGGATTCACCCCTGCGAGCTTCGGCGGGATCGCCGGCTCGGTCGACACAGGCTCGGCCGTGGTCGCCGGGACTACGCCTGTCGGGCTAGCGCTCACGGTGCCGGAAGTGACGACCATCATTGCCCAGGCGGCGCGTCAGGCGGACGCCACGCGCGCGGCCATTCGCCTGCCGCTGGGCAGTAAGGCCCGTGTGTCGATTACCGTCGTGGATAGCAGCGGCAATATCCTGGGCATGTTTCGAACGACCGATGCGCCAATTTTCGGGTGGGACGTGTCCGCGCAGAAAGCCAGGACGGCGACCTTTTTTGATAGCGCGACGGCGGGGGCGGCACTGACGGCGGCGGGATTTGGCTCCTACGTCACGGCGGCCGCCGCGGACGGCCTGTTACTCGATGGCAGCATCGCGTTCAGCGAAACCGCGATCGGCTTTCTGAGCCAGCCGATCTTCCCCCCGGGGGCCAGTCAGCCCTTTTCGAACGGCCCGTTTTCGAAACCGCTGGGACAATGGAGTATTTTCAATACGGGCCTCCAACTAGACATCGCGATTGGCCAGCTCGGAATGACCGGCTCCTGCTCGCCGGGGGGGCTGCCCGGTCTCGCGAACGGCATGCAGATCTTTTCCGGCGGCTTTCCTCTCTATCGGAATGGGGTGCTCGTCGGGGGGATCGGCATCTCAGGCGACGGGATCGATCAGGACAATATCATTGGGTTCATGGGCAGCGTCGGCTTCGAGGCGCCTCCGGGTATTCGGTCCGACACGGTGACCGTCCGCGGCGCCCGACTTCCTTACAGCGTCTTCCCGAGGCATCCCAATCTGTAGGCGGTCCGCGTATGGCCATGAAAACGGCAAGAACTCGTCCGGCGCCTTCTTCTTCGCCGGCCACTGCGCTCACGGCCGAGCATGAGCGCCTCCGGGCGAATATCGGACAGCCGCCAATCTGGTGGAAGTGGGGCCCGTACGTAAGCGAGCGAGCGTGGGGGACTGTGCGCGAGGACTATAGCGCGACGGGTGAGGCCTGGGACTTTCTGCCTCATGACATGGCCCGGAGCAAGGCCTATCGGTGGGGAGAGGACGGCCTCGCCGGCATCTGCGATCGGTATCAGCTCCTTGTGTTTGCGCTGGCGCTTTGGAATGAGCGTGATCCGATTCTCAAAGAGCGAGCCTACGGTCTTGTGCCCAATGAGGGGAATCACGGAGAAGACGTGAAGGAGTACTACTTCTACCTCGATTCTACGCCCACGCACAGCTACATGAAGTACCTGTATAAATATCCCCAAGCGCCGTTTCCCTATTCCCAACTCATCCAGGAGAACCGGCGACGCAGCGCGATGGAGCCGGAGTACGAACTCCTCGACACGGGCCTGTTCGACGACCAACGGTACTTCGACATTGTGGTCGAGTATGCCAAGGCCTCGCCGGAAGACATCTGTATCCGGATCCAAGCTTTCAATCGCGGGAAGGACGCCGCGCCGCTGCATCTGCTGCCGCATCTGTGGTTCCGGAACACGTGGGCATGGGCGGAGACGCGGGGCCCGGAGCCGGTGATTGAACTTTCCGGGGCAGGCGGACGGTCCAAGGCCGCTCGAACATCGGCGGCCTCAAAGAGCGCCAAGCCGATTTGCTTGATTGCGGACGACGGTTCTGCAGCCCCTCTTCCAAATCTGACGTTCACGTATCGGCTTGGGCGTCGGTTCCTTTACGCCCAGCCGGGCGGCCGACCGTTATTCACCAACAACGAGACGAACATGTCTCGCGTATTTGGTCCGGATCGGACAAACCATTCCCCGTTCGTGAAGGATGCGTTTCATCGGCATCTGATTGATAAGGAAGACTGTATTAATCCGGCCCTGCGGGGGACGAAGGCTTGCGTGGACTATCGGCTGGAGGTGCCTGCCGGAGGATCGTTCGAGGTGCTGCTTCGGTGGTCGCCTGTCGAACTGGAGCGTCCTTTAGAAGACGTCCCACGGATCATTCGCCAGCGGGCAGAAGAGGCCGACCGGTTTTACGACATCGTTCACCCTCCGAAGGCCAGCCCGCAAGAACGACAAGTTCAGCGTCAGGCGTTGGCCGGACTGCTCTGGTCCAAGCAGATCTATCTCTTCGACGTAGACAAGTGGTTGGACGGCGACTCGCCCGCCTGGCCGCCTCCGGCCGGCCGCAAGTGGGGACGCAATGCCCATTGGCGTCATCTTAATTCCATGCGCATTCTGTCCATGCCGGACAAGTGGGAATACCCATGGTTTGCCGCGTGGGACTTGGCGTTTCAAGCCGTGGCGTTGGCCGTCGTGGATACGGAGTTCGCCAAGGAGCAGTTGTGGCTGCTGTTGTTCGAGCAGTTCCAGCATCCGAATGGGCAGATCCCGGCCTATGAATGGGCGTTCTCGGACATGAACCCTCCCGTCCATGCCTGGGCCGCGTGGCGCGTCTACAACATGGAAAAGCGACGGCACGGCCGGGCGGATCGCGATTTCCTGGAGCGCTGTTTCCATAAGTTGCTGATGAACTTTTCGTGGTGGGTGAATAAGGTCGACAGCCAGGGGAACAACGTGTTTGAAGGCGGATTCCTCGGGCTCGACAATATCACGGTGGTGGATCGGAGTGAGCGCCTTCCCGGCGGCACGATTCTCGAACAGGCAGATGCTACGGGCTGGATGGCCATGTTTTGTTTGAACATGGTCCGTATCGCGCTCGAGTTGGCGGTCGACAACAAGGTCTATGAACGCATGGCGACCAAGTTCCTGGAGCACTTTATGCGCATCGGGGCGGCCATGAAGAACATGGGCCAGCGTGACCATCAGTTGTGGGACGCGGATGACAGCTTCTTTTATGACGTCCTGCGCTATCCTGATGGGTCGTCTCACAAGTTCAGAGTCCGCTCCCTCGTCGGATTGATCCCGCTGTATGCGGTCGAACGGCTACAGTCCGATTGGCTGGAGCCCTTCCCCGAGTTCCGGACCAATTTGCAGTGGTTTCTCAAGAACCGGCCCGAGCTGGCGTCTCAATGTTGCCATGTGATCGAGCGTGACGGCACGACGACCTATGCCTTGACGCTGGTCGATGAGTCCCAGATGAAGACCCTGTTGCAACGCGTGTGGGATGAGGACGAATTCCTCTCCGATTACGGTATTCGCAGCCTGTCGAAAGCTCATCGCACTCGGCCGTTCCGGTTCGGCGACCGCCAGGTGGGCTATGAGCCGGGAGATGCGCACACCAATGTGAAGGGAGGCAATTCGAACTGGCGGGGGCCTATCTGGTTCCCGACAGGGTTCTTGCTGGTGGAATCGCTCCGCAAACTCGGCCAGGCCTTTGGTCCGAGTCTGACCGTCTCGGTGCGCGAGGCCGGCGGCGCGGTACGTCAGCTCACGCTTCGGGAGTTGGCCGGGGATTTGGCCGCTCGCATGAGCCAGCTATTTGTCAGTGATGAGCGTGGATATCGCCCCATGTATGGGGAGCGGCAGCTGTTTCAGCGCGATCCCCACTGGAAGGACTGCCTCCTGTTCTACGAGTTCTTTCATGGAGATACCGGCGTTGGACTGGGCGCCAGCCACCAGACGGGATGGACCGGGCTGGTGGCCTCGCTGATCGATGAATGGAA
>CAYZTJ010000067.1:10769-17844 GCA_964481215.1 uncultured Nitrospira sp. | reverse complement strand
TCCAACAGCAGCCCCGTCATGCCGATCACGCCGTTCATCGGGGTGCGGATTTCATGGCTCATCGTCGCCAAGAAGTCCGCCTTCGCGCGCGCCCCGGCTTCCGCCGCCTCTTTCGCCTCCCGCAACTCCGCTTCAGCCTGCTTGCGCTCGGTGATGTCGATCATGGTGCCCATCATCCGGAGCGCGCGGCCCTCGTCGTCGCGCTGGACGACCTTCCCCCGCACCAGGACCCAGATCCAGGCGCCGGATCGGTGGCGCAGCCGATGTTCGGCGACAAACCGCTCGCTGGCCCCGCGGACATGGTCCTCCAACAACCGCTCGACCGTCGGACGATCCTCCTCGTGAATCCGGGTTCTCCAGTCCGACACGTTATTGAGCGGAATGTCCTGATCCTCGAGCCCCACCATCCGTATCCAACTCGGACTGTAGTAGGCCTGCATGCTGAGCAGGCGCCAATCCCACAGCCCATCGGACGTGACCTCCATGGTCAGCCGAAACTGCTCTTCACTCGCCCGCAGGACCGCGTTCGCCGCTTTTCTCTTGAGGAACTGGCTCATCTGGAGGCCGACGGCTTCCAGCACGTCGAGAATTCTGGGCGTCTCCGGCATCGGAGCATGGTGGAAAAATTCCAATACGGCATGCACCGCGCCGTCCACGAGGATGGGAAAGGCCACCGCTCCGTGCAGATTCGACGCCGCCGCATAGGAGGCTCGCGGGAAATTCGGGTCCTTGACGACGTCGGCGATCCAGGCCGGCTTTCGGCTCGCCCACACCCTCCCGGGAAGCCCTTCACCCTCCCGGAAGCGGATTTCGCGACTCTTCGCGATGAACGCGCCGTAGTCCAGGGTCCCCGCCGCCTGAATGGCGAGACAGGTCAGTTTCTGGTCGGCAGGGTCCAGGGTCCAGACTTCCCCCAAGTCCCAGCCCAAGGCCTCGCACACCTCCTGCAAGAGCACGGCCATGACCTCCGCGGCCTCTCCCGACGCGGCATAGGCTTTGGTGCCGGCCAACTGCACCTTCGCCATCTGTGTCGCATGCCGGCTCTCCGTAATGTCCCGCAGAAAGGCGCTGAAGTGGGCGCCGCCGGAGAGGGCAAGGGGCGTGATGGCCAGCTCGACCGGGAACTCCGTGCCGTCCCGCCGGAGCGCGGTGATCTCGATGCGGCGGCCCAGCACCGGGCCCTCGCCCGTTTGGTGATAGCGCTGCAGCCCGCGTTCGTGAGCCTCTCGATGTTGCGGCGGCACGATCAATTCCGAGAGGCGTTGCGAGACGGCCTCCGCGCGCGGCCAGCCGAAGATCGTCTCCGCCTGCGCGTTCCACTCGGTGATCCGCCCCTGGGCGTCCATGATGATGACCGCGTCCAAGGCGGTACTGATCACCCGCTTGGTCTGCTGGTCGCTGTCCCTCAATTTCGAAATCAGCGAGACGGTCGCGCGTTGGTTGATCAGGAATCCCACCGCGAAGAGGACTGTGATCATGACCAACCCGGCGCCGAACAGGAGCCTGGTTCGATCGGCCAGCATGCGTTGGGCCTCGGCCTCGGACCGTACGTGCTGCTCCTCCGCCAAACGCACGGCCGCCTCGATGTGCGTCCGATGCGCATCGTACAGGATCCGCAGCGGACCATGGGCCACCTGGGCGGCTTTGGCCCGATCCCCGGCCTCCACCGCCGGGAGAAACTCTCGATGCCACACCGCGAAAAACTCCTGCGCCGGCTTGGCGGAGGTCTCGACCAGCATCTCCTTGAGCGGCCCATTTGGAAGCTGCGCCTGCCAATAGGCTCGTCGCGCCACGTACTGCTCTTCCAAGGCCAAGGCCCGGGCGATGAGTTCGCGTGTCGTCTGATGATCCAGGTCGTCGAGCAACCGCAGCGTCTTGAGGTAGGAATGGACGATGAAGGCCGGAGGCGGCAGGATATCGGCGATGAGGTCCTTATTCTGGATGATCTCCTGGTAGTGGGGCCCGTTGATCTGGACCGTTTTGATCGTCTCGGACAGCAGGGCCGCGAAGAGCCCGATCGCGAGGCAGGCCCCCGCTGCATAGGCGCCGATAATCGCGCGGTCTCGAATGGTCGTGACGGAAGACATCAGGGTGCGCAGCATCCAACCCAGTGACTCGGGTGTCTCGCGGAGGGGCTGTGACATGGGCAGACCTCGAACGGCAGGTCCCCCCTCGACGTGGCATCCGTCGTCCCCTTCGAATCTTATCGACAGAAAATGGGCAGAACCTTAGCCGAACCGGCGCGGACGGACAGCCAAAAAGCAGCCAAAAAGGGGACAGTCCCCTTTTTGGCTTGTTGGTAGGCGGCCTCTGCGCTACCGGCAGCGGCAGGGGTTGGCTTGCGATTCGCGCAGGGCATAGTCGATGACGGACCGGCGGCGGTCGAGCTGGACGGCGCAGCAGGCATCGAGCATCGATTTGAGCCGCTTGCGGCCGCGCTGGACGCGCGACTTCATGCCGGGAAGCGAGAGGCCCAGGCGTGTGGCGGCGGCGGGCTGGCTCAGGCCCTCCAACTCCACGAGGGTCACGGCCTCCCGGTAGGCAGGCTCTAGCCGATCGATCATGGGCCGGAGACAGCCGGCCAAATCGGCCCGCGGGTCGGTCGGCGCCGGGTCATCGGGGGTGGACGAAAGTCTCCCCCTCGTGTCGGCGCCCTCCATGTCGACGGCCAGGCCGGCGAGCTGCTCCCGCCGTCGCGCCGGCGACCGCGCATGGTCGACGATGACATGCCGGGTGATCTGGTAGAGCCAGGACAGGACTTTGCGAGAATCCTTGAGACTGCCGAGCTTTCGATGCATCCGCAAGAAGACCTCTTGCAGAATATCGTCGACATCGGCGGCCTCGGGCACTCGTTTGGCGACGAAGCCGCGTAATCCGGACTGGACTTCGTCCCAGACCGCTTGTGGGTCGTGACGCATCGTAGTCGTTCCTGAATGGTTACCAGTTTACAGTTTTCAGTTTACAGTGTGGAGTTTCAGAAACTGCTCACTGGGAACTGATTGCCGATCACCCTTTCATCGTTTCCAGTGTCCAGTTGCCCGGCAATTTCAGAAACTGATACCCGAAAACTGACAACTGTTTACCCCCCTCGCAGGGTTCGCAGTATACGGTTTTCAGTTTGCGGTTTCAGAAACTGGTTACTGAAAACCGATGACTGTCGACCCTTTACGTCCCTCCGCATGCGGCGACAGCTCCCCCCGCTTGCGGTCCCTTCGGCAGACAGCAACCCGTCTGCGCCAGAGGGCCCGCCACCGGCAACTGCTCGTGCACCGTGAACAGCTCCCAGGCGTTCCCATCCGGGTCCGAGAACCAGAGCTTGTCCTGCCGCGCAAAGCAGCAGGCGACATTCTCTTCGACGCGAGCCAGGACACCGGCGTCGATCAGACGCGTCTTCCAGCCGGCGATCTCCTCGACCGAATTCACCTCGATGCCGAGATGATTGACCCGGCTGATCTCCCCCGATGTGGAGACCAGCGACAGATTCAAGGCTGGGTCGGCCAAATCGAACTTGGCGTAGTCCGCGGTCTGCTTCTGCGGTGCGACACCAAACACCTTCTGATAGAATGCCACCGATTCCGGCACGCTGCGGACATCCAATGACATGTGGGGTCTCATGGGCGCCTCCTCACCTTGTTGTCGACAAGGGCTGATTCCCTCGCCTACCCTAGAGACGGAGGCGGCGGCAAAAGGATGCAGGGCGAGGGGCGGGGGTCATCAGGGAGGTTATCAGTGATCAGTGCTCAGTTTGTAGGTTCGGATACTGGCGCCTGTTGACCCTGAACGTCGAAAAGGGGACTGTCCCCTTTTTGTCACTTGTGGCTCTGTCGGGTGAAACGATTCGTTCGCCTGCGAGACAGCCCAGCTGAGTGAATGTGGGGCGGTCTGCCTCGGGGCCGGAGATGATGGCATGGCCAGCGCGTTGCTCTATGACCGCCTGCAGTTCGCGTTCACCGCGACGTTTCACTATCTGTTTCCCCAGCTCACGATGGGCCTGGCCCTGCTCCTGGTTGTGCTCCGCACCAAGGCCTTGCGCAGCGGCGCCGCCCATGATCGGGACGTCGCGCGATTCTGGACCAAGCTCTTCGCCCTCAGCTTCGCCTTCGGCGTCGTCACCGGCATCCCCCTCGAATTTCAGTTCGGCACCAACTGGGCCCGGTTCTCCAACGTCGCGGGCGGCGTGATCGGTTCCACCCTCGCGATGGAGGGCGTCTTCGCCTTCTTCCTGGAATCCTCGTTCCTCGGCGTCCTGCTCTACGGCGAATCGCGCTTCAGCCAGCGCAGCCTCTGGGCGGCTTCGGTCCTCCTCTGTCTCGGGTCCTGGCTCTCGGGCTATTTCATCCTCGCGACCCATGCCTGGATGCAACATCCCGTGGCCTACCGGGTGGCCGACGACGGCCGGCTCTTCGTCGAGAGCCTGTCGGGCCTCCTCACCAATCCCTGGCTCGTCTGGGAATACACGCATACGATGACGGCCGCGGTGGTCACGGGTTCATTCGTGATGGCGGCGGTGGGCGCGGGTTATCTGCTTGCGGACCGGCATGTCGAGCAGGCCAAGACCTTCCTGCGCACCGGCGTGACGGCCGGGGCCGTCGCCTGCGCCCTCATGATTTTCCCGACCGGCCACGGCAATGCCCGGCAGGTCTTCGAGCATCAGCCGATCAAGGGCGCCGCCTTCGAAGGGCTCTTCACGAGCGAGCGGGGCGCCGGGCTCTATCTGATCGGCCAACCCAATATGGAAACGATGACCATCGACAATCCACTGGAGGTGCCCCACGCCCTCAGCATCCTGGTCTACGACGAGTTGTACGCCCAGGTAAAGGGCCTCGATGCGTTCCCACGAGAAGACTGGCCGGACAATGTGCCGTTGCTCTACTACGCCTATCACATCATGGCGGGACTCGGCACGATCCTCGTGGGAGTCAGCGGCCTGGCGCTGTTGCTGCTCTGGCGAGGCCGTTTGTTCCAAGCGAGGTGGCTCCTGTGGGCGCTGATGCTCAGCGCGCCGCTGCCCTATCTGGCCACCACGGCCGGGTGGATGACGGCCGAGCTGGGCCGCCAACCCTGGCTCGTCTATGGTGTGTTTCGAACGGCCGACGGGGCCTCCCCTTTGGTGCATTCGGGAAACGCCCTGTTCACCCTCATGGGGTTCCTGGGGCTGTATCTCCTGCTCGGACTCCTATTCCTCTTCCTGGTGGCGGACTGGCTCCGACGGGGCCCGGCGCCGCACCCGCATGGGACCTGAGCGTATGGACACGATCTGGTACGGCATCCTGACCGCCATGCTCGCGATGTACGTCGTGCTCGACGGGTTCGACCTCGGCATCGGGACGACCTCTCTCTTCCTGGCTCGAACGGAACCGGAGCGGCGGGCGGCGCTGGCCGCCATCGGCCCCGTGTGGAACGGCAACGAAGTCTGGCTCATCGCGAGCGGGGGCCTGCTCTTCTTCGCCTTTCCCAAAGCCTACGCGGCGGGCTTCAGCGGATTTTATCTGGCGCTCATCGTGGTGCTCTGGCTGCTGATGTTTCGCGGTCTCGCGTTGGAGCTGCGCGGGCACGTGGCCCACCGGCTGTGGCGGCAATTCTGGGACGCCGCCTTCGCGGGATCGAGCGCCGGACTCGCCCTGGTCTTGGGCGCGGCCCTCGGGAATGTGATTCGCGGGGTCCCGCTGAATCAGGACGGCTATTTTTTCGTCGCCCTCTGGACAGACTTCCGCAGCGGGCCGAACCCCGGCATTCTGGACTGGTTCACCCTCCTCATGGGACTCGCCGGCGGCGTGATCCTCTCCTGGCACGGGGCGAACTATCTGGCGCTCAAATGTGAGGGAGCCTTGTACGACCGTGCCGCAAGCTTCTCTTGGTCGGCCGGATGGGTCGTGGGCGGCCTGACCGCCGCGGTGATGGGCGCGATCACCCTCGTGCAGCCTGGGTTGCGCTTAAACTACTCGGCTCACCCGATCGGCTATGTCTTTCCCCTGCTGGGCCTGTTGTCGCTCGGCGCCTGGGGATGGTGCCGACGGCAGCGGCACGATGCCTCCGCCTTTGCGGCCTCCAGCCTGTTCATCTTGACCATGCTGGCCAGCGTGGCCTGGGGCTGCTATCCCAATTTGCTCATCGCCACGACCTCGCCGTCCAACAGCCTGACCATCGCCAACGCCACGGCCGGCGCCTACGGACTGGAGGCGGGCTTCGGCTGGTTTGCCGTCGGGCTGGTCCTGATCACCGCCTACACGATCACCGTCCACCTGGCCTTTCGAGGCAAGGTGCGGCTCGGCGACGGTTCGCACGACCAGGCCTCCTCTTGAGCCTGGCCCACCGCGCGCCTGACGGCCCGTCTTCGCGGATCAAGTCCACTCGCCGGACGGCCGACAGAAGGTGAGAGGGGGCGCCCATTCGGCCGCCGCCCTCGTGCAATCAAGGAGCAGGGCGTCATGCTCACGGCCATCGGCGATGTGATGCGACAGTGCTATGCGCGGGGCTGGATCACGACCCGGGATGGGAACATCAGCCTGCGCAAGAAGGGCGGGCGGTTCGTCTACATCACGCCCTCCGGCATGCGGAAGACCATCGTGCATCCCGAGTGGATGGTCAAGATTCCCGTGGTCGCGGACGCCAGAGACGGCGCCCCGCAGCTCGCGCTCCAGCCCGGGCAGAACCCGTCCGGCGAATTGGACATGCACTGGAATCTGCTCCGCCACGCCCCGCGCACCCGGGTGGTGGTCCATGTGCATGCGACCCACATCGTCGCGGCGATCTATCGGGGGTTCGACTTGCAGCGGATCAGCGACGCCTTCGCCGAGGTGAAGCGCTATACGAAGGTCGGCCCGTCGGTGCCCGCCCTGCCCGCCCTCACGCGGGCCTTTGCCGACGCCACCGCCGAGTGTCTCGGACTCATGCGCGACGGCCGGTTGCAATACGACATCGTGGGGCAATCCCAACACGGCGTCTGCGCGGTGGGCCCCGACCCCTGGTCTGCCTACGAGCATATCGAGCGGCTCAATCACATCTGCGAAATCGTGCTGGCCAGCGGAGTCATGCCTCAAGCCACGGCCCTTCCTACAGCGGAAGCGGCGTGACG
>CAYZTJ010000067.1:0-10669 GCA_964481215.1 uncultured Nitrospira sp. | reverse complement strand
GGCGTGCTCTCCGTAGGGGCGGGCGACGTGCCGGGCGGCGTCGCGACAAATCGAAAACTCTGCCCCTTCCAGTCGTTCGACACGTAGCTGGTCACCCCGTTGCGGGTGCTCGCGGGAAACGAGTCGATCCCCTGCTGCAGCTTGATCGTCACCATGCCGCCCGATTTCTGGGTGATCAGTCCGGCATGCACGCCGGCCGAACAGATCGACGAATCGTCCGTATAGACGTCCGTGCCATAGATCGTGTGCAGCTCCACCGGCCCCAAGCACTGAAAGGTCAGCACACGCCCGGCCTGCCCCGCCCAGGAGTCCGCTTGGAGGGTTCCCGCCGCCGCGATGGCCGGTTCGGGCCCCTTCAGCGCCTCGCCCCAAATGAACACAAAGGCGCCGTTCCAAGGCTCCATCCAATCGCCGGTCCACGTGCCGTTCCGATCGGTGCCGCCGTATTGGCCGGCATCCGGACGAATCTCGATCGTCACCACGCCGCCTTCTTGCACCGAAATGAGCCCGGCATGCACCGCCGCCGTACAGATGGAGGAATCGTCGGTGTAGATGTCCGTGCCCCAGGCCATCTCCAGCGGGCCGCCAGCCGGACAACGCAGCGTTTCGCGCCGCCCCCAGAAGCCTTGCCACTTGCTCGCACCGGCCCCCCACGTAATGTCTTGCGGTACGCGGACTGTTCCCGGATCGGGGGAACGCGCGGGGGATTCGGCCGACGATGAGCCGACGCCGATGAGGTTGGCGGGAAGGAGGAAGATCAGGAGGCCGAACGCGGCGACGCAAGAATGGAGAGGTGCCCTCCATCGTGCCGCGCCCTGCAGAATCCCTGCGGCCATTGCAGCTCAGGGGCGCGGATCGAGCTCGATGAGCCCCTTGCGGATCGCCAGGATGGCGGCCTGAGTGCGGTCGTAGACCTGGAGCTTGTGGAAGATATTGCGGACGTGGTTCTTGACGGTCTTCTCGCTCAAGTCCAGCGCGTTGGCGATCTCTTTGTTGGTCTTGCCGTCGGCGACGAGCCGCAAGACGGTGATCTCCCGTTCGGTCAGATCGTGTTCCACCCAGGAGGGCTTCTTGCGATTTTTCTGCGCCATCAGCGAGAACTCGGCGAGGATCTTGCTGGCCACCGAGGGATGGATGAGCGACTCGCCCTTGTAGATCGATCGGATCGCCGCGACGATTTGAGACGACTCGGAATCCTTGAGGAGGTAGCCGGTGGCGCCGGCCCGGACGAGATCGAAGATGTACTGTTGCTCTTCGTACATCGTCAACGCCACCACGCCGATGTGGGGAAACTCGCGCTTGATGGCCCGCGTGGCCTCCACGCCGGTCATGCGCGGCATGCTGACGTCCATCAGCACGACGTCCGGCACGAGCGCCCGGGCCTTCTCAACGGCCTCGACGCCGTCCTGGGCCTCGCCCACGACCTCGATGTTGTCCTTGGTCTTGAGGATCGCGGACAAGCCCTCCCGCACCACGCGGTGATCGTCAGCGATTAAGACTCGAATCCGTTCCATCCTGTCCGACCTCCTTCGTCTCCAGCGGCACCCGCACCGTGATGCGCGTGCCCGCCCCCATGCGTGACTCCACCCGGCCTTCTCCCCCCACCAGCCGCGCCCGTTCGACAATGCCGCGCAAGCCGAAGTGATCCCACTTGTCGGGGTCCTGCGAGATCGCCTCCGCATCGAAGCCGACCCCGTCGTCGGAGACCGTGACGGTCAGCACTTCGGGCGCCACTTCCAACTGCACCGAAACAAGGCCGGCCTTGGCGTGTTTCTGCACGTTGCTCAGCGCTTCCTGCACGATCCGGAAGAGGAAAATCTTGGTCCGCGGGAACAGCGGGGTCTCCTGCCCGATGACCGTGAACTCCGTCTTGATCTGCGATTGCGTCTCGTAGGACTTGAGATAGTTCGTGATCGCCGGGATGAGCTCCAGTTTGTCGAAGTGCACCGGCCGCAGGTTGAGGATGACCTGCCGGGCTTCCTGGATCGCCAGCTTGAGCTGCTGCTTCGTCTCACGGAGCGTCGATTGACAGGCGCCCGGATCCTTCTTCGCGAGCTCCTGGCAGAGGTCCAGCTTGAAATTGACGCCGGCGAGGCTCTGGACCAGGCCGTCGTGAATCTCGCAGGCGATGCGGGTCCGCTCCTCGGTGACCGCGGCGCCGGCTTCCTTGACGTACAAGCGATAGAGCGTCTGATAGCGCGTGAGGGCCTTTTCGATCTCGGCCGTGGCGCGGATGCGGGCCTCGATCAGCTCCCACATGAACTTCGCGCTGGCGCCGCCGATCACCGTGACGCCCATGCGGTGGAAATCTTGCAGGGTCGCTTCGACCTCGGGGTTACCGGTCACGTCGATGATGAGATCGACGCTCTCGATGTCGAGGAGATCCCGGTAGCGTTTGGTGACGGGAATCTTGAGCCGCTTGGCGAGGCGCAGGCCGGGCGCCTGGGGGTTGATCTCCGCGATCCCGACGATCGAGACCAGCGGGTCGTTGGCCAGGATCTCCATGAGCGCCGTGCCGCCACGTCCGGCCCCGATGATCGCCACGTGCGTGGCCGAGGCTTGCTTGACGCGCGGACTGCGGCCCCGCTTGGAGCGGGATCGCGTCGATCGTCTGCGCGCCGCCGGTTTACCTTTCACCCTGCTTCCCCCATCCCCAGCCAATCGGGTCATTGTCGCAGGTGGGCGGCGGGGGAGGCAAGGAGGAAAAAGGGGCCGCCGCGAATGCCTAAAGGATGGTCGAGGGCTGGCTTCCGCTTAAGCTGGAGCCCTGTTGGTCCGCCGTAAGCCTCGGCTTCACTTGGCTGCGGAACTTGGTCCGTCCTGGCTCCGCCGAACGGACCTTCGGACAGTCCTCACCACCCGCCTCAGCCCGAGCTTCGGCGGGGCGCTCCACCTCGGCAACGCTGGAGCACAACAGGACTCCAATGCCCGCTCCAGCCAGCCCCTCGGCAACGTCATGTCTGAGTTCCCATTCGCACCGCCCATAGAGCAGAATGGGGAAATTCTGGCTGCTGGTCGCTCGCCTCGCAGCCGTCGGATCGGCTCGCGGCACTCCCTAGGCAAGACTGGCTCGTTGCCCGCGATGCCTCTGCCTTCCGCATCCCCCGCTCCGCCGACTCAGGGAAAGATAATGAACTCGTTTGTGCTGCGTATTCTTGCAGCACCTCGAAGAGGCGTATTTCGCTCAATCCGCCGAAGTTGCGCAGCAATGACGGCATCAACCAGGCGCTCTCTGATTTGGGGCAACGCAAATGACAGACATCGGGTGGCGAGCCGGAGGAAGGCGGCCGGCGAGCGCAGAGAGAGGGACCGGGAGCTAGCAGGCTGTTGAAAAACTATTTTGACACTCGATAACGAGCGACATCTTGGAGTTCACGGACCGTATCAAAATAGTCCCCAGGATGTTCAAAAAGGCCTTCCAGCAAGGCCGCAGCGAGCGAGCAGGTGAAGACTGAGCGATGAACGCGGAACGCTGAGCGGCAGATAGGAACTCTTCCGTTCATCGCTCATCGTTCATACTTCAGCGTTTCCCATTGGGAGGACTTTTTCAACATCCTGCCAGAACCAACAGGGCCGGCGGCAGGCAGAGGACATGGCCAGGGAGGGGGGCTCCAATTCCATATCCCGACCGCCTGCCGCCGATCCGTCGGAGAGAATCGCCCGAGATTCTCTCAAGGAACCCTGACTTCGACCTGTATAGACCTTATCGGACTAGGGCCGAAAGACTTTAGTGAATGTCCTGAGAAAATCTGAAGAGGCGGGGAAAGGCCAGCCACCGGCTGGGCGCTAGCGGTCCTGCCGTTCGCGGGCGAGGGCTTTGATCTCGTCCATGAACTGATCGATGTCTTTGAACTCGCGATAGACCGAGGCGAAGCGCACGTAGGCGACTTGATCGAGGTTGTGCAGTTCTCTCATGACTTCCTCGCCCACCTGGCCGGAGGGAATTTCGGTCTCCCCCAGCTCTTGGATGCGCTTTTCGATCCGATCGGTGACGGCTTCGATCGTGGCGACGCTGATGGGACGCTTTTCACAAGCCTTCTTCAACCCGGAGAGGATTTTGGCGCGGTCGAAGGGTTCGCGACGGCCGTCCTTCTTCACGACCATCGGCAGGCTTTCTTCCACACGCTCGTAGGACGTGTAGCGCCGCTTGCACGATAGACATTCGCGGCGGCGGCGGATGACCTGCCCTTCCTTGGCCATCCGGGAGTCCACCACCTTGTCTTCAAGCGCGTCGCAGAACGGGCATTTCACGCCGATTGGGCCTCGTCAGGCGGGTGCGGTGCTGTCGTCGTAGAAGACGGGGAACTTGGCGCAGAGGGCCTTGGCCTCCTCGCGCACGGCTCGCTGGACGCCCTTGTCCTGCGGCTGCTGGAGCACGCGATCGATCAATCCCACGATCAGGGCCATCTCCGCTTCGCCCATACCGCGTGTCGAGACGATCGGCGTGCCGACGCGAATGCCGCTGGCCACGGCCGGCGGCTTCTCATCGAAGGGGACGGCGTTCTTGTTGACGATGATCCCCGCGTGATCCAAGGCGGCATCGGCCTCCTTGCCGGTGAGGTTCTTGTTGGTGAGATTGATCAGCATCAGATGCGTGTCGGTACCACCCGAGACGACCTTGTACCCGCGCGACAGCAAGTGCTTGGCGATGGCCTTGGCGTTGGCCAGCACGCGCTGCTGATATCGTGTGAAGCCGGGAGACAACGCTTCCTGAAACGCCACGGCCTTGGCCGCGATCACGTGCATGAGCGGCCCGCCCTGCAAACCGGGGAAGATGATCTTATCGACGGCCTTCGCATGTTCCGCCTTGCACATGACGACGCCGCCGCGCGGCCCGCGCAGCGTCTTGTGGGTCGTCGTGGTCACGAAATCGGCGTAAGGCACCGGGTTCGGATGGAGGCCCGCCGCGATCAAGCCGGCGATGTGCGCGATATCGACCATGAGATAGGCGCCGACGGATTTCGCGATCTCCTGAAACCGCGGGAAGTCCAAGGTTCGGGCGTAGGCGCTGGCGCCGACGACTACCATGCGGGGGCGGCACTCTTCGGCCAACTTCTGCACCGCGTCGTAGTTGAGCGTCTCGGTCTGCCGATCCACGCCGTAAGAAAATGACTTGAAGATCGTGCCGGAGAAATTGACCTTGCTCCCATGCGTGAGGTGACCGCCCTGGGCCAGGTCCAAGCCCAGGATCACATCCCCGGGTTTCAACACGGCCAGATAGGCCGCCATGTTGGCCTGCGAGCCCGAGTGCGGCTGGACGTTGACGTGGTCCGCGCCGAAGAGCTGCTTGGCCCGTTGAATGGCGAGGTCTTCCACCGCGTCGACGTACTGGCAGCCCCCATAGTAGCGGCGGCTGGGATAGCCCTCCGCATACTTGTTGGTCATCACGCTGCCTTGTGCCGCCAGCACGGCGGGACTCGCCATGTTTTCCGAGGCGATCAACAACAGCTTCTCGCGCTGCCGTCGCTCCTCGGCCCTGATCGCCTTGAACACGTCAGGATCCGTGGCCTTGAGCGCTTTCAGCGATCCGACTGCGTCTTTGACTCCCATGCGACTCCCTATTCGCTCCTTCTACTCTTTTCAGGCTGCAAGATGCTCACAATATTTCTACTCGAATTCTACTCGCCCACGTGTTCTGTCTCAGCCTGGCCTGGCGCTGTCCCTGCCTGCGCGCGTCCAACGAGGGGAGCCCAGTCCACCTGCTCTCCGCCAACCGACAAGGCGCCCGCCCCCGGGCGACCGCGCGTTGCGCGAGCAGAGGGGACTCGCCAGGCCAGGCTCCTCAGTGTCTACGCTTTTGCCTCGGCAGCCCCCGTTTCCTGCTTCGCCACCACATGCACCGAGACGGTGGCGGTGACGTCGCGATGGAGCTTCACCGGCACCGTGAACGTGCCCAATTCCTTGATGGGCTGCCCGAGTTGGATCTTGCGGCGATCCACGTTGTGGCCGCTGCCGGCCAGCGCTTCCTCGATATCCTTCGCCGTCACCGATCCGAACAGTTTGTTCTCCTTTCCCACCTGGACGGAGAGCGTGACCGGAGCGGCCGAGAGCGTCTTGGCATAGGCCTCGACTTCCAACTTTTCCTTCTTGGCTTTTTCGGCGGTGACCCGCTTGAGATGGTCGAACGCTTTCACGTTCTTGTCGCTCGCCGGGAGAGCCTTGCCGCGGGGGAGTAGGAAGTTTCGAGCGTAGCCGTCGGACACATCCAGAATGTCGCCCAGGTGTCCGACCCCATCCATCGTTTGCTGCAAAATAACCTTCATGGCGCTAACTCCTTGATTGAAAGGGGAAATCATAGCTGCGTCGCCCCGACGATGTCAATGAAAACGGGGCGGGGCATGAAGATTCATCCCCGGCCTCAGGCCTCGATCGGAACAGTCGGCCATCCGGTTCGACCGCTGAGGGCGGGTGGACCGGCGGTTTGGCGCTGCGCTAAGATGCAGCCCATGCTCAACCTCCATGAGGCCATAGAACTCAGCGCGCGGACCCTCGAGACGCAGCGAACCAAGCTGGTCGACTCCGGCGGCGACTCGCCATTGGACCTGCGCGATGGGCGCCGCCTCGCGACGGTGGGCACACTTCATCTCTACGGCTTCGTCGCTCCACCGGCGGTGACGCTCGACACGGATACGCCGGTCAGCCTGCTGCTCCCCGGCCAGGAGGAGTCGCTTGAAGGCCTGATCCTGGCCTCGAATCCGGGCTCCGTACTCATTCAGACGGACGAGTCGATGGGCGAGGCCCCTGGCTCGGTCACCCTGGTGCCGGATCGTGGCGGCCACTTGGACACAGCCGCCGAGCGTCTGCGCGATATGGCCCGCCGCAGCGAGGCCTACCATCCCGCCACCGCCGAGCGCTTGCTCCCGCTCTTGCTCGACGTGGGTGAGGGCTCCCGCCAAGTGGAATCGGCGGCCTTTTCCGCCATTTGGGAATCGGACTCGGCAACCCGACGCTCGCGCCTGTTCGGGCAAATTGCCGAGATGGTTCGCGCCAACAAGCGGATGCTGGTCCTCTGCCCGACTCACGCGGCTGCGGATGCACTGACGGCCGCCCTAGCCCGCCAGCTCAGGCTCTGGGCCCTCCCCTTTGCCAGTTTGCTCACGCGCTATGAGACCGAGGTCCCTCACGCCGACGGCAGCTCCCCGATTCGCGAGCTGGGGTTCGAAGCCCAGATGCACCGCTTCTTCGCCCGCGCCAGGGCGGATAAGGCTGCGTTGCGCGGAAAGTACGAACGCTTCAAAGAACTGACGCCCATCCTGGCCTACAAGGCGGAGAAGCAAAAGGATCTCAACGAAGTGAAACTGCTCGAGTGGCGTCTGCTCAGCCAGCTCTCGGACCTGCAAGGCAAGCTCAAGGAGGTTGCGTCCACGCTGGCCGCCTACGAGGCCATCCCGGTGTGGAAACGGCTGGCGATGCAGACCATGGGCAAGAACCCCGGCACGCTTCCCGCGTATGCCACGCTCTACGAACAGCAGATCCAGACGGTGATGGGCGACGTGGGCATCGCGCAACAGCGCATCGCCGAACTGACGCCGGAGGCGGCGATCCCCAAAGAGATGAAACCGGAGTACGAAGAACTGAAGGAAGAGATTCAGCGCGTGGGGGGCACGAAGAAGATCCGCGAACTCATCGCCGCTGAGGAGGGGACGAACCGACAGGCCTTCTTGCAGAATAAGCGGATCGTGATCGCCACGCCGGCGCGCGTCGCCACCGATCCGCTTTTCGACAAAGTCCGGTTCGATGCGCTGATCGCCGACGATGCGCCGCTGATCCCGGCGCCGTTCCTCCTGGCCGCCGCGGGCCTGGCCCGCGAACGCCTGCTGCTCTGCGGATCGCCGCGGCAACGCGAAGGCTCCCCCCCGTGGCGGCTCGCAACTCGCCGCGAAGGCGCGCCGCACTTTGCGGCCTCTCGCTAGCCTCCCTCTCTTTGCTTGACGCTTCCCCGACGATTCGTGATAATGCCTTCTCGTTGCCTGCGCGCTTCAGCCTTGAGGCTACAAGAAGACCGCAGCGAGCGAAGGTAATAAGGACTTTCTACAACCTTAAGGTTGCTCAAAATAGCCTCCAACGAGACCGACATTGACGGAGAGAGATGGAGCCAACCTCATAGGGATGCTAAATAAGGCGAGAACGAGGCTGCAGCGAGCGGTGAGTTTAAGGGGTTTGTTTCGATCCTTTTTGGTGGGATGCTCAAATAAGCCTGTAACAAGGCCGCAGTGAGCGAAAGGTCGAGGCGTACTCTTTGCCGTACGTCGAGACCTTGAGCGAAACGAGAACGAGGTTTACTTCTTTACAACCTTTGAGGTTGCTCAAAATGGCTTCCAGCTAGGCCGCAACGAGCGAGAACCCGAGGCGTACTCTTTGCCGGTACGTTGAGGGTTCGAGCGACGCGAGAACGACGTTAGTGATTGATTCAGGGATGATCAAATAAGACTGCAACAAGGCCGCAGTGAGCGAACGCCGGAGGCGTACCGGGGACCCGTTGCTCCTACTCTGCAACGGGTGAATCGTACGTTGACGGCGTGAGCGATATGAGAACGCAGTTGCAGGCTTATTTCATCATCCCTCAGGGGCCGAAGTGGCGGAACTGGCAGACGCACTAGATTCAGGGTCTAGCGCCCTTACGGGTGTCCGGGTTCAAATCCCGGCTTCGGCACCAACCCATTTCTAATCACTCTTCCTTCCCCTTCCTGACGTTCTGATAGCCTCGTACCTTCTCACGCTCAAAGTCAGCTTCACCGGCAGGAGCCCACCAGGCGGCCCCATAGAAGAGGCCTGCCAACAAGAGATACCCCATGGCCCATATGGCGCCGTTCCCCCAACCCAGGTCCAGCACCGTATCGGACGGCATCCAGCGGTAGCTGTGCATCAGCCCCACCCAGGAGAAGCCCGCCGCGACGAGCATGCAGCCGCCCGCCCAGGCGAACTGCCGCTCAATGATGAAGACGGTCATCGCCGCCAGGAGCATGGCGGAAAGAATCTGCCCCTGTTCGAGCGCCAAGACCCCGGCAAGATAGATATCCGCCTGCGCGAACCGTGGCAGCAAATCCGGCGTGAACGGCCGCTCCACGGTAGCCATCCCGGCCGCCCGGAGACTCGCCTTAATCAATTGCGCCCCCCAGCCGGCGATGCCCGGCAGGATGCCGACGATCACCGCCGGCGCATGCTTGAGCGGCGTCGCCTGAAAACTCTGCGCGCCGATGATGATGCCGATCCAGAGCACAATCCCCATGCCGGCTTCGATCGGAATCACAGCCGCCACGACGGCGGCCGCGCCGGTGACACAGAGCAACGCCATCACCAGGCCGTTGAGCCAGGAATAGCCGATCCGGGCCCCCATGGCCTTCCAACCCGGATGGCCGATGTAAATGGTGGTGGGGAAACACGACCCGCAGACGGCCGCGACGACCGACCCGACGCCATTCGCCGCCAAGCAGGGCATCGTGGGGTACGCATCACCCGCCGCCTCCGCGCTTTCGAGATTCTGCAGACTGCCCACGAGCGTGAAGAGGCCCATCGGCAGAATCACGCTGACTTGGGTCAACAGCACCGCGCGCGACTGCCACAGGGCGTCGAGGAACAGGCCGGGGCTATGCCAGCCCAGCGGCGCGAGGGCTCGCTCCCAGGCCGCCGCCTCGGGATGGACGAGTCCCGTGAACCAGGCGAGGGCGGTGCCCACCAGCACGGCGAGCAAGCCGCCGGGAATTGGAAAGCGGACGCGGCCGAAATAGGTCAAGAGAATGATCCCGAGCGGCACGAGCGCGACGACGGGATAGGCATAGGTGCGAAACAGGAACCCGAGCGCGATGAAGGTCAGTCCAATCCCCGCCAGGGTGGACAGCAGCGCCGCGCGCGGCAGCCATCGTCGCAGCGGGTCGGCCAAGCCGCTCCCGACCAACTCGATCACCCCCGACCCCAGACAGGCGACGAGGCCGGCCTGCCAGGAGAGCGCAATCGCGTCGTCCATCGATGCTCCGCGATCGAGCGCCATCAGCTTCACCGGCAGCATCACCAAGAACACATGCGCAAAGAGGCTGACGGTATTGATGCCGTAGGGAAGCGCGGTGCGGTCGTCTCGCCCCTCTTGCACCCCCAACCGATAGGCGAGCCAGCTGTAGTAGACATTGCCGACGACCAGGCTGAGGGCGACCGCCGGCAAAATACGCCCATAGACCAGAGCGGCGGGATAGCCCAACAGCCCTTGGCAGAGGCTGACAATGAGGAGAATTTGAATCAGATTATCGAGGGCGAGGCCCAGGAGCCCATCGATGT
This sequence comes from uncultured Nitrospira sp., assembly GCA_964481215.1. Taxonomy (GTDB): domain Bacteria; phylum Nitrospirota; class Nitrospiria; order Nitrospirales; family Nitrospiraceae; genus RSF151. The sequence continues at coordinate 400 of CAYZTJ010000067.1, read as the reverse complement.
CTTCCCGCACAAACCAGCGGGGACGCCGCGCGGGAACGGTGACCTGGGGATCGGGTTCGAGCATGGGCCGGTTTGGCGGGGCACAGTACGCGAATCCATGAAAAATGAAAAGAAACCTCGGGGGGAGAGTAGCCCACGTTGGATACCCTCTTCGAGGCACTTCAGGTCAATCGGTGCCATTGGCATCATCCAGACTGGCCGGGATTTCTCCTTCGCTCCTCTGCTAGAGTGCGCAGCTATGGATAGGGCTGAACGTCCCAAAATCGGCATCAGCCGCTGCCTGCTCGGCGACCCCGTCCGCTATGACGGCGGGCACAAGCGCAATGACTATCTTGTGAATAGGCTGGGTCGTCAGGTCGAGTGGGTGCCGGTCTGCCCGGAAGTTGAAGCGGGGCTCGGC
>CAYZTJ010000066.1:0-17850 GCA_964481215.1 uncultured Nitrospira sp. | reverse complement strand
CATCGATTGCCAGAACATCTTTTGCGAGATCGATAAGTACAGTCGTGTGGCACACCCCGAGGTGTTGGGCCGCAGCGGACGAACGCGCATCAAGCAGCGATTCAAGCCAACCGAGCCGCCACTTCCCATCCGGCTGCCGCCCAAATGGAAAACGGCGCTCGATGCCGAGCCGTCAGGCCGTACTCGCAGCGCCCAAGGCCGTCTCGCACTCCGAGAGGAGCTCTTCGAGTTCAGCTCTTGACCAGGGGCAATTGGTAACACCCACCTTCGGATCCTCCAGCGAAGCGAGCGTCGCATGGCACACCAAGGGGCCGATCGGCACGCCCACTTCGCGGGCCACGCACGCCTGCAAGCGTGCTAGGCCCAAGAAATTCCCCAAGGCCTTTTGAACGTACCACTGAGAGCGATACAGAGCCGTCAGGTAGAGCTCGTGTTTTGCACCGAGCTTGAAACTCAGGTGACTCAGGCATTGACCACCCAAGGCGCGCGTTCGATCCGCATCAGCTTCATAGAGCTTGAGTTCCAACGGCTCGTCCAGAAGGTCAAGCTCATAGGCCGCGCGCTTGGTCGACGACAGCGATAACTGTCGCTTTAGCTTGTCGACCATCGATTGGAGCGGATGAAACACTTCGCCGTTCGACGCTTTTCGTTCTGTGAGTCGCAGGGCATAAGTCCCCCAGTTGTTGTCCGGAAACGACTTGATTTGTGGATAGACCGTCTGGGGATAGGCATAGACGGCCCCGATCCCGCCCGCGCGATATTCAACAGCGGGGAAGATCGTTTCCGCGACCGTGTGGAGCGGGTGGCGATCGTATTTGGTCAGGAACGCATCCATCAGATCTTCGACCGCCTTCGTCTCCGCGGTGCCGTGATCGGGACGTTCGAGCTGCACGATCAAGTTGTGCTCGCGCCCGCCGTTCTCGAACAGGTAACGGGCCGCCACCAACCAGCCTTCCGCGCGGGTTTTCTTCGAAAAGGTTTTCATTTGTGTCCTCTCCAATGCTCAAAGACTGATGACCACCGCATACGACATCAGCTTGTCGTTGAGGTAGGCCACCGGCAGCCAGGCATGCCCGTTGTCCTTCCACGCCGGTCCCCAGCTATTGCGAATCAACAGGTATCCCGCGCGCTTCAACGTTCCGTATCCCACCGCCACGATCGCGTGCCCGCCGAATCCAGATCCCGACGGCGCCAAGACGGCCGACGGCCCTCGCGCCAGGAATTCAGCGGTGAGCTTGATCGCCACCACCACCGGGATCGCCCTTTGGATGTGATCGACGATGTCAGTGGGACCGACGTTGCGCTGCTTGAGCCTGGCGCGCCAGAGGGTGGTTACTGGCGGAGGATGCCAAGGATCCGGTTGCTCCTTGGACAGAGGCCACTCGTCGTCATGCGGCTGGCCGTCGCTCTCGAGCGCCTTCTGCGCCGACGAGAGCAGCAAGCCTTTTTTAGAATCAAAGGCGGTCTCGTACAGCGACGCTGCGTGGAACAGATACTCGGCCGATAGCGCGTGCGGCAACGGACGCACGAATTGGTGGACGTCGCTCGTGCTGCAGGCCAAGCAGGTTGCGCGTGCCCCCTGTTCCCGCAGCGGAGGAAACTTCCCGCGCAGGTCGACTTCAATCGTCGGGGTGCCCACCGCCGAGCCACTCATGCGGCAAGGACTCGCTCCCAGCTCGGAAGACCTTCGGGTTGGTTTCCGACCAGAGAAAGCTTGAGTTCGAACGAATTGAGCGGCGCCTCGCCTTCCTGCCACTGGCGAGACTCGTGGAGCTGCAGATTGGAGACCGCGGGTCCATGCGAGATCACCTGGCGGGTCACCGTTGAGCCAATCGACTCGGTGCCACCATCCAGTCGGCGATCGACTTCAATCTCCATCCCGGCAGATTCAAGCGGGGCGACGTCCCACGAGTACCCGCTTCCAACGTTCTCCTTCAATTCCAGCACGAGCTTGTCATCGGGGTTTCCGAGGACCTCCGAGCCGCGATCGCGCTCCGATAGGCGCCACACATCCAGATGGCGCGTCTTATCGGGCGCTACGCCGGGGAACGCCCGCTTCTTCACGATGCGCGGAGAGACGACCGCGAGCTCCTGCGCCGTTCGACGATCGATCAAGTCGCTGCCTTGCAGCGCCCAACACGTGGCGGTGTAGCTGGCGCCCAAACGCAGTGAGAGTTGGTAAACGATGTCCGCCTTTCGAAGATCTGCCTTGAACCAACCCTGCCGTTTCGCTTGCGCAACGATCAGCCACTTGGGCAGCAGATAATCATTGGCGAAGGCATCTGCCTCGAGTTCCTGCACGGGGTGATCGGTGATCTCGCCTCGTCCGACATAGCCGATTTTGCGATCGAGGCTCGGCCGTCGATGCCCGAGGACGTGGTGCCCCAGCTCGTGCGCCGCGGTGAAGCGTTGGACGTGATGGTCGCGACGCGTGGTAATCAGGACGCCAGGCGCTTTCTCGTGAGGCAGGTACGCGCCGAGCAACGAGGTGAGCGGACGAAACAGGACCGAGAGACCCAAGGACTCCAGAGCGCCCAGCACGTCGACGGGGCGATCGCCTCCAGCCAGCGACTCGCGCGTGCCCAGCGACACATGCAGTTCGGCGGCCGCAGCCGCTCCCTGCAGCACCGCTTGGCGACGGACATCGGTGCTCATCGAGGGTCCTTCAGCTTGGATCGATGCTCAAGAAACTCGCTGAAGCGGAGCAGCTCGTCCTGATCGCTCTTGGACAGCTTCGCCGCCCGCCGAGCGAGTACTTCGACCTCGCCTACAAAGGGCGATGCGACGGCGTGCTCTCCGGTGAAGTACGTGACCGGTCGCTTATAGAGGCGAGCGAGTCCCTTTAATTCGACGGAGTCGACTTTGCGTTGTCCGCTTTCGATCAGCGAAATCGCCGACCTGGATATTCCGAGGGCTTCGGAGACTTCCAGCTGCGAGAGTCCGACGTATTCACGGGCCTCCTTCAATCGGGCCGCTTGCTTGGTGCGCTCGTCTATCATCGTCGCCCCCTGTGTGCTCAAGCCGCCAGCGAGATCGCGGACGTTTTCTTCTTCGGCCCGTCGATGATCTCGTTCCTGATGTTTTGAATCACATCCTCAACGGCTTTTTGTACGCTGCCGTAACCGCCTTTCTTCACCCATTGCGGCTTCATGCTGCAGTCAAGAACCTCCTTCACCGTCGGCGACATCTTGCAGACCGTCTTCGAGTCGACCGTCGGCATTCCGGAGAACACATCGCAGCCGGGGCCCTCAGGCAGATCCCCGTCGGCCATCTCTTTGTCGAGGGCCGCGGTCATTCGAGATCGAAGCAGGGGAACCCGCTTCTCAAACTCAGCGAGACCTAGGGTGTGAATGTTCGGCATGTGCGACGCGCCGTTCGGGATTCGGACGCACTATACACTCTGGTGTTCGAAAATCAAACACTCTCCATCGGGCGTCCGAGCCCTGCCAGCAACAGGGTCACCTCGTTGGCTGTCACCCATTGAAGTGACGCCGCTGAAAGCAGCTGGGCGAGGCTCGGATCCCCGCCGTCGGCCGCGGTCACCCGAAGCGTTCCAGGGCTTCCGCCTGGAAAAACCTGGACGTCGAGGAATTCCAGGTCTGCGTTGCCGGTGACGGGGTATTGGCACTTGAAGATCGCCTCTTTAGCGCAGAACGCGAGGCGCACGGCCGTAATGCCCGGATTGAGAACCGGTTCGAGCGATCTAATCTCGCGCGGAGTCGCCACCTCGTCGATCACCTCATCCAAGGATCGCGCGTCATCGACGTCGATGCCGATCGATGTCCAGCGGTCGGACCTCGCGAGCGCAACCGCGATGTGATCGCGCGTATGACTGAGGCTACCGACGAACCCAGATGGCCAAACCGGCAAGCCGTCAGGGTCGCTGAGTAGAGCTGACGCACCCGTTCCAACGTGGTGGAAGGCGATACGAGCTGCCGTCCTTCCCGCGCGAATTTCGCGCACGCGAGAGGGCCCAGCACCGTCCAGCAACATCACCTCTTCGGACAGAAGCTCTCCCTGACAGAGATCGATTCGGCTGCACACCAGCACGATGCCAGGAGCGGGCGACAAGACAACCGGCCAACTCGGCGCCATCGGAATTCTCTAGCCAACCGCGTCTTTGGCGTCGCACATCGCCAACGCGGTACAGCTCACCTGGCCTGGAAACGCGGTCAGATTGCATTTGAAGGTGATCACCTGACGATCCCACATCGCCTCGCGCACCGGACCGCTGGCGCTCACGCCAATCTTCCCCTCGTCCGCGAGCACCACGACCACGCTCTCCAGATGCGAAGGATCCTCGGCATTGAGATCGAGTGACGACAGCACCGCTCGCTTGACGGCCAATAGCTCTGCCATCTTGCGGGCGCCGAACGCCAGCGATCCTGCAGCCGGAGACTCGACAGGATCGCCGCCCACGTCGTCCGAGACGGGAACATGAGCCGTGCCAAGCCCGGCCACCACGCCCTTGATGTCGATCGAGACATCCGGACGAAAGATCGCGGAACGCTCGACCAAATCGATCACGACGGTCCCCTGTCCTGCTTTGCCGAGCTCGTAGAACAAGTCGCAACCGGTACGAATGGCGTCCTCCCACTCCCAATACCGATTCTTCGATGCCTCCAAGCCTGCGCAAAACTCGTTGAGCATCTTCAAAAATCGGAAGGTGACGTCGTTCTTGCCGCTGAACAGGCGTTCCGGTCCGCGTGGCTTGGTTGGCGTCCTCGCTCTGGCGATGGACAGTCCCTCTGAGTGAATGAACTTCACGACGGCTTCTTCAACGATCTTCGCTCGCGCGCCGTCTTCGACCTCGTCCGTACGCGGGTTCGATTTTCGCTTTCGCCCCAGAAGACTCCGCATGACCGGCGACCAGCCCAGTTTGGCGACATTCGCCAGGTGGAGCACGTCATGGAATCGGTACCCGTCGTCGTCGTGAGCGTTGTCGGTGAGCTCATCACCCAGCTGCCGTCCATTGAGATACATCCGCGATCGGCCTTTCGCGACGGTCACGAACGCGATCTCCATGGTTCGAGGAAACTGTTCGTGGGACTGGTAGCCCTCGTCGTGCAGCGCGCTGGGCATGCCCTTATTGAATCGAAAGCTGAGCTTCTCGCGGTTGCGTTCGATGACGTCACTCAGCTTGAGCTGAAAGAGACCGGCGACGGCGGCCAGATGCCAGGTGATCTCGCCCAAAATGGGCGTCACCTCGCGATGGGTGATCACCGTGTTGATTTGCACTTCGGTGTTTGGCAGCTTCTTCGTCTTCATCAGTTCGGCGACCAACTGGATGAGCACTGCCATACAGACTTCCAACAGCTGCCGACCATCGGTGCGGGCGGTGAGAAATGCGATCTCCTGATACCGATCGAGCGTCAACCCCGTCGGATCAGAAATCTCCGAAACCGCCCGAAGAAACTCGTCGAGCCGATTTGGATCGCGCTGCGCGAGCGCCGACCGTATGTTGTTCGAAAGCTCGTCGCTTCCCGAGAGCTCGGCCTGCCGGAAGCGAAGATCGCTCAGAAGGATGTTGAAGTCGGGCCCGTTTTCGAGCCCATTCATCAGGAACGTGTACCAGAGGGCGTCACCGAGCTCGTCGACGATCTCGCGGTTCGCTTCCCACAAGTCGACGCCGTCTTCCGACAGCATTCGCTTCTTCACCGCGGAGATCAGCGAGCCCACCTCGCCAACCACTCCATAGACGGCAATGTCACGACGTGTCGCTTCCGACTCTTTCTTGGTTTGATCGGTCGATCTGACGAAGTCCTGAAACGAAGCAACGAGCACGGCTGACCCCTTGATCTATCGCTTGAAGCATGCCGCGCTCACCTTGGAACGATCGACGTGATCGTGACCAGCACCGGACCCAGCGAGCCGCCGCGCCTGATGCACAACATTCCGCTCGAGAACATCCGGACTCGCATCGAGGAAATCATGCTTCCGCCGCTACACCTGATCCACGCTGCGCTCCCGGCCATGCGCAGGCAGCGCAGCGGCAGCATCGTCGTCGTGGCTTCGGATGCCGGGAAGATTCCGACGCCGGGCGAGACGATGGTCGGCGCCGCGATGGGCGCGATCATGATGTATTGCAAGGCAGCCGCCATCGAGGTCAAGCGCGAGAACGTCCGCATCAATCTGCTGACGCCCTCGTTGATCGCGGGCACGCCGGGCGCGCAGTTGATCTTCAACGAGCCTTTCAGCGCCAAGATGTTCGAGAAGGCTTCGGCGATGGCTCACCTCGGCGTGTCCGACGCCGCCGACCAGGCCGCGATGATTCTGTACCTGGCGAGCCCGGCGGCGAAACGGATGACCGGACAGGCGATCAGCATCAACGGGGGAATCTCGGTGGCCTGATCGTTCGTTGGCTATGGCGGTAAATGCACGCGGCGGATTGCGACGTATGTGAGGAGATCGAAATGAACGACTACCTGAAGTACTGGACCGGCGTAGCGGTACTGGCCGTGGCCTATGGCGGCATGATCGCCGGCGGCGACTGGGTGTGGGCGGGCTTCCTGATGTTTCCGTTCCTGACCATCGTCGATTCCCTGCTGCCCCGGGACTACGCGCCGCGGAAGATGACGAATGAAACCCTTGCGGACATTCCGCTCGTCATCTGCGCCGCAGGTCCGATCGTGCTGTATTGGGTTTTTGCATGGCGCTACGCAGCAGGCGCCTACACCGACACGTCCCAGCTCGTCGGCGGCGTGCTGAGCCTGGCCTGGACCTCCATCGTTCCTCTCGCGCCGGCAGCCCACGAGCTGTACCACAAGCGAACGCCATTCGGCCGCACACTGGGGCGCTACGCGCAGATCTGCCAGTTCGACACCATGCGCGATATCGCCCACGTCGTGGGCCATCACATCGACGTCGCTACCACCAAGGACGGCGATACGGCCGCCCGCGGCACCACGCTCTACAAGTTCGTCATCAAGGCGGTGTGGGAACAGACGATGTGGGATCTGAAGACCGAGTCCGAGGCGCTGCACAAGCGAGGCTACAGTCGCTGGAACTGGCGTCACCGCGTCTGGCGGTCGCTGGGCGTGCAGGTGATCTTCCAGGGCATCGTGGTCCTGATCGCGGGCTGGTCCGCAGCGGCCCTGACCACGGGGGCGATGCTGCTCACGCGCGTATGGGCCGAATCCTTCAACTACTTCCAGCACTACGGCCTGGTCCGCGTCGAAGGCACCACGATCGGCCGTCGCCACCTTTGGAACCACCTGAGCTGGCTGTCGCGCGTGCTGTCCTTCGACATCACCAACCACGCCGACCATCACCTCAATTCCTACAGGCGCTACTACCAGTTGGTGCCGCACAAGGAATCCATCCCGATGCCAAGCTTGTTGATGCCAAGCTTGTTCATGTGCTTCTTCGCGTCCCTGATCCCGCCGCTGTGGCACCACATGATCGCCATGCCGGCATTGAAGCGTTGGGACCTGGAGTTCGCCACGCCGGAAGAACGGGAACTGGCCGCTGCGGCGAACAGGGCCGCAGGATGGCCGGATTGGATCAACAAGCCGGAAGGCCGGGCCACGATCGGTCGTTCGGCAACGCAGGGTTGCTGACATCGACCACGGGCCGCCTTCTCCGGCGTCTGCGGGTGGGCGCGGCAAACAAAACATCACTGCGAACGTCGTAGAACGTCCGCATGGCGATCTGGAGGCGGCATGTGGCTCTATTCTGAAATAAAGACCCTCGGCGACATCCCGCGGCACTACGCCAGCCAGACGCCGGAAAAGCCCGCCCTGATCGATCAAACGGGCGCGACGTCCTGGTCCGCGCTGAACGAACGATCGAACCGCATCGCCCACGCACTGCTGGCGCTCGGCGTGACGTCCGGCGCGCGAGTCGCGTTTCTCGGCAAGAACACCGCGCGCTACTTCGAGCTCCTGTTCGGGGTGAACAAGGCCGCCGCCGCACTGCTGCCGCTGAATTGGCGACTCGCGGTTCCGGAGATGGCGGCCATCATCGAGGATGCCGATCCGATCGTGCTGGTCGCGGATCACGAATACGCAGAAACCGCCAGGTCCATTGCCAAGGCCAGCCGCGAGTCCTGCAGGACGATCATCCTGGACAACGCGAGCCCGGAACGCTCCGAACTCGACGCGCTGATGCGCGAGGCCCCCGCAACCGATCCCGTGATCGAGATCAATCCCTGGCAGACCGCCATCCTGATGTACACGTCGGGGACCACCGGCAAGCCCAAGGGCGTCCAGCTCTCGCACCAGGGGACGCTGTTCCTGCGTCTTTGCGAGCACCTTGAAACCTCGTTCCGGTACGACGCCGACGACGTGATGCTCACCGTGATGCCCTTGTTCCACGCGATGGGCACGAGCCTTTCGCTGCAGGCGTTGTACAACGGCGTGCCCGTCGCGATCTATCCAATGCCCGAGCCGGGCGAACTGCTCAGACTGATCGCCCGTGACCGTCCCACGGTGCTGCCTCTGGTTCCGACCGTCATCCAGATGCTGCTGAATCACCCGGAGGCCGCGAACGCGGACTTCTCCTCGGTGCGCGTGGTCATCTACGCCGGCTCAGGCATCGCGCCGCACACGCTCACGCGGGCGCTCAACGAGATCAAGTGCGACTTCATCCAGTTTTACGGCGCCACCGAAACCGCCTGCGGCATCACGTTCCTGCGGCCGGCGGACCACAACGTGCGCAACGAGACACGACTGAAGTCCTGCGGCAGCACCTTGCCGCTGATCGAGATCAAGGTCGCCGACGCCGACGGCAACGAGGTTCCGGTCGGCACCGTCGGCGAGTTTCTGATCCGCTCGCCTTCGCTGACCACCGGCTACTTTCGACAACCGGAAGTCACAGCCGCGGCCTTCAAGGAAGGCTGGTATCGCTCGGGTGACGGCGGATACCGCGACGCCGAGGGGTATCTGTACATCGTCGATCGTGTCAAGGACATGATCGTAAGCGGCGGCGAGAACGTGTACTCGACAGAAGTCGAGCAGGCAATCCACAGGCTGCCGGGTGTCCAGATGTGCGCAGCGGTCGGACTGCCCGATCCGAAGTGGGGAGAGCGCGTGGTCGCGGTAATTGTCAAGGATCCAACCGCCGACATATCACCTGATCAGGTAATCAGCCACTGCAGGAACCTGATCGCAGGTTACAAGATCCCCAAGCAGGTTGAATTCGTCGAGTCGCTGCCCATAACTTCCAGCGGCAAGGTCATGAAGCGTGCGCTACGCGAAAAGCTGTTGCGGGATGAATCCACGTGATCCGAAACGTCTCCCCCGGACGGCGATTTGCGGGTTTGCTTTTGGACGAGAGTGGACCACACTGACGCCCGGATCAGGTCCCTATATCTACCGATGCCCGGCACCATTATTGAGAAGGGTCAGACAGTGGACGCGTTGACCACTGCTAATTCATCTGGCCGACTTGGTAGCCGCTGTCGGCATCCGAACGTGCTCCATCCAATAGTGCATTACAGAACCTTGCACGAGCGGTGGCCGCAAAAGAAGTTCGTCTTGAGTAACGGCCCAAGAGCAGGATATTCCCGCCGAGCTGATGCTGTCGGAGCTGGAGGAATTCTTCCGATTCAGTCGGCGCGAAGTTTTCGACATCGGCGAAGAATTCACACCCAAGCACAGAATCGCTGTTGCCATCCAGCTTGGGTTCACCCGGATGTCAGGCCGGCGACTCGATCGATTCAAAGTTCTGCCGCGAACCCTTCTATCGTTTGTAGGCGAGCAGTTCAAACTCAAGCCGCCGTCGATCGCAACCATGCGATCAATGTACAAGCGCGGCAACACTCTTTACGACCATCAGAAGTGAGTGCTTGATCGGCTCGGGCTGAAGTATCTGAACCGGCGGCAGGAGGCCATGCTGCTTGCGACCGTGCGCACGGCAAGCCATGGAACGACAGGAACTACCCCTTCAGATAGTCCAAGATTTTGTCCGCACCCCCCTTGGTCAACTTTCAACGCGCGGCAACACTAGTTCTTCAAATAATGGTTAAGTACCGTTGCCACACGATGTACGGCGGTTACAGTGGGAATGGACAGGCCCATTTCGGACGCTTTGTCGATGAAGGGAAGGAAGATCTCTTCGGCCTCCATCTTGCGACCGCGCAGCAGGTCGTCGTGCATGGACGTGCGTGATTGCATGCTGTTGGCCTGCATGTAAGCCCCCACGCCAATCGAAGACTGCACCGCGTCCTCGAAAGCCATTGAGTCGATCTCCTTTAGACGTGAGAACGGTGCAAAGAAATTCTGTGGCTCATAGCCCAGACCCTTGTAGACCGAGAGCAGTTCCTTGGTGAGCTGGACGAAATGCTCAGCACCCTCGCGAATCTTGATTCCGTCGACGAAATACAGTGTCCGGATTGCGGGCAAGGTGGAGATCGACCAGGCGGAGGCGCTGGCGACCTGCGTCAACTTCTCCCAGGTCACCTGCATGATGTTGTCGACCGCCGCGGAATTGAGGCCGGCATTCGTGAACGCCGTGGCCAACCTTTTCGCACGAATGGATTCGGTTCCGTCGAGCTCGCCGAAGTAGGCCGTCGTGGTCGAGGTAAGGTGGTTGTCAACGTGCCCGGGGCCGATCAGTGTGCCTCCCTCGACGGTCACGGCACCAATCACCTTGCGTGGATCGATCCAGCGGCCGAGCTTGTCGGTGCGTAGCGGGTCATTCTGGAGCGATAGCACCGTGTCTACCCGAGGGCGCAGGCCGACGGCCCCCTCAAGCGCACTTTCGGTGTCCTTGCTCTTGACCAAGAGGATCATATAGTCGAAGTGGCCGTCCGCCGCGTCTGCGGTGGTGACAGTGCTAAGGTTCTGGCAGATGCGGAATTCGCCGAGACGGCCGGTGATTCGCAGCCCATTTCGACGGATGGCCTCAACGTGTGTGGGCCTTCCAATTAACGTCACGTCGACGCCTGAGTGGGCCAAGTAGCCACCGATCACGGAGCCGAGACCGCCTGCGCCCAGAATGCAGACTCGCATTCGAGCGCTCTGGTCTGTCATCGATTCTGTGCTCATGCGTTGCCCATTGGCTTGATCTTGGCGACGATCCGTTGCTTGTGGGTCCGTCTCGCCTTGCTTCCCTCTTTCCGAGGCCGCTCGCCAAGTAGCCCCGAGACCCTCCGCCACGGTCTGTAAACCTCGGCAAGAGACGCGAATAGTGGCGCGCTAACTAGGATCATCTTGCACTACAGGTTAGACCATTCAATCAGGGCATTTTCGAGATGTGCGATTCGTCGGTGAACTTGTCGTAGAAGATGCGATCAATCGTCATGCCCGCTTCGGTCATGGATGCGATACCCGCGTCGATCATCCCGGGCGGCCCGCACATGTAACCCTCGGCCTGCGACCAGTCGATGCCTGGCATCACATCGGTGATGAATTGCGTGACCAGACCACGCGCTCCTTTCCATTCACTGTCGGCGGGCTCATGCGACAGCACCGGCAAGAACGTGAAGCGATCGGCCCAGCCCTGTTCCAGTTGCTTGATCTGCTCCAGGCCATACAGATCCCGGAGCGTGCGTGCGCCGAACAGGAAGGCGCAAGGTCGCTTGACGCGATTCTTGCGCGCATCTTCGAGCACGCTCATCAGGGGTGCGAGGCCAGAGCCGCCTGCAATGCAGATCATGGGGCCGTTGCCGGCGTGCAGGTGAAAGTTTCCGTGCGGTCCATCGACATCGATGGGAGTCTCGTCCAGCGCGCCCTTGAACAGGTCTTCGGTAAACGCGCCGTTGGGGACTTTGCGGATAAAGAAATTGATCTGCTGGCGACCGTCGCGCGTCGGCGCATCGGCGAAGGAATAATTGCGCGCGCGGCCGATGTTCGGAACCTTGAGGTTGGCATACTGCCCGGCCACGAAGTGGATCGGTCGATCCAGTTCGAGCCTCACCTTGAGGATGTCGTGCGTGAGTTCCTCGCGCGCCACCAACCGGGCCTCGAATTTTTCAGGCGCAGGGACATCCGCCCCACTGGCTTCGACCTCCACCTGGGTCAATCCATCCTTGGGCACCGCCTGACAGGCCAGGATGAATCCGGCGGCAATTTCCTGCTGCGAGAGTGTGTAGCCAAAATCCGTCAGCGCACTGACCCTGCCTGCCTTGAGTCTGCACTTGCAGGAACCACAGGTGCCCACGGTGCAGTTGTGTGGAAACGGCACCTTGTTGGCCAATGCCGCTTCCAGCATGGTTTGTCCTCGGGGGACTTCGAAGCGTGCGCCGAATGGGAGCACTTCTACGGTCTTGGCTTCTTTCGGGCCAAACAGGTTTTTCAAAATTCCCATCTGCGTGTCCTGATATTTGGGCGAGAAATCGATCGCGCAACGCGCGCCCGATTACTAGGCCACTGACCCTTGCGGAAAACTTCTGGACGAAATTGCATTTTTCTGTGAACGCCGTATCCGGCGTTGCAGCTGAGTCAGCGGGCGATGTTGTTGTATCCCGACACCTTCATGCCAGGCTCTGTAATTAAGGGAGATACCATCCTTTCTTCCCGCCCAAAATAGTAGAGGTATACCGTGGCGTACTGCTATTCGCTGTTATCGAGTGATCACCTGATTGGCATCTCAGAATGCAGTGAATCTCTACAGAAGGTGCTCGTGTCCTTGAGTCGGCTCACCTTAAGAAACAGGCCACAGTGATAGTCAAAACGGCATCGTCTATTCGATACAAATCGTGTGGCGTTGCTTTCGCAATGGCTTCTGGACGACTCCTGTAACCGCTAATCGCCGATTCAACCCATGACATAGGTGGACTTGTATTGCAGGTAGCTGGACAAGGTTTCCGGACCTAGTTCACGCCCCAGGCCACTGGCCTTGATGCCGCCAAAGGGCGCGCCCACCGAGGGCACGTAGCCGTTGATCCCGATGGTGCCGGTCTGGACCTGATCGGCCACGGCGCGGGCACGCGCGACGTCCTGGCTCCACACCGAGCCGCCCAGCCCGTAGATGGAATCGTTGGCAATCTGCACGGCGTCAGCTTCATCCCGGTAGGGAATCACCGTGAGCACCGGGCCGAAGATTTCTTCGCGTGCGATGTGGGTCTTGTTGCTGACGTCCGCAAAAATGGTGGGCTCTACGAACCAGCCCTTGTCCTGACCCTTGGGCTTGCCGCCGCCGGTCACGATGCGGCCTTCGCTGCGTCCCTTTTTAATCATGCCGAGCACCCGGTCGCGGTGCAGCGCCGAAGCCATGGGTCCGATCTGGGTGCCCGGATCCAGTGAGTCGCCGACCTTGAGGCCCTGCGCCATGGCGGCGAGCGCTTCCACCACTTCGCCGTAGCGACTCTGCGGCGCCAGGATGCGGGTGCAGGAGTAGCAGGTCTGCCCGTTGTTGAACAAGGACGTGGTGGGAAGCCCTGCGACCAACGCATTGAGGTCCACGTCGTCCAGGATGATGGCAGCCGACTTGCCGCCGAGTTCCAAGGTCACTGGGCGCAGCAATTCGCCGCAGGCGCGTGCGATGGCGCGGCCCGCGCCGGTGGAGCCGGTGAAGGCCACCTTGTCCACACCCGGATGCGAAACCAGATAAGCACCGGCTTCGCGATCCGCTGGCACCCAGTTCAGCACGCCGGCCGGCACGCCAGCTTCATGGGCGGCATCGGCAATCAGATAGCTGTCCAGAATCGTGCCGGGCGAAGGCTTGATAACCACAGTGCAGCCGGCGGCCATGGCGGGCGCGATCTTGCTGAAGGCCAGGGTGACGGGGAAATTCCAGGGCACGATGGCCGCCACCACGCCCATGGCCTTGCGCCCGACCCAGGTTTGCTTGCCCATCTGCGACGGGCGCTCTTCTTCTGCCGCCACACTCTCGGCCAGGCTGGCGTAGAACTGCATCAGGCCCACCGGCAACTGCCCTTCAAAAGTTTCACTGATCGCCACCGGCATGCCGTTTTGTGCACTGACGGCGCGTGCGATCTCGCCGCTGCGTGCGGCCAACGCTGCGACGAACCGGTTCATCACCTCGACGCGTTCGGCCGGTGTGCTGCGGCCCCAGGGGCCTTTGTCGAATGCGTCGCGCGCTGCGGCGACGGCGCGATCCACGTCGGCATCCACCGCTTCCGGCGTAGAACCCAATTCTGCTTCAGTGTTGGCGTTGATCAGCGTGAATCGACGATCCGACGAAGGGGCGACCCACTCGCCGTTGATGTAAAAATGATCGCGGCTAGAAAGATGACTAGTCATGACTTATCCGGATGGGTACGTTGAACATAAAGCGATGAATCACCTCGAACAACCTGTTGGCGTCGAGGTTTTTTCAAATCGTTTGGTGAGTTACCTTTGGGGCTCTTAGGGCTGCTGAACGCGAGGAATCGGAAAAAAGCGCACAAACAATCGCGAAGCCTTGGCACCGGTCGCCCCTCTGAATAGTAAGTGACGGGCACTGGCCTCAGTGCTTGAGTCGGCCCTCATCTTTGTCTCAAAAGATCAGCACCGGCTTGATTACGGCCCCCGACTCAGCCGCATGCGCCGCCTCGTTGATCGATTCAAAAGGGAATTTGCCGATCAGTTTGTCGAACGGGAATTTGCCGGCGCGATACCAGCCAAGCATGGTGGGAATGAAGGTCTGTGGATTGGAGTCTCCCTCAATAATGTATTTTGCAGTGATCCCCCGGAACAGCATGCTCATCATATTGGCAGGCAGCATCGCCTCTGGCGGCGCAGCGCCAACCATGCCGAGCACCCCTCCAGGCAATAGAGCCTCAACCGCAATGCCGACAACGCTCGGGATCCCTGTGGTGTCGAAAGCGAAATTGACGCCGCCGCCTCCCAGACGCTTGATTTCCTCCAGCACATCCTTTGTCTCGGATGGATTGATCACGTGTGTTGCACCCAATTCTTTTGCGACCGCAGCGCGATTTTCATTAGGTTCAACCACGATCACGGTCCCACCGTCGAGGGCGCGCGCTGCGAGCAAAGCACTCAGGCCGACGCCACCTCCACCAAAAATCGCAAGGCTATCCCCTGCTTTCAGCCCAAGGGAATTGGCGACCGCACCGGCCCCGGTCTGCACACCGCAACCCAGCGGCCCAAGCAATTCCAAAGGCAGATCAGCGTCCACCACCACGGTATTGGCCTCGCGTGCGATGGCGTGCGTTGCGAACGACGACTGACTGAAGAACACGGCATGGACGACATCGCCGTTCTGTTGGATCGGCGTCGTGCCGTCCATGCGCTTTCCTGAGAAATTCCGCGGAAAGAATTCAAAGCAAGTGGCGGGGCTGTCGTGCCGGCAATTACGGCATTGACCACAGGAATCAAAGCTCAATACCACGTGATCGCCCTGCTTCACGCGAGTGACCTTGGCCCCCACTCGTTCCACCACGCCGGAACCTTCATGCCCAAGTACGATCGGCATGGGTGCCGGCAGGACACCGCTGCGGCAGGACAGATCGGTATGACAGATACCGGACCCGACCATGCGTACCAGCACTTCGTCGTCATGCGGTTCGGCGAGGTCCACTTCTTCGATTGCCCAAGGGGACCCTACGGCGCGAGTCACCGCCGCACGAATGGTTCTTCTGTTCACTTAATTGGCTCCTCTTCCAAAAACACTATGCTCTGGTATTGCACAGTCATAAGCATGGCAGTATTACGGACGTTTCTGATTAGTATCACAATGGTTCTTTGCGCAGATCGTTCTCCTCCTGCCATTTCCCAATGTTCTGGAGAAGCGATTTAACCTAATGAGGTCGCTTCGCGTGTCCGCCTTCACAATCATGAGACGCGGGTCGTTAGTGTGATCAGTACCACTCATCAGCCTTAAGGTCGAGGCGACTCGTCGGCTATGCGCTTGGGTGACGGGCAACATCTACACCAAGATTTCTGATTGACTGGCGTACGTAGCGGCCGCCCGGACTTATTCCAGAAAGACTTGGCACGGTCGATCCGGCAGACGATTGATCCGATCCTGATCCTGAGCGGCGTGATGTAGGCGTTTGGTCACCGGCGTCACTGATGGACCAACATACATTCGGACTTGGGCTATTAGTACCGCAGTGATGACAGGCGCCGACTCGATCAGGCCAACCGAACGCAAACGAGCATGAGTCGTCGAGCAAGCTAGTTGGACAGCGCGGTCCCCGAATCATTCTTGGAAGGCAGGAAGAAGGAGCGTGTAAAGAAGCGGATTAATTCGAACCTCGCATCCGGGGAGCACGCGAAGGCACGCAAAATAGAAACGACCTCCTTGTCCACTAAGCCACGGAAATTACCGACTGCTAGATTGCCGAGAAGCCTTGGCCGGCAGCCAAACTCGCGGCATCCAGGATTGCGTTGAGCATCATCGACGGGTCTGCGTGTCCGGTTCCGACGATGTCGTAAGCCGTTCCATGGGCCACGCTGGTGTGGACGTAGGGCGGCCCCAGGAACAGAACGCTATTGCCGGAAAATCCCCAGGTCTTGATGGCGATGTGACCCTGGTCGTGGTAGAGCGCGATCACGGCGTCAAACCGTCCTTCTATGCATTGCCGAAAGACCGAATCGGGGCTTATGGGTCCCTCCACGGCGATGCCCTGCGATCGGGCGCGCGCTACGGCCGGCTCGAGGGCCGCCTTCTCTTCATCGCCTGACGCATGTGGATTGAATCCGGCGACCGCAATGCGCCCCGCGCTCACGCCTCTGGCATTGAGAAAGTGCGACAGGCAGGCGATGAGACGATAGACCGATTCGACCGTTATCACCGCGGAAACTTCCCGTAGTGGCATGTGATCGGTCAAATGCGCAATCACCAATCGTCCAGACCGAAGCAGCAGGTAGGCCGGATCCACGGGAGCGTAGCTGGGGACCGAGCCGAGTGTGCCCGCGAGTTGCATTGCTTTGCCACTGATGGGACCCATCACACATGCATCGATCTGGCCCTCGCGCGCAAGCCCATCGAGATGTTCGATCCACGCGCCGGTTGCAGCGCCGCCAACGGCGAGGTCGCCTCCGTAGTGCCTAGCGTCTCCCGCATAGGGAGCAGACTCGAGAACGTCGATGACACCTGGGTCTGAATCCGTGTCGCGCGGATCACCGGCGGACCGAACCGCAAGGCCAAGCGCCGTGGCGCGCACTGCCTGCTCGACCACATCTCGACTCCCGACGATTAAGGGCCGACAGTGTGATTTGATGCTACCAGAGGCCCAAGCTTTGACTGTCACCTCCGGTCCGATTCCATTTGGATCGCCGGTCATGATTCCAACGATGGGTAACGCGGACTTCATACGCTGTAGATGTCCAACACCGTCGGGATCAGATCGTTGAGAACCAAGACCTTTTTGCGTCGAATTTTCCAGCCAGCCGGGTCGGCGACCAGTAGATACTCGGCGTGCCCGAAGAATTGCGTCTGCTCGCCCTTGCGGAACAGATGCACCACCCAGCGTGTGCGCGCAATCACGGTCCCGTCGGCCTGCGGCAGCACGCGGATGTTGCTCATCATGTGGCAGGTGCGCGGCAGCGGCGTGGAAGCAGCTGAGCGTCCCGTGCGCAGGCGAAATACACGGTCCTCGAGACCGGCGCGGCCGTTGTAGTAGATCAGCGACATCTCGGCTTGTGGATCGGATGTCGTTTCGTACTCCGAGTCCCATGCCGGAAGCCAGTACTCCACAGTCTCCTCGTGCAGGCCTAGCCATGTGTCCCAGTCACGGTCGTCGATGGCCTGCGCCTCGACTGCGAGAAAGTCAACAATGTCACTACGTAGCGCGACGAGGTCCACTGGAGGCGTGCCGTCCATCACTCAATCTCCTGCAACACGGGCCCCATCAATTCCGCCCAGCGTCTGTGCTGGGCGAGGAAAACGCCTTCATCGTCAATACGCACGCCTGACGATGAAGGCTTGATGCCGAGCGCCCTCGCCCGATCGTCTGCTCCGACGATCTCGTGCGCCGCTCCGCGGCTCATCTCGCTC
>CAYZTJ010000065.1:0-18077 GCA_964481215.1 uncultured Nitrospira sp. | reverse complement strand
TGCGCGCCATCGGGCGCCAGCCGGCGCGCCAGCTCCAGCCGCTCCAGCTGCTGCAGCCGCGCATGGAGCAGCTGCCGGTAGGGCTCGGTGAACGGCGACAGCTTCCGCCGGAATTCCATCCGCCCGTCCTTGGCCGCACGCAGCAGGATGCGGTCGAGGCCGGTGAGCCGGCTCTGCCAGACGTCGCGGGCCGCACTCTCGACCAGCTCGCGCGTCCGCCGCAGCCCCAGCATCTCCGTGGCCACGGCTTGCGCGATGGTCCGGAATCCCTGCTTCACGAACTCCCGCGGCAGCCGCAGCACCTGGCCGCTCTGGGTCCGGCCGCGGATCACCACATGGGCATGCGGATTGTCCGTGTTGTAGTGATTGACCGCGGCCCAGGTCAGCTTGCCCCCGAGCTCGGTCTCGACCCGGCTCATGACCGAGCGCACGAAGGCATTGAATTCCCCAATGGCATGGCCGTTGTCGGGCGACAGGATGACCCGGAAATGATGGGGGTCGTGCTCCCACTCGTTCACCGACTCGATGCCATCGAGCGCGTCATGCTCGCCGTCATAGAGCTGGCCCCGCTCTGCATCCTCCGAGACTCCGTCGCGCTGGATGTAGCGCAGATGCGCCTTGAGGGCGCTGCTGCCGCCCTTGCCGCGCCGCGGCTTGGTGGGCGCGTGCTTGGCATAGGAGATCTTCACCACCACGCGCTGGGCGGAACTGAGCTCGGGCGGTCGCAGTCCTGAGCCGCCACTCCTTATAGACTCCGGCTCCGGGTCGCGGCGGGCCGCGCGCTCGACCAGCTTGGCCAGCCGCACCAGCGCGGTCATGGCCTGACGGCCGTCATCGCCACTCGATCGGCCGGCAGGCGGGGCGAGAGCAGGGGTGTCCTTGTCGTCGTCCTCGAATGCGGCCCATAGGCCCAGGGATTTTCGGTCTGTGCGTCTGTTCATGTGAGGGATCAAGGGGTTAGCGGGGCCGGAGTCACAGTCGGGCCGGGAGCGGTGGAATAATCATGAGGAGGGTCAATGCGTTAGCATGCGCGTGTGGCGGTCCTTTATCTTGCCCCTCCTCTTTCCACTGCTCCCTCTCTTCCTCAGTCGTCCGTTACCGTCACTCCGATCGCTGCAACCGCTTCGACCCGACCGTTGGCTTGGCAACGGGCCACGGCGGAGTCTGCCGTGGCCCTGCGGCCGCAGAATGTTGGGCTGCGCCGCGCATCAAGGGGGCCGTGGCTCGCCTGCGGCTGCGCCCGCTCCACCCCCTTGACCCGCCGGCTCGCCAAAGAGGCAGGTCGACATGACCGTACTCACGGGTCATAGGCGGCACCGGCCGGCAGGTTGATGAACCGGGTCTTGTCCGATGACGCCGCACGCGCGGCGACGAACAGGCTCTCGGTCGAGACCTCCCTGCCCTCCTCCTCGACGGGAACCTCAACCTCTGCGGCCGGAGTCGCCGGGGCGGCTTGCGCGGGCTGCTGCGCCTGGATCCGGCTCTCGATGAACAGCGCGCCGCCAGCGGCCAGGAACTCCTGCGCCGGGTCGGGCATTGCCTCCTGGGCGGCGACAGGCTGGACCACCGGCGTCGTCTGTGCCGGGATCGGCTCGAACACGCCCCGCACCTCCGGGTTCTCCAGCGGCTGGACCATGGCCATCAGCACCGCGTTGGCGGCCAGCGGGCCCGGCGCCTCGGCCGAACCGAGATAGCTGGCGAGAGCGCAGAAGTCCGGGTCATCGGCCGGGGCGGTCGCGCGGCACTGCTTCGCGGCCAGCGTCAGCTGCCGCGAGGCGATCTCCAGGTTGACGCAGGGCTCGAACAGCACTTCGTTCGGCTGCGACGTGCCGGCCGCGAGATCAGCCCTGATTCCGGCGAGCCCGAGCCGGATCGCCTGCCCTGCCCCCTGGGCCGCCCGTGCCGCCGCGACCGCCTCGTCCACGGTCGCGAATGTCCGCGGCGCCGGCTCAGCGGCGGCCAGATAGCTGTAGGGGTGTCCAGCGGACACCCGCAGCACGATCGCCTGCATCATCGCCGGGTCCTGTCCGATGGTGCAGGCGGCAATCAGGGCAACCAGGTCCATGGCCTGTACACTCCTTCCAGCTCCGACTCCTTCACCACCCCGAAATACCTGCTGTCGAACGAGTCCGGCGTGGTCGACAGCAGGAACAGCTCGCCCGCAGCAAGTACCCGGCATTCGCCCCACCGGGGCAGCGGCCGGCCCTCGGAATCCCTCTCATGGATCTCCCCGCGGTCGACGCCATTGACACGCAGCCGGCCGCCCTCGGCACAGACCCTGTCCCCGGCCATGGCCGCGATGACCTTGAGGAACCGCACCCGCTCCGGCGTGTCGCCGCGCGCCCGGGCATAAGGCCAGGCTGCGGCCGGCAGCGGCAGCGCCACATAGGCGCCCCGCGCCGGCGGCTCGAACTGCCGGATGTACCAGCCGACGGGCACGCTGGGCGTGCGGTTGTAGAGCAGGACGCGGCCGGGCGCGGCGAGAGTCCCCGCCCCCGCCAGCACCGCCAGGACAGAGGCGGCGATGAGCAGGACCCGCTCACGCCGCTTGAGGCCGCGCATGGCCGGTCATGCGCCGGTACTCCGCCGGCGTCAGCAGCCGCGGCAGCTGGCGGAAGCGCAGCGACAGCGCCGCCGCCCGGTAATAGGCGGGATCGATCAGCGCCAGGTCGTAGCCCAGCTCCTCCAGGCTATCGAGGAAATAGAGGGCCCGCTCCACCGGTCCCGGCGTGTCCTTGCCGCGGCCGGCGGCCCAGAGATGCACCTGAGCCCCCGGGGCGATGTTGGGAACCGCATAGCCCTCGGCCGGCGGCTGCACCGCCTCCAGCACGGCCACGGCCCAGGTGGTGGTGCCCCAGTCATTGGCCCGCCACCAGACGAAGCCGAACAGCTGGCCCGGCCGGAACACCAGCCGGCCGCGCCGGCGGTCGAGATACTCGTCCTCGAGCGGATGGCCGAAGCGCAGACGGTCATTGACCTCGTCCTCCCGGAAATCCGTATCGACCGTCGTCAGATACATGACCATCCGATCCCCTGGGCCATGCGCGCCCGGTCCACGCCGGGACGAGCACAGTCATGAATTCATAGTCTCATGAATTCATGAATAACGCAGGGGGATTCCGGCCGTCAACGGCGTTTCGCACGGGGCCCGCGGATCTCCGCATCGGTCATCTTGATGCCGAGCTGCCGCAGACCGCGCAGCACCACCGAGCGGATCGACTCATCGGTGTCGACGGTCATCTGCCGGACCTGCCGGTGAACATGAGTCGGAACAAAGACTTGCAGGGGCACCTCTGGCACCGGTTCTGGGCCGACGGGCCTATCGGCCGGCCGGTCGGATCGGCCTTTCTGCCCACGAGAGCGCCCCTGCTTGTTGGCCATGACTCCTGTGGCAAAGTTGTGATTCGTTGCCCCTCATGAATTTATGAATTCATGAGGTGCTGGGCAATGGCATAACGGACCGCTTGCGAACGGACCTCCTTCCCTGCCCCCTCCAAGGCGGACGATCGGCCTCGACTGAGTATCCATACACCGCAGCCTCTCCAGCCCAAGCCAGACGACGATCCGACGCCTCGCGCGTCCGGAGTCGCGCGAGGCGTCGGCACTCCCGGTCCCGCACCGGTGGGACCGACCGGCGTTGACACCGGCGGCGGACTATCCAGACGCTCCCCGCTGCGGGACCATTGTCTGCGATGGCCATGTTCCGACAGCGTCGCGATGGGAGGCGGCACCGGGAGCGGAACCGCTGGCCCCCGCGCTCCTGGGTGCGGGGGCCAGCAGTCCGGCCTAGTCGACCGGGTTCCAGATCACCGCATAGGTGTCGTCGTCATCCTGGCCGGCGGCGCGGCCGAGGTTGGCGTAGAGCTTGCGCGGACCGAACTCAGGGGCCGCGATGCTCAGGCTCACATACTCCTTGCCCGAGTTCTCGCCGGTGCGGAGCCAGCCGGCGCCGACCTCCACACCCTGGGACAGGACCCGGAAGTCCGGCTGGCTGTCCGAGCTCTTGCCCTTGTTGGGCAGGATCTCGATCTCGGCGCGGATGCTGACGGTCTTGAGCTGGCCCTTGTAGCTGCCGTTGCTCTGACGGGTGACATAACCGATCGCAGGCATGTGCAAGTCCTCCTTGGTTGATCGCCGGGGGCCGATCCCCCTGCGATGGCGGACCGTCATGGGCGGCGACGGGACGGCGCACCCCCTGGGGCCGCAGCGTCAGCGGAGGACCCGAGCGGACGGGGCATTTTTGAGAGCGTCAGCGGCCGCGAGGAAGCCCGCCGCAGCACCGCGCAGGCGGGCGGGGAAAAAAGCCGGGCCGCGAGGGTTGGCGCCCAGGCCCGAGACGGCCATAGGTCCAACGCCACGAGCTGGGGGTTGAGCCACAGCGATCGGGGAGAGCTTTCCACGGCTGATCGGTACAGCTGACGCCGACAACGGCGGCTGCGACCGAGACGTGCTCTGGCCCCGGCCTCAGCAGGATCGGCCGACTCCTATGAGACGCGGCACCTCAGGCGAGGACACGCCAACAGCAAGTGACGGGTCAAGCAGCGGAGTGGGACGTTAGGGCGTCCCGGTCGGCGAGCGAATGGAGCGGAGAGACCAAGTCGTCAGCTGCCCACTGCAGATGGCATCGACCTGCCGCAAGATCGAAGCCGTCAAACCAGACGCGATGGCATCGTATGGAGCTCAGCAGTCAGGCCGATCAGGGCTCCCAGTTGCTTGTGTTGGCGGCGATGGTGAGCGCCGTCTCGGCGGTGGCCTTGAACAGGATGGCGTAGATCTGAGCTTTTTTCTGATAGACAATGCCGACAATCGGCGCCGGCAGCGTGAACACCACTTCGTAGTAGGACACCAGCAACAGTTCGGCCTCACAGTCGGCCAGCCAAGCCTTCGCTACCGCGCCCTAGCACTTGGGGCAATGGCGGTTGCGGCGGGAGATGTAGGCGATATGGATGTGGTCGCACATCTGATAGCGCGCGACATGCCCGCCGAGCGCCGCAGTGCGAGAGCGTTCGACCGCCGACATCACCCTCAGCTGGCCGAAGCTAAGTTGACCGGCCCGGGCGCGACACCAGTCCGGCCCGCAGGCACGGAAGTTATCGGCGACCTCCAGAGCCGGGCGAGCCACCCATCCCGCCGCGCCTGGCGCGCGGCACCTTGAAGAGGTAACAGATCGGACTCTTGACCTCGCGGATGGTCCGAGTGGCGACCTTGGAGTAGAGCGCGGTCGTGTCGGGCTTCTTGTGCCCGAGCAGCACCTGGATGACGGTACGAATC
The DNA here is from genome assembly GCA_964481215.1 of uncultured Nitrospira sp. Taxonomy (GTDB): domain Bacteria; phylum Nitrospirota; class Nitrospiria; order Nitrospirales; family Nitrospiraceae; genus RSF151. Next base: position 12,806 of record CAYZTJ010000065.1, on the reverse strand, counting down.
CGGTGAAGGCTTCGGTTGATTGTGATCGTCAGACCGCGGCGCATCCGCGACGGCTGGTCGGCGGTAGCGATCGAGCACGATTTGGTGTCGTCAATGGGTTCTCGGGATCGTGCCGGGTTGCGACTACGCCCACTGGTCCCCACTCCAAGATGAGAACCGCATGGAGGACCAGTTCGATCTCTTTGACGATCGCACCTCGGCCGCCATGTTGCACGCTGATCAGGTGCGTTACGCAGTTGACGCCGGTCATATGCACCGGGAAGCACTCGAAGCGCATCAGCTTCATGACCAGCACGCAAATCATCGACGTCACCAGCGGCACCATCTGCCGCTGGATTCTCGAAGGAGATCGATCTCCTAGCACCAGGCGTTTTCGGTGTATGATGCAGATAGTCGCCGCGCCAATGGCTCTGATTAGCGAATTTTATCTAAGCCCATAAGGTATCAAGATTTGACGGCTCGTATGGGAGGATGGACGTTTGAAGTGAGGTTGCAGTTGCTTTGCGTCAGGAGACCGAATCCGACGATCACACCAGCGTAAGCGACTGGCGGAGAATGTGCCGATATGCGAGTCCACAGTCATTACGACCATATTCTTGGCATGGCACCGCGTGGGGTGAGTGAGCTGGGCCAATTTGGGGACAAGTGTTGGAGAAACTGAGCGTTGCAATGGTCGGTGCGGGCTTCATGGGTAAGGCCCATTCCATAGCCATTGCGGTAGTGCCGATCCTGTTCGGGGCGCCGATCGAGATCGAGCGCAAGGTGATCGTCGACAGTGATGAAGAGCTCGTACGCCGTGCGGCCAAGCAGTACGGCTTTGCCGAGTACAACACCGACTGGCGTAATGTCGTAGAGCGCCCCGACATCGACATTGTCGATATCTGCACGCCCAACGATACACATGCCCCGATTGCGATCGCTGCTGCGAAAGCCGGCAAGCACGTGATGTGTGAAAAGCCGATGGCGATGTCGGTCGCCGAGGCGGAGTCCATGCTGGCGGCCGCCAAGGAGAGCGGCGTCGTCACAATGGTTTCCTACAACTACCGCCACACGCCCGCCCTCCAGATGGCCAAACGCCTCATTGAGCAGGGTCGCATCGGGAACATTCTGACGTTCCGTGGCTACTACCTGCAGGACTGGGGTGCCGATCCCGACAGGCCGCTGTCCTGGCGTTTCAGCAAGGCCAAGGCCGGTTCCGGTACCCTCGGTGACATCGGTACTCATGTGATCGATGCGGCTCGATTGCTTATCGGCGAGGTCGAGTCGGTCAACTCGATCGTCAAGACCTTCATTCCGGAGCGTCCGCTGCCGGCGGGCCGGTTTTTCGGGCCGAGCGGCGCTGCGTCGTCCGTCAAGGGCAAGGTCGAGGTCGACGATGCCGCTATCACCATGATCAGGTTCACCAACGGGGTCTTCGGCAGCATCGAGGTGACGCGCAACGCTTATGGCCACCACAACCAGCTGGGCTTTGAGATCAACGGGACACGTGGCTCCATTGCCTTTGACTACCAGCGCCTCAACGAGCTTCGTGTCGCCTTCGCCGACGATCCAGCCGATGCCTTCGGCTTCCGAACCGTCTACTCGGGTCCCAATCAACCCTTCGGCGACAAGCTGTGGCCGGTTGCCGGCATGGGTCAGGGTTACATCGATGTGAAGTCGATCGAGTGGTACAACTTCCTTGAAGCGATCGCCGAGGATAAGCCGGCCGCGCCGAACTTTGAGGACGGTGTCCAGATCGAACGGATTACCGAGGCCATTCTCGCCTCGGGACAGAGCGGTGCCTGGGAGAAGGTCCGCAATCTGTAGGTTGGTGGTCCTGAGTAAGACAATTTTGTTAGGCTTGAGCGCCCCACATGACTGAAACAGCTACCATCTGCGGCGACCCATCCGATCAAACGGCCGCAAGACGTCTGCAATGACCGGCTTACGACGGGACCAGCATGACCCAAGAGGAGGCCTCAATGGTTGGAAAGCATGAATGGCCGGCAACCGGGCTCGACGGCTTCGAGCATGGCTTTGCAACCATAAACGGCACTCGCCTGCACTATGTCAGTGGAGGGCGAGCGGACGGCGACGTCATACTCCTTTTCGCCGGTTTCCCACAAAGCTGGTACGCATGGCGCAGGATCATGCCGACCCTGGGGGCCCGCAACCGGATCCTCGCGCCTGATCTTCCCGGTCAGGGCGATTCCGACCGTCCCATGGACGGCTGCGACACAAAGAGCATTGCGACAATCGTTCATGGCCTTGTCCGGCACCTCGGCATCGGCCGGCATTTCCTCGTCGCACACGATATCGGCGCTTGGGTCGCATACCCTTACGCAGCACTGTATGGAAGCGATGTGAAAGGCTTGGCGATCCTCGATACCGGGATACCGGGGATCAGTCTTCCCGACGCACTGCCCTGGGCGCCAGAAGTCGCGTGGCGCACCTGGCATGTCGCTTTTCACAATGTCCCGGACCTGCCGGAAGCGCTCATTGATGGCCGGGAGCGCATCTATCTGAATTGGTTCCTACATCGTAAGGCAGCCAATCCGCGGGTGTTTTCGGATGCCGATCTCGAAGAGTATTTGCGCGTCTTCCAGAATGGTGGGCTCAAAGCTGGGCTCGCCTACTACCGCGCAGTGTCGGTGTCAGCACGGCAAAATCGGGAACTCGCCGCAAAGGGCAAGCTGGAGATGCCAGTTCTCGCGGTCCGGGCTGATCAGGGATCGATGCCCGATCTCGTGTCAGTGTTGCAGGCGATTGCAACGGATGTTCGGGGAACCGCAATTTCGTCCTGCGGGCATTACCTGGCCGAAGAGCAGCCCCAGGCGCTCGCCCGGGAACTGCAGAGCTTCTTCGGATGACCGGTGTCGGCCGTTGGGGCGCAGCGTTCCATTGAGAGTTCCATCAGAAGACGACATGCCGCTGAGTATGGGCATCAGCGGATGAGACAAGGAGACGAGCAGCGGTGGACTACAGTGATCGGGTCGTCATCATAACCGGTGCCGGTTCCGGCATGGGCCGGGCCATGGTTGCCGAGTTTGTGTCGAGAGGGGCCAGAGTAGCAGCTCTTGACATCAACGTGGAGCGGGCTGCCGAAACGGTCGCCAAGCTGGCAAAGCCATCGATGGCCTATCCGCTGCTGGTTGACGTAAGCGATCCGGAGAGCGTGCAGCGCGGAGTGCTGTCGATCATGGAGCGCTGGGGGCGGATTGACCTGCTCTGCAACAATGCCGGAATTCTCGACGAGCATGCGCCAGCACATGAAGTCAGTCTTGACGTGTGGAACAGAGTCATTGCGGTAAATCTGACAGGACCATTCCTGATGGCTCGGGCCGTCATCCCGCAGATGTTGAAGCAGGGAAAAGGAGCAATCATCAATACATCGTCGACGTCCGGCTTCAGCGCGGCGGGCGGAGGATCAGCCTACACAGCCTCAAAACATGGCGTCATAGGCCTGACCCGGCAGCTTTGTTTCGAGTACGGCGCCAAAGGCATAAGGGTGAACGCAATCTGTCCCGGGGCAACCGCCACGCCGCTTGCGATGCCGGAGCACACGACGACGCATTCGCCTGATGTGGAGGCAGCCATTCGGAAGACACCCGCGGGAAGATGGTGTAGACCAGAAGAGATAGCCAAGCTGGCCGCATTCCTGGGAGGCGATGATGCTGACTTCGTCCATGGAAGCGCCTATGTGATGGATGGCGGATGGCTGACGGCGGCGAGAGACGCGTTCTAGCGCGCCTACCTTCAGACGATCACCGTTGTAATTCCGCGAGCATCGTGGGTACTGGACGACATGATCGGTGGCGATTGCCGAGCGCGGTGTAGGAGACGGCCCGTCTTCGCCGAGTTTCATAGGTCCACCTTATTTGCCGAAATCGCCGATCAGGATTGGACGTCGCTGGCCCGGCGACAGACGATTGCCACCAGCGTCCGCCGGAGTGGTGTAACTCGGTGGGGGCGGTGCACACCTTGACGGAGGAAGGATGTCATGACGGATAGAGTCGTCGTTGTTGCCAATGTTGTCGCGCAACCGGGAAAGGAGGGTCTCTTGCGAGAGGCATTGCTAACCCTGATTCCCATCGCCAAGACGGAACCAGGATTCATCCAATACGACCTCCATGAATCGAAGGAGAGACTGGGCCACTTTGTCTTCTATGAGATCTGGGAGGATGAGCATTCACTCGCTCTGCACTCCAATACGGACGCCATGAAGGCTTTCAGCGCAAAAGCAGGTGCGTGGATCCAATCGGTCTCGATCGCCAAATACAGACGCATTTCATGATGCCTTTCTGCAATGGAGGTCAGGGGAGAAGGCGTAAGGGAAGAGCGGCCGCAGCCCTACGCCGCTCGTGCCGAGAGCTTGGGCAGCGCCACTCCAACACCCACATGCCCGCAGCGACAGCAGGGAGCGAGTTCCCGTCGCGTCGTGAGGCCGGCAGGACGCGACGGCTCAGACTTCCACTAGGCAACCGGGATCGGTGGAGCGGTTCTCGGCGCGGAATCCGCTTCGCAGCCGCCATATTCCGCCGCCACTTGCCGGGCAATTTCCGCCACGACGGCATTGAGAGGCATGTCCGGGCGCTTGATGAAGCTTGCCGTGAAGGACAGGGCTGGCATTTCGTGCCCCGTCTCGACCAATCGCAACCTGCCCGCCATGAGATGCTCGGCGACGACCTGTTGTGGAATGGCAGCGACGCCGATGCCATCCAGCGTCATGCGGACGACTGAAGAGAGCGAGGTGTTGGCGAAGAAGCGCACGTTATCGACCTGCGCCTTCTTGAACATCTCGACCATTTGCCAATAAGGCCGAGTCGAGCGCGAGAAGGTGATGATGGGAAAGGCCCCGAGCGCTTCGAGCGTGACAGGGCCGGGGCCCAGAGCGAATTCCGCAGGCACAACCCAGCTGATAAGATATGTGCAGAGCGGCAGATTCTGAACATTGGCGGTATGGACAGGCCCAAGAAGCAAGGCGACGTCAATACTGCCATCGGCCAGCCCCGCTGCCAGGTTCGCCGAGGTATCCACGTTGATTTCCAAGGTGACGGCGGGATACTCCCTGTTCAGGCGCTTGAGCAGATCTGCGAGCCACGTGTGCACAATGGTTTCGGATACGCCGAGTTGGACGGTACCACCCAGCGCGCTGGGGCCAGCCATCGCCAGCACCATTTCAGTCCTGAGCGCCAGCATGCGCTCGATATAGCCCAGCAGCTTGCGCCCTTTCGCAGTGAGATGGCTGCCCCGCTTATCTCGCTCGAACAACTGCACTTTGAGTGCCTGTTCAAGATGCTTCACACGCGCCGAGACGGCTGGCTGGGTCGTATGCAGCTTCTCCGCTGCTCTATGGAAGCCACCCATCTGCGCCACGATGTAGAATGTTTCTAAAGTTCGCAAATCGATCATCGCGAGGCGTTCTTCTCGATTGACCAACTCCATGATCGGGGGGAATCCTCTCAAAAGGAGATAAAGGAAACAACGCCGAAAGCGCCGCGAGGAGACAGCCCAGGTTGCGCCCGATGCCTCTCAGGAAACGTCCATCGGTGGCCATGGACGGTCGAAACTCTGTGAGTCGTCCTTGAGGCATGAGTTTTCAGCCAGCTCTTGGCGGTCCAGCCCAACCGAGCTCGCTCGGCCGCTCGCGCTGATCTACCGAGGTATTGGCAGGCTTCGCGACTTGAGCATCAAAGTGACGGAGCCTCGAAGCAGAACCGGCCGCTCAGCAGATCCTCGTCCCGGATGTCTGTGATCAGCATGCATCCGGGGCTATGGGTGATGGCAATTGGCGGCCGCGCCTCCGCCAAGGCGACCTGAGGCGTCACGCCGCAAGCCCAGAACACGGGCACCTCACCCTCATGCACCGGAACGGCATCGCCATAGTCCGGCCGCATGATATCGGCAATGCCAATCGCCGTCGGGTCGCCGAAAAATATCGGGGCGCCATGGACCTGAGGCATGCGGCTGGTGATCTCTATGGCGCGGATCGCCGCGGCAGGTTTCAGCGGCCGCATGGTGACGACGAGCTTGCTGGAGAAATGGCCGGCGCGCACGCAGTCGATGTTGGTCCGGAACATCGGCACGTTCCGACCGAGCTCGACATGACGCACGGCGATGCCGGAGCTCAGCAGCGCCGCTTCGAAGGAGAAGGAACAGCCGATCAGAAACGACATGAAGTCGTCGCGCCAAACGCTGTTGATGTCGCGCGCTTTGTCGACCAAGCGGCCATCGCGAAAGACGCAGTAGCTCGGCAGATCCGAGCGAACATCAATGCTCGCTCCAACGCTCGGCAGAGCGGGATCGCCGGGGCGGCCGACGGCAAGCAGGGGGCACGGCTTGGGATTCGCCAGACAGAAGCGGAGGAAATCGGCCGCCCAGAGCTGTGGCAGGATGACCAAGTTGGCTTGGACGAAGCCGGGCGCCATGCCGGACGTCTGACCGGAAATGAGACCCGCACGAATATCGGCTCGGATTTCCGCCGGTTCGCGTTCCGCGATGGACGTTGCCGTCTGTGGCTCCGCCTGGACGCCTGGTTGGGGCTGCACAACAGGTTCTCCTCGCCGTCGTCGCGCGGCGAGCATCCGCCGTTCCCCTAGGGACCGTCAAATCTCGATACGTGATTGCTTCAGATAGAAATACCTAATCAACCCGCCCTGCGTTGCCTCGGCCCAAACCGCCGACCTGGCGGCAGGCGAGGCAATGGCTGGCGCCTTGGAGCACCGGGAAAGATGGTGGCGTGTTGTCCGCGAGGGTCCCCCGAGGCGCCGCGGTCATGAGGCGCACGGGGCAAGGGTGGAGAAGCCGCCCTGGCCCGGATTAGTCACCGCAAGCGGTCCAACCAGCAGGAAATGGTCATGAACAGAGGATTTCGCGCTCGCGGCTCCGAACGGGCAGCTCGACAGGTTGCAACTGGCGGAGATCCTCGAAATCCGCATCGGTATTGGCCTTCTGGTCAGTTTGTCTCCGAGCCATGAGTTGATCGGGCTCGGCTATTCGGATGATCGCCAGATGCAGGAAGCGGCTTCAGGGCCTGGTCCCTTGGCGACAGAAACACGAACAGCAGCCGGCCCGCCGAGCTTCATCTCCTTTCCGTTGTGGTACGCCGGGCCGTAACTGATAAATTGGAGTTATCGGCTCACATCACCGATGAGAATTTGACGCTACTGACCCACAAGCTGATGCTCGCAAGCTACCGCTCGTCGCCAACGAATGGCGCGGGCCGAGAAATAGCGCAACAACCTTCCGGGGAGACAAACATGACCAAGACAATGTCGCAGTCCGCCACACGTCGCTCATTCATCAAGACCGCCGGGGCAGTGGCAGCCACTTCGCTGGTTACCCCGAGTCTCATCCGCAAAGCTCGCGCAGACGAGTCGATCACGCTTCTCACCTGGGAGAGCTATCATGAACCTGACTGGATTGCGGAGTGGTCGGCGGCCAATGGAGGAGTCAAGATAAACCCGGTTATCATCTCCTCGCTCGATGAAGTATTCGCCCAACTCCTCTCGGGCGCAGTAAAGCCCGATGTCATCTATTCGGAGGCCTCCACAGCCAGCCGTCTCAGGACAGCAGGTCAGATCGAACCATTTGACATTGCCAAGGTCGCGAATGTTGCAAACATCCTCCCGGCGCTGAACTGGAAAGAGCCTCTGACCGTCGATGGTGTCCTGATGGGCATTCCCCTCCACTGGGGCACGCAACCGCTTCAGTACAATCCGGATGTCATCAAAGAGCCGCCCATGTCCTGGGCCGCCCTGTGGGACAAGACCTATGAGGGCAAGGTGACTACGTTCGATGACGCCACAGTCAACATTCCCATGATTGCACTGCACGTCGGAGCCAAGGATCCCTTCAACCTCACTGAGCAGGAATTCACACTGGTAACAGACGCGCTTCGCGAACTCCGCCATCAGGTCCGGGTCATCACCCGGGGCTTTGACGACGCCGCCAACCTCTACGCATCCGGCGAGGCGGTGATCGGCTACTGTCACAACGTTACAGTCGTCAACATCCTCAAAAAGAAGAAGATCAGCGCCAGCTACACCCTGCCCAAGGAAGGCACGCCTTCCTGGATCGAGGGCACTTACGTCACGCCGCAGGGGCAGCGCGACATCGTCTACAAGTTCTTGAACGATACGATGTCCCTGGAGTGGCAGGTGAGGTTCATGAAGTTCTCGGGAAGCAACGGTGTCCTGACGGCGGCTGACGCTCGCAAGGCCGGGCTTACCGAAGAAGAACTCAAGGATACAAACATCCTTGACGCCGATGATCCGGCTTTCAAGAGTAACCTCGTATTCTTCAGGGACCCGGAAGACGTGGAGCGTCGTGTCCAGATCTGGAATGACTTCCTGGCCGGCACTCTCTAGAGGCGGGGATCGAGCAGTTCTGGGGACTGCAAGTGGGGACACGAGAGGCCGGCTCTGTACTCTCGCTCACGGGGGTATCGAAAACCTACGAGGGTGCGCAGAAGCCGGCTCTCGATGATGTGTCTTTCACGGTCAATTCGGGGGAATTCTTCTCGATTCTCGGGCCGAGCGGATCCGGCAAGACCACCATCCTCAGAACCATCGCCGGCTTCGAGAAGCCGGATAGTGGCCAGATCGAAATGGGCGGCGAAGTGGTCAACGCCGTTCCGCCATTCAAGCGGGACGTTCGCACAGTATTCCAGAGCTACGCATTGTTCCCCCACCTCACGGTGAGGGGGAATGTTGAGTATCCTCTCCGGATGCAGGGGCAACCAAAGGCGGCCCGACGAAAAGGCGCCGAGGAGACGCTGTCGCTCGTGGAGATGTCGCCCTTTGCCGACCGAATGCCACACCAGCTTTCAGGGGGACAACGCCAGCGCGCTGCCCTCGCGCGCTCCATTGTCTCGCGGCCAAGGGTTCTTCTCCTCGACGAGCCTCTTGCCGCCCTCGATCTTCGATTACGTCAGCAGATGCAGCACACCCTTGTAGCCCTGCAGAAAGAACTCGGTATCGCGTTCATTTACGTCACGCACGATCAGAGCGAGGCGCTGTCCATGTCCGACCGCGTCGTCGTACTGAACGAAGGCAGGATTGCTCAGCTGGCCACCCCGCGGGAGATCTACTTTGCACCTCAAAACGAGTTCGTCTCCCGGTTCGTCGGCCGCTCGAACCTCGTCCCCGTGAATTTCGAACCCGCGGGCGGTGGTTTTGCCGGCACGATCGTGGGAGCGAGGATCCCGGGTCTCGTCTCGGAGAGAGGGGGGGCGGCGAGAATGGCGATACGGTACGAGGCGGTCCGCGTAACTCCCATGAATGGCGCAGCGCATGCAGCCGGCACCATTCTCGGCACGGTCGAGGATGTCCTCTTCCTCGGAACGAACTGTGAGGTTAACATCCGCTGCGGCGAACTCCGCCTGATCGGAACGGTTCCGGCCGCACGGGAATCGACCTTCGTAGTAGGCCAGCCCGTGCAGGTCGGCTTCGATCTAGACAATGCCCAGCTATTCTACGACTGATCATGCCGCCGTGCGGATGGCCGGTGTTGCCAAGCGGCCCCTGCGACTCTTGGCGCCGAGCTTCAATCCAGCAAGCATTCCTGTTCTGGTGTGGCTGTTCCTTATCGTCGTCTTGCCGAACCTGCTACTCGTGGCGACGAGCTTTCTGCAGACCTCTGGAGGGTTCTTGACCTTTCAGCCGTCGCTGGTGAACTATTCGAGATTAGCGGGTTCGCCTGGCTTCTGGGTGTTGCTGTATCGCACACTCTCATTCAGCTTCGTCGCCTGCATATTCGCGACCATCATCGCTTACCCGTTGGCCTTCTATGTTGGCCGGATTGTCCGACGCAACAAGACGCTGTTGACAATCCTCGTCGTACTTCCCCTCTGGATCAGCCTTCTCATGCGCATATTCGCATGGCGAGTGATCCTCGGCCAGTCAGGCGTGATCAACGCGGCGCTGGTGTCGAGCGGCATCCTGGAAGTACCGTCCGAAGCGTTCCTGTATAGCCCGAGTTCAGTCGTCGTCGTCTTCACCTACGTCTCGATTCCGTTCATTTTCATCGCCACCATGGGCGCATTCGAGAAGATCCCGCGAGATCTCATTGAGGCGTCCCAAGACTCGGGTGGCACAGCTTTTCAGACCTTCATTCACCTGATCTGGCCCCTGACGCGCAGAAACCTGGCAATCGGGTGTTCGCTGGCTTTCCTCGTCACTGTTGGTGACTTTGTCACCCCCATGATGATAGGAGGCATCGATGGCACCACCTTGGGCGTGGTGATTTCCACGCAATTCGGTTTCGCCAACAACTGGCCGTATGGCGCGGCCGTTGCCGTGACTCTGATGCTGAGCGCCAGTTTGATCGTTGCAGGCTTGATCGCCCTGTCCCCTTCCCGGGGCGTCATGGTCGGCGAGGAATCCGAACGGGCGACAGCGGCTGCGGCAACCTCCACCAGTCGTCTTGGCCAACGACTTGGCGCCGGAGGGTTTGTCGGGGCGATCGTGTATCTCTATGCGCCGCTAGCAATCATGATGCTGTTTTCGTTCAACGAAGCTAACCTGCAGACTTTCCCGCTGCAGGGCCTGACGCTGCATTGGTACGACGAGCTTCTGGGCAACGAATCTCTCATCGCGGCTGTCCAGCGCTCCCTCGTCGTTGCGGGGTGCGTCGTCGCTGTGTCGGTCGTGGTCGGCACGGCATTTGCGCTGATCGTTCACTACTCCAAATTGAAGGGTGCACGATACTATGAACTGGCGTTTGCTCTACCGATTGCAACCCCAGGCGTCGTTCTGGGAATCGAGATGGTGCTAGGCACGGAACTCTTCGGAGTTCCCTCCGGAATCCCGCGCATCGTCGTTGGGCAAATGAGCTTCGTGATGCCGGTGACGCTTCTGCTGGTGCTGGTACGGCTGCGGCGCCTTGATCCAAGCCTCATGGAAGCGTCGTTGGACCTTGGAGCCAACCGATGGCGGAGTTTTGTCCACGTATTGCTTCCCATGATCAGGGGAACCATCGTCGCCGGCGTGTTCCTCGGTCTTACGCTTTCAGCAGACGACGTTATGGTGACCATGTTCTTGTCGGGCGGTTCGCCGACGTTGCCGATCTGGGTGTTCAACCAAATGCGTTTCGGCTTCACGCCCTCTGTAAATGCAGTTTTCACAATATTGGCGACCATCTGCCTGCTGGTCGTGGTCGTCGTGAATTGGGTTGGAGGGCGGAAGCTGGCCAGAGCGGCTTCTGTATGAAGGGCTCTGCAACAATGCGCGGGAGCAGCCCGAAGGAGGAGTTAGCATGAGATGAGCCTAGCGGTCGGTGTCATCGGATGCGGTGTGATGGGCTCGGAGCACGCCCGGATCCTGCGTGAGGAAACGATCGGTGCCCATCTCGCCGTCGTTTGCGACGCGGATGAAGGCCGCGCCCGCGCGGCGGCCGGCGGCAACCAGGTGTTCATGGACCCTCTGGCCCTGATCAACTCGGACAAGGTCGAAGCCGTTGTGATTGCCACGCCGGACGTGACGCACGCAGACCTCGTGCGAGCCTGCATCGAAGCAGGTAAGCCTGTGCTGTGCGAAAAACCTCTTGCCGCCACCGCAGCCGAGGCACTCCAGGTCGTTGAGATCGAGGTCGCCAAAGGCAAAAGACTCGTTCAGGTCGGTTATATGCGCCGGTTCGACCCGCCCTACAAAGAGTTGAAGCGCGTCCGCAGTGAAGGCGGCATTGGCGAGCCCGTCATTCTACACAATACCCACCGCAATGCCGTAGCCCCGGAGTGGTTTACCGGCTCGATGTCAGTGACGAACGCTTTCGTACATGAAATCGACGTTAGTCGCTGGCTGCTCGGATCTGAAATGGTGTCGGCCGAGGTGCATTCGGGACCGTCGCGGGACCCCCTTATGATCACGATGCAGACCGATCGGGATGAGATCGTATCGACCGAAGTCTTCATGAACTGCCGCTACGGCTATCACGTGCATACACAGCTCGTGGGCCGCAAGGGAACCATCGAGACTGCAGTGCCGGTTAGGACTCTCAGCAATGCTTGCGGCCAGCATGGCTATGCATACCCGGACAATTGGGTGCCACGCTTCCGTCAGGCCTATGCCATTCAGATTGGCGAGTGGGTCAAAGCGGCAAGAGGCGCCGAGCCAAGCGATGGCGCAAGCGCATGGGACGGCTACGTCGCCAGCTCCATTGCCGAACAGATCGTCGCGGCCCTTGACGCCGGCACCAGGGCGCGCCTGTCGGTCGGCATACGTCCCGCAATGTACGGCTAGATGAGCGCCCAGAATTAGCTCGATTCAGCGTGCGTTTCGATGTTCGTCTCGAGACTCTGCCCACGCCTACGAGGCACTACCGCGCCATCCCCGCCAATGGTTTGACCCTCTAGTCGGGTCGCGGTCCATATGCCGAGACAGCGGGCAGAGCAACTCTGAACGCCTGGGACTGAAAGAACGATCGTATGCGGCATCTTGACTCTCGGGCCGGCCGGACTGCCGGCGTCGGATGCGTCGCGATCGACACGAACAGCACTTCGTTGGATTGCAATGTGTCAGCCATGAGGGCGCCGCTGATCCCGGCCCCGGCGTGGCCGAACCGAATCGTCTGCCCTTCCCCAGCGCGGCCGGCGTCGATGCTACCACTTCATCCGTGGTCGCGAATGAATGCGGCGGCACCCGGCCTCTGAGCTGATAGCTGTATGGCCGTCTATTGGATGCCTGCAATAAGTCTGCCTGCATCATCGCCGGATCCTGTCCGATGGCGCACGCGGCAATGGGGGTGCTTGGGTCCATGATGCGTACACTCCGTCGAGCTCTGACCCTCTCACCACCCTAAGATTCCGGCTGTCGAATGAGCCCGGCATC
>CAYZTJ010000064.1:17598-18894 GCA_964481215.1 uncultured Nitrospira sp. | reverse complement strand
CTGTGCTCGCGCAACGCGCGCCCTCAGAAGGGCCTCGTTGGACGCGCGCAGTGGGAACACGACAGCCGCCCTCGTTGCTCAAGGCGGGCAGCGGCTTGATGGAGAGGTGGAGTGACGAGGTGAGCGCTCATGGCTCACCTCGCTGGGGGGACATTAAAGGGGACAATCCCCTTTATCTCAATCGGCGCTGCCCACCCTTCGCCACCCGAGGCGACTCAGATCACGCGGCGGTTTTCTTGACGCGCAACTCGGCCCGATGTCCTGTTGCGGCAAGGACGCGGATAAACACGTCGGTTGAGACACCGAGGGTGTTGCCGTTGGCGATCGCCGCCACTCTCGTTCGCGATGTTCCAGCCAGTTTGGCGATCTGAGCGTGAGTAAGCCTCCCAGCGTGAATGATCCTCGCCAGCGCCACGGTCAGTTCGGAACGAAATTCCATTTCGGCCGTATCGGCGTTTGATAGCCCCAAGACCCGCCCGAGTTCATCGGGGTCTGCACGGTCACACGGTTCCTAGGCTTAGACGCGGCCATGGAGTACCTCCGTCACCTCTGTCTTGACCTCAGCCTCAGCCTTAACCTGCTTCAGATTCCCCACCCGCCGCTGACGTGGATGTTCGTGCCGTTGACGTAGCGGGCCTCGTCCGACAGCAGGTAGCGAACCGCCGCGACCGTGTCTTTGATCTCGCCGATGTAGCCGGCCGGGATGCGCTTGGCCATGCCGGCCAACTCCTCGGGCGGCGCGCTGCCGGAATTGATGAAGCCGGGCGAAATTGCGTTGACGGTGATCCCGTGCGGAGCCAGCAGCTTGGCGAGCGTCCGCGTGAGAATCAGCACGCCGGCTTTCGCAATGTAGTGGGCGGTCACGTCCGGCTGCGCAATCATCTGATCCGCGTTGGCCATGCTAAACGTGATGATCCGTCCCGACTTGCGCGCCTTCATCCCTTCGGCTGCCGCCTTGCTCAAGTAAAAGATTGGATGGAGATTGTGGTCGAACATCTCGCGCCAGCCCTCGGGCGTCTCCTCGAAGAGATTCACACGATGATAGGGGCCGGCGCAGTGGATCAGCGCGTCGATCCGTCCCCAAGCCAATTCGACTTGCTTGACGACCTCGACAGCCTTGGCGGGATCGGAGACATCGCACCACAGGGGGAGGCAGGCCTGGCCGAGCTTGGCGATCTCCGCCGCGGTGGCCTTCGCCTCCGCGACGCTCGTGCGATAGCAGAATGCGACCGACCAGCCTTGGGCGGCTAGATCCAGTCCGATCCCGCGCCCGATGCCTTTGGCCCCGCCGGTGAT
>CAYZTJ010000064.1:15486-17498 GCA_964481215.1 uncultured Nitrospira sp. | reverse complement strand
ACGAGATACGAGATACGCCTTACGTTCGCGCTGGCAGCCGCTTTGCCAGCAGCTGCAGTGTGCCCGCCGTCCGCATCGAAAACGTGCGGTTCTGCTTCGGCCGTTTGGCGTCGGCCGCGCATTCCTCGATCAACCGCTGCAAGTCGGGGAGGGTATCGATATCCCGCCATTCCTTGAGCAGCCCGACCGTCAACCCCAATTCCGCTGCCTTTCGCTGCGTGAGCGCAAGGACCTGATCGGTCGACCAGGGAATCTCGGCAAAAAGCTCCGGCGCCGGTTGCTTGAGCCCGATCAGGTAGTAGCCGCCGTCGAGGGCCGGGCCCAGCACGACATCGTGAGCCGCCAGCAACGAGAACGCGTCGTGATAGGTCGACAGCGGGAGGGTGGGGGCGTCGGTGCCGATGATGAGAATCTGGTGATATCCCTGGGCGAAGAGTGTCTCGAACGTGTGGACCATCCGAGCCCCTAAGTCCGGGCCGACTTGGTCGAGCAGCCGGACCGCCTGCCGTTCTTCCATGACCTTGAAAAACACGTGGTCTGAAGCCGGCGAGCAGGCGAGATAGCGATCGAATAAAGAAGGTGCGAGGTGTGAGGTGCGAGGTGCGGGGGGGGGCTTGGGAACGCGTCCTGAGGGGTTGGCGGCGAGTCGGGTTTGCTCCAGCACATCCAGCACGAAGGTGCCGTGCAGCGTGGCGGCTTCGTCCGGGGTGAGCGGGGGACAGAGCCGTGTCTTGACCTCGCCGGGGACGGGCGCCTTGGCGAAGACCACGAGCGCCGCTTGCGAACGCGGAACGTCGAACGCGGAACGCTGAACGGTAGAGCCGGTCTCTGATTGAAGATTCCGTTCGTTCATCGTTCAGCGCTCATCGTTCATCGCTATAGAGCGCCTTCAGGCGCGACGGGCTTATCCCGATCCAATACAGGAATCGCAGGCTCCACATCAAGAGGATCGTGCGGATCGGCCCGCGCCGCTCCCAGCGACGGTACGAGGTGGTCACCCGTGCCCGGAGCGCCGCGGTCCGGCCTCGGCGCGTGAGCCTCGTCGTGAACTCGACGTCCTCCATGATCGGAATCTCGGCGTAGCCGCCCAGGGCGTCGAACGCAGCCCGCCGAACGAAGATCGCTTGATCGCCGGTGGCGATGCCGCTGAGCCGCGAGCGCAGGGTGATCAATCGGCCGATCAGCCAGGCCAGGCCCCGGTCCCGTTCGAACCGCAGGTCGAATCGGCCGCCGACCGTGCCGGGGTCGGCCAGGCCCTGAACCAGCGCGTCGCGCGCATCGAGTGGGAGGAGCGTATCGGCGTGGAGAAAGACCAGCACGTCCCCGATGGCGGCCGCGGCGCCGGCGTTCATTTGGCGAGCGCGGCCCGCGGCTGCCGTGAGCAGCTTCAGTTTGGAGTTTTGAGTTTGATGTTTCGGGTTATCGGGCTGAAACTCGAAACTCGAAACCTGAAACTTCTCCACCTCTTCGCACGTTCGATCGCTGCTCCCGCCGTCGACGACGAGGATCTCATCGAAGCCGAGCGGGAGGGTATGGCGGAGTGTCGTCGGCAGCACACGCTCTTCATTGAGCGCGGGGATGATGACGGATAACTTCATTGGCAAGAGGCGATGGGCGAGAGGCGAGTGGCGGCAGAGAGAAGGTTCTAGCCCCTCGCCACTGGCCCCTTGCCTCTAGCCCGATTTCGGCGTGGCCGTCTTGAACATGAAGAACATCACCATGGCGACGGTGGACCAGAAGATGAGCTGCTTGTGCCAGAAGTGCACCTCGCCGTAATGGAAGAAGGCGAGCGCCATGGTGATGCCGAAGATCATGACGCCGTAGCGCACCGTCTGGTTGAGGATCGTCGCATGCGCCCAGACCGTCATGCCGGCGAAGTAGAGGATGATCGGAAAGACATTGATCTCGAATCCGCCGCTGATGGAGAGCAGGACATTCAGGAATCCGATGAACATCAGGCTCGAACCGATGACCAGCTCCGAAATCCGCAGATAGCGGTCTTCGCCGCTGTC
>CAYZTJ010000064.1:0-15386 GCA_964481215.1 uncultured Nitrospira sp. | reverse complement strand
GGCTCGAACCGATGACCAGCTCCGAAATCCGCAGATAGCGGTCTTCGCCGCTGTCCCGATCGTCGGGGTCCTCGGAGCGCTGTGCTCGCGGGATGTCGTGCTGAGGATCGGGGGTCGTCATGGTCATCGCCCACAACGCGGAACGCTGCACGCTGCACGCTGAACGAAAATCCCCCGGAGGCATTCCCTCTCGCCCGAGGTTTCTCCCCTGCCGTTCATCGTTCCGCGCTCATCGTTCATCGCCGGCCGAGGTCATGGCTTGAAATGCTTGCTCAAGGTCAGGCCCTGCCGCTGGTACGAGGAGCCCAGTCCGCTGCCGTAGACTTCGCGGGGCAGGCCCTGCATGCGATCATACACGACTTTGAAGAAGGTTTGCCCGTCATGGATGAGAAACGGGACGTCGTGGGGGCGGACTTCCAGTACCGCCTGGGTGCCGGCGATCTCGCCCCGCCCGTACCCGAATCCCGGATCGAAAAATCCGGCGTAATGCGTCCGCAGCTCGCCGCAGGCCGCTTCGTAGGCCACCATCTCGGCGGCATAGCCGGGGGGCACGCAGATGCGCTCCTTCGAAGCCAGGATATAGAACTCTTCCGGCTCCAGCAGCAGGCCGCCGCTGCGGTGGCGACGGATAGGCTCCCAGAAATCCAGCGCCGCATAGTAGCCGACCTTCGCCAGGTCGATGACGTGGCTGTTCTTCTTCGCGCGATAGCCGATGATCGACTCCGGCCCGCGCTCGGGCCCCAGCAAGTCGACCCGCAGGAAGAGCCCCTGGTTCGTCCGCAAGTCGCGGGCGGCGATGGGGCGCCGCGCGGCTTCATTGTGAAAGAGCAGCGGGACGGTCTTGTGCAGCGCGCGGATGTCGGCGTCGCCGACGGTGGCGGCGCCCTGGATGAGCCGGAGCTGATTGAGGCACTGCCCGGTCTTCACTTTGATGGCGAAGGACCGCGGGACCACTTCCAAATAGAGCGGGCCGTGATAGCCGTCGCGGACGTCGTCGAAGCCCGCGTTCCAATCGGTGATCACGCGGGTGAAGACGTCCAGACGGCCGGTGGTGCTCTTGGGATTCGCCCGCGCGCGCAGCGAGGTCGGCAGGGCCAGCCGCTCCAGCAGCGGCACGAGGTAGACGTGCCCCTTCTCGAGGATCGCCCCCTCGCGCAGATCCATCTCGTACATGACGAGATCCGACTGATAAAAGTCGAGCACGTTGAGCTTGCTGGCGATGTCGGAGCGCTCGGGCAGGAAGCTGCTCAAGAGCCGGTAGGCCTTGGCGCCGAGCCGCAGATCGAGGCTCGCCGGCTGAATCTGGCGCGATTCGATGGGGGCGCCGGCCGCGATGACCCCGCGGTCGATGAGGCGCGTGAGCTGTTGATAGGGGAGGATGCCGCCCCGCCGGCTTGCGGTGCCGCTCACAGGTCGTCGTAGGCTCCGTCTCCGCAACTGTCGGCCGATCGGCGCGCGCCGACCATCGGCAACTCGCGCCGGCCGCCCTGGTCGGGCTGCGGGTAGTGAAACGTCTTGTTCTCGTAGTTGCGCAGGACGGCGCCGTCCTCGTCGAGATGCACCAGATAGTCCTGGGGCAGGATCGGGATCTTGCCGCCGCCGCCGGGGGCGTCGATCACGAAGTGCGGCACGGCCATGCCGCTCGTATGGCCTTGCAAGGCGCGGATGATCTCCATCCCGGTCTCCACCGTCGTGCGGAAGTGATTGGTGCCTTTCGTCAGATCGGCCTGATAGAGATAGTAGGGCTTCACGCGCGCCAACAGGAGCTGGTGCACCAGGCGCTTCATGATCTCCGGATCGTCGTTCACGCCTTTGAGCAGGACGGTCTGCGCCCCCAGCGGCACGCCCGCGTCGGCGAGGCGCCCGCAAGCCGCCTTCACCTCCGGTGTCAGTTCGTCGGGATGGTTGAAGTGCAGGTTCATATAGATCGGATGGTGCCGCTTGACGATCTCGCAGAGTTCCGGCGTGATGCGCTCCGGCAAACTGCCCGGCACGCGCGAGCCGATACGGATCAATTCCAGGTGCGGAATGCCGCGCAAGGCCTTGAGCACCCGCTCTAAGAGATTGTCGGGCAGGAGCAGCGGGTCGCCGCCGGAGAGAATCACGTCCCGTACCTCCGTATGCTCCCGGAGATAGGCGACGGCGCGGTCCAGCTCGCCCTTCTTGAGAAACCCCGGCTTGCCGACCAGGCGTTTCCGCGTGCAAAAGCGGCAATAGATCGGGCACTGGTTGGTCACCATCAAGAGGACGCGATCCGGATAGCGGTGGACCAGATGGGGCACCGGGCTCATGAGATCTTCTTCCAGGGGATCGTCCTCGGCTTCGAAGTCCTCCATCTCGGCTACGTCGGGCACCACCTGCTTCCAGATGGCGTCGCCGGGCTTCTTGATCGTGGCGAGCACGGCCGGTGTGATCCGCATCGGGTAATTGCCGACGGTCTCCTCGATCTCCTTGGGGTCCACCCCCAGGTGGGCGGCCAGATCGCGCGGCTTCACGATGCTCTGGGCCAGCACTTTCTTCCAATCATCCATGGGACATCCTCAACAATGGTGCGACGCGGCTACAACTCGCAGGAGGGGAGCGAGCCTCCCTCGCCCGGCGCCTCCTGTGCGCCGATCACACCGAACTCCCGATCAAGATACCGCAATATGTCATGGGTTTCCGTCAGCACCCTCTCGCCGTCCTTCAGAACCGGCACATAGTATTGCCCCGATACCTCAAAGACCTGTTTCCGCATGGGGCGCGCATCCGGCACGGTCACGGACTCGTACGGCATGCGCAAGGCCTCCAGCTTGCGTCGCACAACCTCGCATTCCGGGCACCAGTCGACGTGGTAGAGGGTCAGGGGCATGGAGAACAATTAAAAATGAAAAATGCAAAAGGGAGGGCCCCCAAGAGCGAGTTCCCACTTTTCATTTTTCACCTTTCATTTTGCACTGCCATTCCGCAGGGCGCCATGATCGCATCTTTCATCCCGTGAATCACCTTCTTTTCGAGGGAACAGAGGGTGGCGAGGATGCCGGCCAGCTTGGCCTTCCCGCCGGTCACGAAGTAGTAGGGAGAGAGTCGGGCGCGGCCGGCCATCGGGACGAGGGTTCCGCAGGCCTCATCATCATAAGACAGGTCGAACTGCCGGCCCTTGTGAAATTCCTGGAGCACGTGGGGAGTCGTGGCAAAGGCCTCGAGCGCCTGATCGAGCGCCGCCGCCCATTCCGATTGGGAGAGATCGTGGCCGATGGAGACGCCTCGGCTGCCCCAGGCCAGCTCGGAGAAGCCAGACGGCTTGATGACCAATCGGCGGGCCTTCTGTCCGGCATCGGCTAAGTCTCGAAAATTCGCCAAGGCGCGGCCCTCCAGCGCGAGTTCGGGAATGACCCCTGCGGGCGGGATCGGCCGGGGATCGAGGACCCACGTCTGCGGGAAGAGGCGCGACAAGACGTGGTGCGACTCGTCGCCAAGGGTCTGCCGCCAAAAACGGTGGAGCGCCGGATGGTGAAAAAGCGCAAAGGCCAGCTTTTCTTCCAGCGCCGGCTTGACGGGCGGGGTCATGGCCACGCGCGCCCCCTTGGCGCTGTACAGGATCAAATCCGCCTTCGGAATATTGGGGAGATCGAAGAGCTCGAAAAACCGGTAGATCAGGGCGAGGCGGCGCGGTGCCTGAGCCCCGTCGAGCCAGAGCGCGTCCTCGGTGAACCGAAGATCGCGGGGTTCCACGCAGGCGATGTCGAGCCCTCGCTCGCGCAGCCGGGCGGCCATCCAGCGCATCTCCGGCCGGTAGTCCCTCGCTTCGTCCGAAACGACGATGGCGATGGCGCCCGACGGCGCCCCCGTGGCCTCGCGCAGCATGGCATCGAAGCCCGCCACCATGCCGTCGGGGCCGCCGACAATCTCGTGACACGTGACTCGTGAAGCGTGAGGCGTCTGAGACGAATCACGAGCGACGAGCGACGAGATACGAGCGGCATCTGTATAGGCCGTCCCGAGGGCCGCTGTCAGGCCGATGCCGCCGGGGACGGAATCCAGCTCGGTGATCACCATGCCGTCGGCCGTGGGGATGACGTCCGGCCTGATCACCGCCGGCACCTGGTCCCGCCATCGTTTGGCCCGCGCGTACTCGAGCAAGGAGGCCGGCTTGCCTTGATCCAGATAGGCCGCCACCCAGGCCGGCTGGGTGCCGCGGACACTCTCGCCGTACAGGTGATTGAGCGCACGGTAGAAGGCCAGCAGATGGTCGCCGAGGGTCTCGAAGAAGGCCAGCTCCTCCGGCATCAGCGGGAACGGGGTCGGCGAAATCCGAAAGCGGGCGCCCCCAGCTTCCTCTGTCGGGGCGAAGAGGCCGGCCTCGATCAGCGTGCCGCGAATGGTCCGGCAACGCTGAAGCTGGGCCTGCTCGCTGTCTGTTTGGGTGAGGTCCTGTGGAGGTGACAAGGTGACGGCTCGAGACGAATCGCTGCCGGGATGGTCTGTCTGGGCAAGATCGTACCATGGTCCCTTTCGGGCGTACAAGGATTGGCCGGTCACGTGAGGCGTGAGGGGTAAAGGAGGAGGGTACGGGGCGCGGGGCGCGAGGGAGATAGAAGAAGGGGTAGTGGGGTCAGGCGGGACCGCCGGCATCGGAAACGCTGAACGCGGAAGGCTGAAAAAATTGAAAAAGGGGACTGTCCCCTTTTTGGCGCGCGATTCAGAACAGGGTGACGCTGCCGGCGGCCGAGGAAGCCGGAGCAGACGCCGGGCCGTCGTCTCTGCCGTGGATGATCCGGCGCAGCACCCGCCGTTCCTCTTCCATCGTATAGCGCCGTTCGAGGTCTTCCAGCCAGCGAGGGGCCAGCAGCTCCTCCGGCGGCGGGGTTTCCCCGTCCAGCAGGGCGCGCAGATAGGTATCGATGCGGGCGAGCGGCGTATGCACGTGTTCCACCCGCTGCGCCGTGATGTCCTGAAATTGCATCGTGGCCACGACGCGGGTGACGTCTTCGGCCAGCCCGCCGGCCGCGAGGCGCGCCGCCGCGGCCGCCTCTCCCAGTTCGCGTGTCTTGTTCGCCATGGCCTGCGCCATCGCGGTCACACGGTCCTTGGCTTTCAACGTGCTCATCAAGTCCACCGACGCCAGCGCTTCCAATTCTTTCAGCGCGCGCGCCATGCTCTGCTGCACGCGGGCGACCAGGTCCTTGATCACGGTGGCGGCTTGCGTGGATCGGTTGGCCAGCTTCATGACCTCGTCGGCGACGACGGAGAATCCGCGGCCGTGCTCGCCCGCCCGCGCCGCTTCGATGGTGGCGTTCAACGCCAGCAGCCGGGTCTGGTCGGCGATGAATTCGATCTCGGCCAGGATGCCGCCGATATTTTTCGCGGCGTCATCCGCTTCGGCCATCACATCCGCCGAGCGTACGGCTACCTCCGAGGAACGCGTGACGTCCTGCACGAAGGTCTTCACCATGGCCTCGATGTCGGCGACGACGGCGCCGACATTCAGATCGCCTTGTTGCACGAGCGTCTCCGCCGCCGAGGCTTGGACCTTGGAGTGGTCGACGATGGCCTGAAATCGGGCCATCAAGTCCGCGGCGGCCTGCTCCGTATGGGTCGAGACGCCCTTCAGTTGCTCGACCAGCACCGGCAAGATGGGCGTGCAAGCCTGCGCCAGGCCTTCCCAATGGCGGCACCGTCGTTCGGCCGACGTCCGCGCCGCGCGTTCGGTTTCCAGTTGGGCGAGGACTCGCCGCCAACGCCGAACGAGAGAGGTCACGCCCACGCCGGCTCCGAGGACGGCACAGCTCCACAGCACGCTACCATCGATGAACGCGTCCACTGGGTGTCCTTTCGCGATGAGAGCGCCGGCCGCCCGCCGCATCACCTGCGCGACTCCTGCTTCCTCCTTGCTCGGCAGACCGCTCGGCCTGCTGAAGCGTTCTCTCGCGCGTGGATCTCCGCAAATTCCCTATCAGAGAAATCCTGACTAGCGATAGGGGCGAACAGCTCGTCCGGTCGGGACATTCGGCTTGCCAGAGACCCCTGGATATGGGAGGGATCTCCGGCTGAAGGCGGTTCGCCGAGCGGCTTAACCCGCATGATTCACGAATGCTTCTACTGCAACCGCCGTTCGACCCGTTGCGACGGAAGAGCAACGGGTCCCCCGGCTACGACAAGCCTGGCGGCGGGCGTGTTCGCCGCTCAGTCCTTCGCGACTGTGCCTGCCCGTCTCGCGCTTGCGCGCCGGAGCGCTACAGCGCGCAGGCGCGTGGCGTCTCCGGGGCACCCGTTGCCTTGCTGATGCAACGGGTCGAACGTCACGAATCCTCGTGAATAATGCGTGTTAATGAGTCTCAGCGCGGATCCGGAGGGCCGAAGAGAGCCGTTCAAGGCTCGGCCAGGACGTCGTTGACGCACTCGATCAACGTCCGAATCTCGATCGGCTTGTGAGGGTCCGTCGGGCTCCGAGTCTCTTGGCGATCGCAAGAAAGTCGACTTCGCTGTTGCGGAGGCCGCCGGAGATCGCGATCATCTTGATGCCGGGGCGCATCTGCTTGAGTTCCATGATGGTCTCGAGCCCTTCGCGTTCGGGCATGACCAAATCGGTGATGACGAGGTCGTAGGCGGTGTGAGCGACGCACCGCAGCCCCTGGTTGCCGTCCGCCGCGTCGGTCACCGCGTGGCCGGCGTCCTCGAGCGTCCCGTGGACCATGGCGCGGATATCCGGATCGTCGTCAATGAGCAGAATCTCAGCCCGCATTATTCATGAACGCTTCTACTGCAATCGCACATTCGCTGCTGCGACAAGCCGGCATGCGGCTCAGCGGCATGCCGGCGGGCGGGCTCGTCGCTCGGTCGGTCAACATACTGCTTCAAGTATGCTCCCTCCCTCGCGGCTCCGCGCGCCCGTCTCGCGACGCGACTGTGCGATTTCGTGACGAACCGTCATGAATAGAGCGGGCTAGCCATGAGAGCCTCCCGGTTCAGGGTGAAGGATCTCGGCCACTGCCTGCCGGAGCTCCTCGAATTCGATGGGCTTACGGAGGTACCGGCGGAACCCCTGGCTCGTCGCCGCGGCCTCCGAAAGGACCCGGCTGTATCCGCTCGCCACGATGATCGGGAGATCGGCTCGAATGGCGCGCAGGCGACCAGCCAGCTCGACGCCCGAGAGGGTCGGCATGGTCTGGTCGGTGATCACCAACGCAAACGCCGTCGGATCGGCATGCACTAGGTCAATCGCCTGCTGTCCCCGCGCGCAGGCCGTGACGCGATAGCCCAGATCTTCCAGCATGCCGTGCAACATAACCAGTACGTTCGGTTCGTCGTCCACGATCAAGATGTGCTCGCCGCAGGTGGTCGGCGAGTGATCGCAGGACGGCCCGGCTGCGGGCGCGCCGGCCTCCTCGCACCGGGGGAGGTAGAGACGGAAGGTCGTGCCTTGGCCGACTTCGCTGTAGACCCGAATCGCGCCGCCCATGCTCGTCACGATGCCGTGCGCGACGGAGAGCCCGAGACCCGTGCCCTTGCCGACTTCTTTGGTGGTAAAAAACGGCTCGAAGATCCGCGCCTGCGTCTCCGCCGTCATGCCGCATCCGGTGTCGCTGATTTCGAGGAGAAGGTAGGGGCCTGCGTGCAGCGTGGCGTCGTAATGCGCGGTTCTCGGATGGATCTCGATCGCCTCCAGCGTGACGCCCAGCACCCCGCGTTCCCCCATCGCGTGGTAGGCGTTGGTGCAGAGATTCATAATCACCTGATGCACCTGCGTGGGATCTCCCTTCACGAGGCCGGCCTGGGTCACCTCGGCGCGAATCTCCACGCCGGCGGGCAGCGTGGCGCGCAAGAGCGTCAAGGTTTCGTTCACCAACGCATCGATGCGAATCGGTTCGGTCTTGCTGTCGGACCGGCGGCTGAACGTGAGAATCTGATCCACCAGCCCCTTCGCGCGTTTGGCCGCGGACAGCATCGTCTCCAGCAGCGGCTGCACGGGGCTCTCCGCGGGCAGCTTGCGAGTGATCCGCTCGGCATTGCCCATCATGACCCAGAGAAGATTGTTGAAGTCGTGGGCGATGCCGCCGGCCAGCGTGCCGATCGCTTCGAGCTTCTGCACTTGCAAGAATTGTTGTTGGGCCCGGTCCCGCTCGGCCTCGGCCTGTTTTCGCGGGGTGATGTCTTCGATGGTCCCGATATAGCGGGTCTGTGCGTCGTTCACCATGGGCATGAGCTGCAGGCGGACCCACCGCGTGCCCTGATCGGGGTGCAGGATGCGCAGCTCCTGATCGAGGCAGCCGAAGGACGAGGCGAGCTCGGCCCATGTCAGCTGGAGATCCCTTCGATCGTCGGGATGAAACCACTCTGGCCATGGTTCCGCCAGGCGGTCGAGGCCGGTCCCGCCGAAGATCGATTCCCAGGCCCGGTTCCGATACAGACAGGTGCCCGCCAGGTCGACTTCGAAAATACAGATCGGCAGGGACTCTGACAGCCATTGGAACTGTTCGCGGCTGGCCTTCACGGTTTCGATCATCGCGTGGTGTTCGGTGATATCCATGATGACGCCGACGAATCGAGCGGGCCGGTCGTTCGGGTCCCACTCCGGCTGCCCCCATAGGCGAAACCACCGATGCTCGCCGTCCTTCGTCCGCAGCCGACACTCCACGTTGCACGCATTGAAGTGAATCCGGCGGTCGATGGCCGAGCGGAGCAGCGTCAAAACCGTGTCCCAGTCATCCGGATGGAACAACGACGCAAAGAAGCCCGTGTCCTGAGCCAGGGCCTGCGCGGGGAATCCGAGGAGCTCGGCGAAGGAAGGGGAGTAGCGCAGGCAATCGGCCGCAAAATCCCATTCCCAGACGCCCTGACGGGCGCTCTTGCAGGCCAGGGCGAGCGACTCCTCTGCGGTTCGGATTTGGCCTTCCAGCCGACGCCGCCTCGAGAGGTCGACCATGCTGCAGAGACTGTAGGCGCGTCCGTTCAGCGTGAGGGAACTGAGGCCAAGCTCAATAGGCACCTCGCGGCCGTCTCTCGAGAAGACACTGAGGTCTCGACCGGCTCCCTTGGAGTCGGGGACCCCCTCTCCCGCTATTCGGGAGAGGTCCGACCCAGCAGGCGATGGTCCAGAGAGTACTCGATCCAGCTCCTGGCCCGTCAGATCTGGGGGTTCGTAGCCGAGCATCTGAGCGGCGAGCTGGTTGGCAAAAACCAGGCGGCCGTCCGAGTCGGCAACCAGGTAGCCGCAGGGCGCGTCACCGAGCAAGTCGTGAAACAGCTGGTCCGCCAGTTCGGTCCTGCCGGCGTGCGAAATGGGAGTGGCTTGGTTCATCGTGTGTCAGGCGCCGGCGCGGCCGGCGCGGTTAGAACAGCGTTACATTGGATGCGCCGTCCGGCGCGTTGGCCGCCGGATCGGGCAGCGCGATCTTGCCATGCAACAATTGGCGCAGGACCCGGCGCTCGTCGTCCATCGTATAGCGTCGCTCGAGGTCGGCGATCCAGCGCGCGGCGTCGAGCGCGCCGTCCGGCGGCGTCTGGCCCTCCAGGAGGCCCCGGAGATAGGCGTCCATGTGGGCCAGGGGATCCTGCACGTGTTCGAGCCGCTGCTTCGTGAGATCCTGGAACTGCATCGACATGACGACCTGCGACACATCTTGCGCCAACGAGCCTGCCGCCTTGCGGGACTCTTCAGCTGCGTTCGACAGATGGTGATTATTGTCCGCCATGGCTTGCGCCAATCCGGTCACACGATCTTTAGCGTGCAGGCTTCCCGTCAGATCGACCGCCGCCAAGGCTTGCAACTCTTTCATGGCGCGCGTGACGGCGCCTTGCACGCTGCTGACCAACTCATTGATGGTCGTCGTCGCTTGGCTGGACCGATTGGCCAGCTTCATCACTTCTCCCGCCACGACGGCGAAGCCGCGTCCTTGGTGGCCGGCGCGGGCGGCCTCGATGGTGGCGTTGAGCGCCAGCAACCGGGTCTGGTCCGCGATGAACTCGATCTCGCTCAAGATCCCGCCGATGTTCGTGGCGGCGGTCTCGGCTTCGCTCATGACGGTGACCGAGTTCACGGCGACCTGACTGGATCGCGCGACGTCTTGCACGAAGGTTTCCAACATGCGGTCGATATCGGCGACGACTTTCGTCGAGTTCAGGTTGCCCTGTTGCGCGAGCGTCTGCGCGGTGGCGGCCTGCGCCTGCGCCTGCGCCAAGATGGCTTGAAACCGGGCCATCAATTCGGAGGCCGCGCGCTCCGTCTGCGTGGAGACCCCCTCCAATTGTTCGATGAGCACCGGCAAGATCGGCGAGCAAGCGCGGGCGTAGTCTTCCCAGTTGCGGCAGCGGGCGTCCAGCGCTGCGCGCGCGGCAGTCTGCGCTTGGTGCGCGCGGCGAGCCCTCCGCCGTTGGGCGGCCCATGCGATCGCCCCCGCGAGCCCGGCGGCGAGCGCGCCGGCGCCGAACCCGAGAACGGCGGTCTCCCAGTCCATCATGCGTACCTCTCTCGGCTCATCCGTTCATGCCGCTGGGTGTGAGAACAACGCTGCACGCTTCGCGAACGATGCGGCATCGCTCGTCACGGTCGGCGGCGGCGACGCCGGCGGGCGCCGCAGGGGGGCACATGCTGCGGCACTGTGTGCCGGCGTCGCCGACCGATCCGATGGGCGCGTTCCGCTTGACCGCGCCCAACGAAAAAGGCGCGGGCACATTCATGTGCCCGCGCCTTGAGCTTGCCGGCCCTCAGCCAGCCCGATCAGGTCCTCTGGTCCGATGGCAGAACCCAGAGAGATGTTCTGAAAGCCGTTTCGGAAGGTGGCGTCAGGACTTTACGGATGAGGCCCCGCTTCGAGGGGGTGCTTTAGGATCGATTCGATCTGGTGGCGTAGGGTGGCCAGCGTTTTCGATCGGAATGCGCTCTTCGTCTGGATCAAGACCTCGATGGTCTCGAGGAGCATGCGGCGATACCGTTGGCAGGAAGGACAGGAGGATTCGCAGGGGAGGGTGTCGCTGCAAGTGGTTGATGGATCGTCGTCTTTCGGCTTGTTGGAGTGAGGGAGCTGAGAAGGGAACATGGTCGTCGTACTCATTGTGCATCAACGCCCCTCTTCGAACGGGATCGCGCTGCGTACCCACCCAGGACTATTCTGTCATAGCACGCGCGGCGATCTGATCAGGGATTTCCTGATTTGTTCCCGCAAAACTCCTGAGCGGGGTCTTTCGCCCTGGGAAGGGGGGAGGATTACGATTCGACCGTGATGACGCCGGCCCGAATGGCGAATTTCACCAGGCCGGGAACATCGTGGATGTTCAGCCGCTCCATGAGGTCGGACCGATGGGTTTCGACGGTTTTCACGCTGACGTTCAGCGCCTGGGCGATCTCCTTCGTGGAACGCCCCTCGGCGATCAACTGCAAGATTTCCCGCTGGCGGGACGTCAGCGCCTCAAGGGCGCTCCCTCGCAGCTTGCGGCCCTTGACCCAGTTCGTGACGACGCCGCCGGAGACCGAGGGCGTCAGATAGGTCTCGCCTCGGCTGACGGCGTTGAGCGCCAACCGGAGCTCGAGAGGGTCGGCGCCCTTCAGTAGATAGCCCCGCGCGCCGGCCCGCAGCGACTCGCGCACGTATTCCTCATTGGCGTGCATCGAGAGGATGATGACGCCGACCCCGGGATGCTGCTTGGCGATCCGCGCAGTCGCCTCGAAGCCGTTCAGGCGCGGCATGGCGAGATCCATCAGCACGACGTGGGGCTGCGCGGCGGGGATGGCCGTCAGCGCTTCCTGGCCGTCGCCGGCCTCGCCGACGATCTCGATCCCGTCGAGCCCCGCCAAGAGCGCCCGCAACCCGGCGCGGACCAAACCGTGGTCGTCTACCAACAGCACGCGAGTGGAGGGGGTCATGAGAGGGCCTCCGAGAATTGTCCGGCCTTCGTGACGGCCAGTCCGTTGATCGGCAATCGCGCCCGGACGGTGGTGCCGTGCCCCGGGGTTGAGTCGATGGTCCACTCGCCGCCGGCGCTGCGGGCTCGCTCCTTCATGCCGAGCAGGCCCAAGCCGGCGGTTCCTCCGCTCACCTGGACGGCGAAGCCGATCCCGTCATCCGTGACCGAGAGTATCAGCGAGTCGTCCGCGCAGCGCACCTGGACCCAGAGCCGGCGCGCGCCGGCGTGGCGCATCGCGTTCGTGATGGCCTCCTGGGCGATGCGGAAACAAGCGACCTGGACGGACTCCGGCAGGGCGGGGATCGGCTCGTCAACATCGAAGTCCAGCGTCCAGCCGGCGCGGGCCGCTTGCCGCGCGGCGTACCAGCGCAGGGCCGGCACGAGCCCCAAGTCGTCCAGCATGGAGGGCCGCAAGTCCAAGCAGAGATCGCGCACGTGTTGAATCAGGGTCTCGACGATGCCGAGGCTGTCCTTCATCTCAACGGACTGTCCCGCCGGCTCGATCCGTTGCCCTAGGGTCTGGAGATTGATGGCGACGGCGGTCAGGGCCTGGCCGATTTCATCGTGCAGGTCCTGCGCGAGCTGCTGCCGTTCGGTTTCCTGCACCTGCATGAGCTGATGCGACAACTGTCCCAAGGCGCGGTTGGCCGACTGAAGTTCGCGCAGCAGCGACGTCCGCTCGCCGGCGACGCGATCCCGTTCGATCGCCCGGCCCAGCATCTCCCCTACCAGGCGGAGCAGCCGCACCTCCTCGTCCGTCCAGATCCGCTCGCAGCGGACGGCGTCGAGACCGATGAAGCCGATGGGGCTGCCCGACGCCATGATCGGCACGCCGAGGAGCGATTGAATCCCCTCTCGCTGGAATTCCGACCGCTCCGATTCCGCCTCCGAGGGCAGCGCGGCGACGCGCGGGATGTTCGCGACCTCCCCGCGCCGGTAGGTCTCGACGATCCAGGGGAAGGCCGCCATGGGAATCTGTTGCAACTGGGCTTGCTGAGGAGCCACGCCGGGGGCGCACCATTCATGGGTATTGTTCATGAGCGCGCGGTCGTGACTGTACAGGAACAAATAGGTCCGATCGACGTCGAGGAGCCCGCCGATCGCGGCCAGCGTGTCGTCGATAGCCCGACCCAACTCGTTCGGCGTAAACGCGACCAGGCGCGACGAAAGGGTGGCGACGAGCTGCTCGTATTGCCAGCGCTGGTGAATCGCAGCCTGTGCCTGCCTCCGGGCGATGGTGGCGGCGACGCCGTTGCAGATAGTGTCCAGGGCGTCCAGCAGCGGCTCGGAGAGCGCCGCGCCGCCGAAGACCGCCAGGACGCCGTGAACGTTGCCTTCGATGATGAGCGGCACGCCCGCGAAGGACTGGAGCCCATGGGCCTGCATCCAGGCCTTATTGGGGAGCCGGTCGTCGGCCAGAATGTCGTTGCTGACGAGCCGTCCGGTTCCCTGGGCGATCCGTCCGATCTTCAAGGCGCCCAGCGGAATGCGTCGGTACTCACCCTGCAGATTCGTCGAAAGGCCCGAGCTGGCTTGCAGGTGGAGACATTCCCGGTGATCGGCGCAGAGTGACTCCTTGAAACAGGCGCTGCAGAGGTCGCCGGGCGCCAGCGTCCAGATGCGCGCGAGCGCAAGGTCCAGGTGCTGTACGAGCCGATCCGTGCAGCCTTGCAGAATCTCGTAGGTCGGGCGATCTCCGTTCAGGAGCAGTCCGATGTCTCCCACGCACTGCGACAGGCGCGCGCGTTCCGATAAGGCCTCCTCCGCCTGCTTTCGATCCGTGATATCGCGCACGTAGGCGCTGAAGACCGTACCGTCCGGCAGTGCGAGCGGGGCGATCGTGAGTTCCACGGGAAATTCCCGGCCGTCGCGGTGGAGTGCCGGGATTTCCACCCGGCGGTTCAGCACCGGCCCCGAGCCGGTTTCGGCAAATCGGCGGAGTCCCTGCTCGTGGGCTACCTGAAGCCGCGGAGGCACGATCGTCTCCGAGAGCCGCCGACCGACGGCTTCGTCGCGAGTCCACCCAAAGGTCTGGACGGCCTGGGGGCTCCAGTCGCGGATGATGCCCTCTTGATCCATGACCACGACGGCGTCCATGGCGGTGTCGATGATAGCCCTCGTCCGCTGCTCGCTGAGCCGAAGCGCGCGATCGGCTTGCGCTTGTTCCAAAGCGGTGCTGATCCACCGAGCCATGAGCAGCAAGAACGACTGATCGGCGTCGGTGAAGGGCTGAGTCAAGGGCTCCTGTCCAACAAAACAGAGCGTGCCGTAGGGGACCTGTCCGAGCGTGATCCGCGTGCCGAGGTAACAGGCCAAGTGGGCTTGGGTATGGCAGGGGTGCTCCTTGTACGGCGAATGGGCCCAATCCAAAATGGCCAGGGGGTCGCTCCGCTCCAAGCAGGCGTGGCAGGGGCCCCCGCGGAGCGGAACCGTCATGCCGGCTCGGAGATCCATCCCCTGCGCTTGCACGAGTTCCAGAGAGAGCGCCTCGCTGTTCGCCCGAGTCAACATGCCGACCGGCAGATGGAAGCGCCGGCGCCCCAGGTCGAGGATGGCCGTCACCTGTTCCTCGAATAAACGTCCGGGAGCCGCCGTGATCTCATGGAGCTCTCGGATGGATTGCGCGCTGACGCGCAGCGCCTCTTCCATCCGCTTGCGGTCCGTAATGTCTTTGATGAGCCCGAGGCTGGAGGCGTAACGCCCCTCCCGATCACGAATCGACGACACGGAGGTCAGGGCCCACAGGCTGCTCCCGTCCTTCTTGATGTAGCGCGTTTCAATCGTGCCGCTCGAGAGCGCTCCGGAGATCAACTGTTGAACGAAGTCGATGCTGGCGGCTTTGTCGTCGGGGTGCGTGAGCCCTTTCATCCCGAGCGTCCTGAGCTCCTCTTCGGTATAGCCGGTCATCGCGCAGAAGGCCGGATTGGCGATCTCGATGCCTGTGCCGGTCACATGGCTGCCGATCACGATCCCGACCGCGGCGCTCTCGAAGGCGGCGCGAAACTTCTCCTCGCTGGCTCGAAGCGCTTCCTCCGCATGCCGGCGGTCGGTCACGTCGTTGCAAACGACGAGCAGGTGGGGATCAGAACCCGGGGTGCGCACGAGGCGCACAGTCTCTTGAACCCAGATGACCGTGCCGTCCTTCCGAATTTTTCGAAACTCCCACTGCGGTGGGGCGGTGTCACCGAGGAGGCACTGCTGCAAGCTCGAGGCAACGGTCGCGCGGTCGTCCGAATGGAACACAGTGGCGACGGGCTGGCCGATGAGTTCCTCGACGGTATAGCCCAAATGATGGGCGCCGAACCGATTGACCGCGAGGATCGTGCCGTCGGTCGCGAGGCTGAAATACATGGACGGGTTGTCCTCGAAGAGGGAGCGGTAGCGCGCTTCGCTCAGGGCGAGCGCCTGTTCTGCGTCCCGTCGGGCGGCGACGTCCCGCTGCAGGGCGTGGTTGGCGAGGGCGAGTTCGGCCGTCCGTTGGGCCACATGGCGTTCGAGGTCTC
>CAYZTJ010000063.1:11268-19105 GCA_964481215.1 uncultured Nitrospira sp. | reverse complement strand
CGCGACGGTCGAGCGGCGCGATATCGACGGCGCCGCTGGTCTCCACCAGGACCGTATAGGCCTCGTCGCAGAGCCGCGCGATCAGGGTGAAGGCCTCGGGCTGCGCCAGCGGCTCTCCGCCGGTGATTTCGACCAGGGGGCAGCCGTACCCGCGCACCTGATCGAGGATCGCATCGAGCGAGCGCTCGGTTCCTCCGAAAAACGCGTACTCCGTGTCGCACCAGGTGCAGCGGAGCGGGCAGCCGGTGAGCCGGACGAACAGGCAGGGCTGCCCGGCGAAGGACGATTCGCCTTGGATGCTATGGAAAATTTCAGTGACACGCATGTTAAAAAACTAACGCTGAATGATGAACGATGAAGTTCTCGAATCTTGAAATCTCTCGTCAAGCAACAAAGAAGAAGCCTCTCCCTCGGTCATCGTTCCGCGTTCATACTTCATCGTTGCCCTCACTCCCATCTCGCGATCGGCCAGCCGTGACGAGAGGCGATCCGTGCCATGCCGCGGATCGGATTGACGACTTGTGGGTGTCCCACGGTCTGCAGGGTTTCGACGTCCCCGGGGCTGTCCCCGTAGGCGAAACTGGCCGAGAGGTTGACGCCCTGCTCCCGGCTGAACCGATGAAGGAGGTGCTGCTTGCCGATGCCGTAGGGAAGCGGGGCGCGGAGACGCCCCGTGTAGCGATCGTCCTGATGTTCCGGCTGGGCGGCGAACACGGCCGTGACACCCAGGTGGCGAGCCAGTGGAGCCATGAGGAAGTCGAGCGATCCGGTCAAGAAGACCACCGCATGTCCGGCCTCCTGATGGCGTTGCACCGCCCTGATCCCTTCGCGCGACAGGCGCGGAATGATCTCCTGCGCCACAAAGGTTTCCGCCAAGGGTTCGACCGCGGATCGAGACAGTCCTTCCAAGTAGAGTTTGCGCTCCCGCAAGGGGTGCAGCGACACCGGGGGAGCGTGGCGGAGCACATGGCCGACGCTTCGCCAAATGGCGCGGGGGCCGACCAGGCCTTCCCCCCACAATCGACGGAAGAAGCGCACTTCGATGGCCGAGCCGGGGATCAGCGTGTTGTCGACGTCGAAGAACGCGGCGACCGCCGATCGGGTCGATGGAGAACTAGGTACTTGCACGTGAGTCGAATTATCGGTCGCCGCTGGGCGCACGGAGGAATCCGCGGGCTCGCCGCGGCACTGCCCGCCTGGCCAGCGGGAATTCTAGCCAAGCCTCCCATTCGTTGACAAGGCTTAAAGGGCGCTCCTATAATGCCCGCTCGCACGTTGCCGAAGTGGTGGAATGGCAGACACGCACGTTTGAGGGGCGTGTGGCGCAAGCCGTGCGGGTTCAAGTCCCGCCTTCGGCACCATCCTCTTTCTCCCTCTCCCGACTTCCGGGGTAGCGCGCCCCCGCCTCCCGCAGTATACTGAATCAGTGGCCGACGGACGGAGGGGCATCGCCGAATCCTCCGGGGGGGGGGTGGAAACTTGCCGTCTCGTGACTGGTTAGCCCTCGCATGGTCCGTCGCCGCCTCAGGCACTCACCTCCACACAGGAGGATGTTATGATCCGCACTTTATCCCATACAGCCTTCACGTTCATGGTCATCGCCGGACTCTTCGGGTTGCCCGTTGAGACGAGCTGGGCATACCGAGAATCTTTCACCCAGCAACAGAAAGAGCAGCTCGCCAAGATCCAAACCGTCTTGATCGAGGCGGTGTCCCTCACCGACAAGGGGGCGGGGAATGCCAAGCCGCTCATGGAATTGGCGTCCCGCCGCTTATCCGGGCTGGGCTATGCGATTGTCACGGAGGAGTCCAAGCCCCACGATGTCGTGTTCCGAGTGAAATGCGAGCAACGCAAAACGTGGGAAGGCACGACCGCGATGGGGGGAGACGCCGATCTTCCCGATTCGCCCGCCCGCCTGTGGAAAGGTCCGGCCTGCCAGATGACCTACCTGCTCGGCTCGATGAAAATCAAATGGGCCAAAGAGGTGCGGACCGCGTTTGAGGATGCCGTCGAGGCGGCGAAAAAAGCCAATGCGGGCGACCCCGGGGCCTATGCCATTGATCAACTGACCGGGTTGCTGGAAAAGTACGATTTCCCCATCTTGCTCGCCGCCGAATGGGGCCATGCGGACCGTCTGCTCAAAGCGTTGGACTCGCCGGACACCGGCCAGCTCCGCAAGCTGGCGATCATTTCGCTGCTGGGCGATCTCATGTCCGATGAGGCGCTGCCCAAACTCAAGGAGGCCTTGAAAGACAAGGATCTCGCCAAGCAGGCCGCGGTCGCATTGGGCAATATCGGCCGGGACGGGATTCCCCTGCTGATCAACATTCTAAAAACTTCCAACCAGATCGACTTGCAAGTTGCCGCGGCGAAGGGGTTGGGGCAGGTGGGCGGCTTGCACGGCGACGCTTCGATCGTGCTCCCGCTGCTCGAGAAGCTGCAAGACCCGAAGACCGATTGGGCGGTGCTGACCGAGGTCGCCTGGGCCTTGGGCAAATTGCCGGATAAGCGGTCGATCGATCCGCTCTACGAGCTGGACAAGAAGCTGCAGGCGATACGCGATCCGGAGAATCAAGTGCTGAAGAAGCTCAAAGAGGCGGTCTTCTGGGCGATCAAGCAGTGCGACACGTGGGATCAGTATAGTTGAGAGCCTCCCCGCGGGTTTTGAGGCAACCGGGCGGCTGAGACTGCGGTCTCAGCCGCCTTTCTTTTTACGCCCGTAGTGTGCGGCCACCTTAATTCGATTGCCGCAGAGACCCATGCTGCACCAGCGGCGGGCGTGATTTTTCGTCGTATCGTAAAAGTAGAGGATGCAGGCGTCGTTGCGGCATCGCTTCACAAGCGACAGGTCACCCATACAGAGCAGCTGGCTCGCGGCCTCGGCAAGAGGCGCGAGCAGTTGGGCTGCGCCGGACGTTTCCGCATGGAACCGACGTTCAAACCGACCGTTGGCGCGGATCAGTTGCGGGTAGCCCGGGCGCCGGCGGTACAGCGCGTTGATCGCCTCGACCGTCGATCGGGGAACCGGCTTGCCGGCAACGATCCGCTCCGCCAACCCGCGTAGGACGGCTCGAAATGCTCTCGCCTCATTGAGCAGGCGCTC
Source organism: uncultured Nitrospira sp. (assembly GCA_964481215.1). GTDB lineage: Bacteria > Nitrospirota > Nitrospiria > Nitrospirales > Nitrospiraceae > RSF151. The sequence continues at coordinate 16,002 of CAYZTJ010000063.1, read as the reverse complement.
TCCCTCCGCGCGATCCAACCGCGACGATCCGTTCTTGCCCTCGTCCGCACCCAGAAGTTTCGCCCGGACCATCCATGCGATCACATCGGTCCACTCGCGCAACAGGTCCGTCCGTTGGCCGCGCACCATCATCTGCGTGTTGACGAAATCAAGACAGGGGTCGTTGCCGATAAACAGAAACGGTGGATCCGATCGCGTTCGCCGCATTCCCTGAGCGTCCTCTCAAATCAACCCAACCGTCTAAATATAGCTTGACAGGTTAGCGGATCATAGTATATAACCGTCAAATATAACTTTAGAAGGTTAGTGCGTGCGATCATCGATGTTCAAGGAGGGCCCATGAAAACTGCCATCATTATCATGTCCGATCCGAAGGGCGGTTCAGAGGAAGCGCTCGGACGAGTCTTCAACGCGCTCGCCCTCGCGTCAGAATCCAAGCAAAAGGGTGATGAAGTGGCTGTGGTCTTCAACGGCGCCGGGACACGCTGGCCGGCGGAGCTCAGCAAGCTGTCGCATCCGGCGCATGCCCTCTACCAATCCGTGCGTGAGGTTGTGCAAGGGGCGTCGTGCGGGTGCGCGGACGTGTTTGGCGCCAAAGAGGGGATCGAATCCTGCGGCCTGCCCTTGAAGAACGACTATGCCCTTGCCGGAACCTCGGGTCTCTTGAGCCTCCGCCGCTATGTGGCGGAGGGATGGCACACCGTCGTGTTCTAGGGCAGCAGGCGAAGGAGATCCATGGCGACGAAATATCTCGATCTGACCTTTACAGATGCCGTGTGCCGGGCACAGCAGCGGTACTACGGGAGCGCGGGCAAGGTCACAGGCGCTCCTGAACGAGACCCCCTTGGGGACGCAGAGGCCGAGTTCATTGCGGCACGGGACAGCTTCTACTTGGGAAGCATCAGCGAAACGGGGTGGCCGTACGTGCAGCATCGCGGCGGGCCCCCTGGATTCCTGCGCGTCGTGAACCCAACCGCCCTGGCCTTTGCCGACTACAAAGGCAACCGACAACTGCTGAGTACCGGCAACGTCTCCGTGAACGACCGCGTCGCCTTGTTTCTGATGGACTACAAGAACCGCGAGCGGCTGAAGCTGCTCGGCCATGCCCGCGTGGAAGAAGCCCGTGTCCATCCGGAGCTGGTGGCACAGCTCGCCGATCCGAAGATGCGTCCGAGCGTGGAGCGGCTGGTCTTCATCGACGTGGTCTCGTTCGACTGGAATTGCCCGAAATACATCACACCCCGCTACTCGATCGCAGAAGTGGAAGAGTTGGCGGGCCCGTTGAAGGCGAGGATCGCGGAGCTGGAGGCGGAACTTCGCGCTGGGCAAACTCAGAGGCATTCTGCTAAAAGAGTGGACGCAAGCAGCTGATTCCGGCCGGTGGCCGGCGCCTGCCGGCGCATCAGGACGGTGAGACTTTAAGAGGAGGCGATGGCTATGGTGCGGCTTTCACGTCGGAACTTCCTGCAATTCTCGGCGATGACCGGGAGTGCGTTGATATTCGGGGATCTGATTCAGCAGGTGTCGGGCCTCCCCTGGGGGACAGGCGTCGCGGCCGCGGGCGAGCCGATCAAAGTCGGCATCATCGATCCGCTGTCGAGCCCCTATAAGACGTCGTCCATCCATGACGTCCACGGCGCCAACGTCGCCGTCGACCTGTTCAACAAACGGGGGGGCGTCCTGGGCCGGCCTGTCAGCATCCTGGAAGCGGACGACGCGTCGAATCCCGATCAGGCGGTCAAGGCGGCCACCAAGTTCATCAAGGACGATCGGGTGGACTTCCTCATGGGAACCTTCAACGGGGACTGCGCCTTGGCCGTGAGCGCCTTGGCGAAGAAGGAAAACAAGCTGTTCATGGTGACGGGCGCGCACATTCTGGAGCTGACCGGGGCCGCCTGTAACTCCCATACCTTCGTATTCATGCCGAATGCCCGCATGCTGGCCCAGGCGGTGGCGCCCCACCTCGTGAAGGCCTACGGCACGAAGTGGTATATGATCACCGCGGGCACGATCGATGGAAAGGCGGCCGCCCAGGCCATGGTCGAGGCCGGGCAGTCCAAGGGCGTGCAGTTCGTGGGGGAGACGGTCACGCCGTTCGGCACGACCGATTTCACGGCGGCGCTGACGGAGGCCAAGGCCAAGAATCCCACGGCCATCATTCTCAATCTCTACGGTTGGGATCTCCTCCACGCCCTCAAGGCTTTTGCGAAGCTCGAACTGGCCAAGGAGAAGATCGGGGTGGGCGGGATGATCAGCGGCGAGCAGATCGGGCGACCGCTCGGCTATGCCCAAAACGCGGGCATCTGGGGTTTGATCTGGGACCCCAAGATCAACACCGAAAGCTCACGGCGCTTTATCCAAGGGGTTATCGACAAGTACAACCATACGCCGACGTCGCGCTGCTATCTCGGTTATGCCGCCATGACGCAGATTCTCGAAGCGGTGGGCCGGGCGGGCAGCACGGACACGGCGGCGGTCATCAAGGCGTTGGAAGGCCACCAATTCGACGGACTCAAAGAAGGGAAATCCTACTTCCGCGCCTCGGATCACCAGCATGTCCAGGACGTGCTGGTCGGGGAAGCCTACGGCAAAGAACTGGGATTGGGACACTATAAGATCTTGGCGACGGCGCCGGGCGACTCGGTGGCGGCGCTTCAGGTAGAGGCGCCCTGCAAATTGTAGCCGCGCCTGAAACACCACGGGCGGGAGGCCGATTGGCTCGACCTCCCGCCCGCTTGTTTGAACCCGTTCCGATTACCAGCCCGCGTCACCTTCCGGACAACACAATCTCCACGCGCCGGTTCTTGCTGCGACCGTCGCTCGTCTTGTTATCCGCGACCGGGTGCTCGTCGCCGTGGCCCGCTGCCGTGAGATTGGTCTTGGGCACTCCGCTTCCTTCCAGCAGCGAGGCCGCGTTCGCCGCTCTGGCATCCGAGAGCTCCTTGTTGGTGGGGAACTTCTTGGCGAGGGCGCCGCGAATGGGCACATTGTCCGTGTAGCCGGCCACATGGACGGCCTGCTGGGGGAAGTCTTTGAGGATGCCGCCGACGCGCTTGAGGACGTCCACGCCGGCCGGCTTCAGTTCGTCTCTGCCTGAATCGAACAACGCCCCAGCGGCGAGGCCGACGGTCAGCTTGTCGCCGGCTTGATTGATCGTGACGTGGCCGGAGTGGATCTCGGGTTGCAAGGCTTTCAGCAGGTCCTTCTCGGCCTGCCGCTGATCGAGTTGACTCCGAAGCCTGAGAATCTCCTGGTCGCGCTCGCTGAGTGTGCCTGACAGGCTGGCGAGTTGTTGCCGGGCCTGGGCCAGGTCATTCCCGGATCCCTGTCCCTTCTCCACGAGCCCATTGAGTCTGGCGATCTCTTGATCACGTGAGGAGAGCGATCCGGTCAGATCGTCCGCCCGCTTGGTCTGTTCGGCGAGCCGCCGCTTTGTCTCCTCCAGGTCGGTGGCCGAGGCCGTCATCAGGCTGGTGAGCCGATCGCGGTCTCCGGCGGCTTGCTTCAGCTGCGCCAATTCCGCGTCGCGCTGGGCCAGCTGCTGTTCGAGGTCGGCGGATTTTCTGGTCAAGGCGGCGAGGTCTCCGCTCCCTTGGCGCAGGGCCGCCAGTTCCCGGTCGCGATCAGCGAGTTGGCTTTCCAGGTCGCCGATCCGGCGGGTCGCGGCCGTGAGGTCTCCCGCGCCTTGCCGCAGAGCGGAGAGTTCCCGATCCCGCTCGCCGAGCTGGCTTTCCAGTTCCCCGGCTCGCCGATTCGCGGCGGTGAGATCGGCCGCGCTCTGCCGAAGTCCGGCCAGCTCGCGATCGCGCTCCCCGATCTGTCCCTCCAGCTCGCCGATTCGTCGATTGGCGGCCGTCAGATCTCCGGCCGTCTGCCGCAACTTGGCGAGCTCGGCGTCCCGCTCGCCTACCTGCTTGGTGAGCGCGGCGAGGCGGATCTCCCGTTCATCCGGAAGGATGACGGGGGCCCTGGGGCGGGCCTTCATTTCGTTGACATTTCGAGTGATCGAATCGTTAGGCGCGGGGGCTTGTTGCAACGCCGCACAGCCCGCAACACAGAACAGACCTAGGACCAGAGACCCGAGCAGACGATTGTCCATACGAGGCTCCTTTCGTGGATGGCTCAGTGGATCAGAGCACGGCGGGCACAGCTTACGCCCTCTCCGTTATCCTTGTACATTCGAAAGATTTCGTAGCCGAAAGGGGGTAGCCCTCCTTGTCGGCAACGCCGCGGCGCCACCCCCGGGGCCCCGAAGGGAAAGCCCAGGAGATGTCATTCACCTCCTGATCTCCCATCGCGGCGGACTGACTCCTAGTTTGAGACGATCACGTCGACGCGGCGGTTCTTCTTCCGGCCTGCTTCGGTCTTGTTGTCTCCCACCGGCTGGCTGTCGGCGTGACCCATGGCGGACAGCTTCGACTTATTGACCCCTGTCTGCTCCAAGATCCCCGCCGCGTGCTGGGCGCGCGCGTCCGAGAGTTCCTGGTTGGTCGGGTAGGTCTTCTTAAGCGCGCTCCTGATCGGCACATTGTCCGTATGCCCCGCCACGTGGACGGTCTTATCCGGGAATTCCTTCAGGACGCCGCCCACCCGCTTCAGGATGTCCGTCCCGGCCGGCTTCAGGTCCGCCTTCCCCGAATCGAACAGGGCGCTGGAGGCCAGGTGAATGGCCAGCTTGTCCCCGGTTTGTTGAATGGAGACATTCCCGGCCTTGATCTCCGGTCCGAGCGCCTT
>CAYZTJ010000063.1:0-11168 GCA_964481215.1 uncultured Nitrospira sp. | reverse complement strand
GAGTCCAGGTCGCCCGACATGTTGCCCTCTTTCTCGTGGGCGGCGACGATCGGCCGCAGTCGGCCCAGCTCCGAATCGCGATCGGACAACTGTCGTTCGAGATCGCCGATCCGCTTGTTGGCCCCGTCCATATCGCCCAGACCCTGGCGGAGCCGAGCCAATTCTCGGTCGCGATCGCTCAGCTGGGATTCGAGCTCTCCGATTCGCCGATTGGCGCTCCCCAGATCCCCGCTGCCCTTCCGGAGACGGGCCAGCTCGGCGTCTCGATCGGCCAACTGTCGCTCGAGGTCGCTGATCCGCGCGTCCCGATTGTCGACGCCGATCGCCGGGGCCTTGGGCCTTGCTTTCATCTCATTTAAATTGCGGGACACCGAATCGTTCGGAGCCGCAGCCTGCTCCAATTTCGCGCAGCCGGCCAAGGCCAGTAGACCCAAGCCGCAGAGCATCGCTTTCGTGATGGTCATAGAACCTCCTTCTTGATCGTCATACGGTCACCGCGTGTCGTTGGCTCGCGCCTCTCGCCCCTCCGGCTCAATGCCGCTTGAGGGCGTCGCGAATCTCCATCAGCAACTTTTCTTCGTTGGTCGGCCCGGGGGGCGGGGGCGGCGGCGCCTCCTTCTTGAAGCGGTTCATCTGTTTCACCACCATGAAGATCACGAACGCGATGATGATGAAATCGAACACGGATTGGAAGAACACCCCGTAGTTCAGCGTCGGCGCGCCCTTCGTCTTCGCTTCGGCGAGCGACGCGATCGGCTGCCCCGAGAGGTTGATGAAGAGGCTCGAAAAATCGACCTTGCCCAAGAGCAAGCCCAGCGGCGGCATGAGCACGTCGCTGACCAAGGAACTGACGATCTTTCCGAAGGCCCCGCCGATGATGACGCCGATCGCCATGTCGAGCACGTTGCCTTTCATGGCGAACTCTTTGAATTCTTTCAACATGGGATGCCCCCCCTGTGAGTGAAGTGCGCTGCGACCCTCTTGCCTCTACCGCTTCCGGCTCGTATCGAAGCTATAGCCAAAGGTCATCAGATACAGATTGTCCGTGTCCCCCGTCCCGGGCGGCGGCGTATTGTTGTAGCGGGTGGTGACTTGGAGCCCGCTCACCAGGCCCTCCCAGAGCTTGAACCGTACGCCGTTGTCCATGGTGAGGTAAAAGTCCTTGACGTTCTGGAGCGAAGGGTACGCCTCCTGGAAGTGATAGAAGGTGATTCGCTCATCCAAGATCGGCCAGTTGAACTTAATGGACCATCGGCCTCGGAGGCTCGACTTATCGCCCGCAACTTTGAAGTCTTCATTGAAATACGACGCCCCGGCTTCGGCATAGAGCGTCATGTCTTTCAACCAGGGATGGACGAAGTCGCCCCGCTCGATGAATTGATAACCCGGACCGCTGGCCAGCGCGGTCCGCATCTTGAGGTCCTGAAAGGTATCTTGTTCGAAGTAGGCGGAGGCGAACCAGAACAGGCGCTTCGTGAGGAAAAAGTCCAGCTTGATGGTGCCGCGCGAGTTGCGCGTGATCAGGGCGCCCGCATTGTCCCCGTACACATAGCGTCCGAGCAATGAGAGCCGGAGCTGCTCGCTTCGGCCGACGAATTCGCCCAGGATGCTGGCGTTGCGCAGATGGCTGTTGCCGGTGGTCTGGGATAACCCCGCAGTCAGGTTGCCGGAATAGACCACCGGCGGCTGCACCATGGGGTTGACGGAGGCGATCTGCTCCATCGGCACCGTCATGGTGCCCGTCATGGGGGCCGCCTTCATCTGCAGGGCGCCATTGTCACCTTCCTGGGCGGTGGCGACGAGGACGGTGCCGTCCTTGAGATGGAAGGGCACGGGATGGGTCACGGACAGCTTGGCGACATTGGCCCACTTCACCTTGATGATCTCGCCGACGCCGAAGTCCGTCTTGATGTGCAGCTCCCCATTGGACATTTCCAGCACCTCACCCCGAATGAAACTGCCGTCCTTCAAGGTAACGAGATCTGGCCCGGCTGCAAAACAGACGGCCGACAGCGAGACGGTGAGTGTCAAGACCGCGAGACAGAGCTGCAGACGACGCATGAATCCTCTTCGCAATGTGGAACGAATCCGAATTACGTAGGGTGTCCTTAAAAGTAAGGGACAGTATTTCTAGCACAGCCGGCGGGGCCGTTCTAGGGGATTCCCCTAGAGGCAAGATTTTGGCCTAGGTGCGACGATGGAGACGCGCCTAGGGTGATAGCTTGTAAATTCAATAGGTTGGGATTTTTGATTCCATGAAGCCCCGCTGTGGGCTGAAAGACGGCGGCTGGATTGAGGGTGGACGTGTGGCGGAATAGATCGGGTGGCGCGGCAAGGCTGCCCCACCGGAGATCGTAGCTTGGCCGGAGGGTTCGTACGAGGATTCCGGTACGGCCAGCTATGGGGGATTGACCAGGCGGACTTCTTGACGGGGGATAGGGAGTTCGATCCCCCTGGCGCGAAATTGCTCGATGAGCGCCTGATTCAGTTCGCCTTGGGCGGCGCCGTAATCGGGAACCTTGACCCAGGGCTCCAGGGCAACCATGATCGCGTGGTCGGCCAGGGTTGACACACCGACCGAAGGCGCCGGCTGCTTCAGGACCCTCGGGTTTTCCGCCAGGATCTCCTGCGCGGCGGCCAGGGCGCGGGTCACATCGGCATTGTAGGAAATCCCGATCGTCAGGTGCAGCTGGCGGATGGCGCCGAAGTTGTGCAGGATCTCCCCCACGATCTTGCGATTGGGGATCACGATGCGGGACCGGTCGGGATGGATCAAAATCGTGGAAAAGATGTCGATGACGCTCACATCGCCATGCACGCCCAACAGCTCGATATGCTCCCCGACACGGTAGGGCTTGGTGACGATGATCGACAGGCCGGCCATGACGTTGCTCAGGACCCCTTGCAGGGCGAGGCCCATGCCGATCCCCGCCACGCCGATCCCGGCCAGCAGAGGCGCGGTCTGCACGCCGAGCTTGTCGAGGACGGCCATGAGCGCGAAGAGGAGTATGATGATCCGCGTCACGCGGACCAAGAGGAGCCGCACCGGCGGTTCCATCTCGATCTTGTCCAGTCGAGCCTGAAGGACGGTGCCGGTCCAGCGCGCGAGAAAAGCGCCGATGGCCAGAATGACGAGCGCCGCGAGCAGATTGGGGCCGTAGCGGCTCGCCCAATCCATGACGACCTCGGTGTTCGGCATCCTAATCTGCGCCTCCGTTATCGGCCGAAGAGGTTCTTCAACACGCCGCCGCCCTGTTCCAGCAGCTTCTCGGTCGCGGGCGACTTTTTGAGCAGGTCTCCGACCTTTCCCTTGAGCTGCTCGCCGACCTTGCCGGCCACGGCTTTGATGTCAACACCATAAGAAGGGGCGTCGGTGGTCCCGGTGATCGTCAGCGGCACGCTGATCCGGCCCTTGGACGCCATGAAACGTGCGGCCGCCGAGGCGCCGACGAGTTTCTGGCTCAGCTGGTCGGACAGATTGAGGGTGGCCTTGACGTTCAAGGCCCGATCGAAGCCGATCGTGCCGGCCGCCTGGGCCTGGAAGTCATGGCTGTCGGCGAAAATGCGCTGGAGCTGCACGACGCCCTGTTGGATGGCGAGGTCCCCCTCCACGGTCGAAAAGGCCGTCGCCTTCACGGCATCCCCCGACAAGCCTACAACCTTAAACGCTTGCAATACCTCCTGTGTCAGATTGACGCCATCGAGGCGGCCGTCCCGCACAAGGACATGTCCGGTGCCGCTGAGCGCGCGGGTCAACTCGGGCATGGTGAAGCCGGCACCGCGCAGGGCGAAGTCGGCGGAAGCCGTGCCGCCCACCAGGGCCTTGTCGGTGGCAAAGGCGTCGACAGCCGGCCCCAAGTTTAAGCCCTTGAGCGCGAGCTTGGCCTCGAAGGGCGGTGCCGGATCGCCGAATTGAAGCCCCGCCTGTCCCGTCATCTCACCGCCGAAGATGTGAAGCGACAGCTGGGAGAGCGTGGCCTGCTGGTCGGTGAGGGCGGCCTTCACGTCCAGGTTCGTGATCTCGACCGGTTTCCGCAGGGGAAGCGCCGCCGGCAAGTCGGCGGTGTTGAGGGATTTCGACGAGGCGTTGATCGCGAGGCGGCCGTCCTTCAGCGACCCCGCCAGATCGATCGATGAGTTTCCCATCCCCACCGTGGCCTGGAGGCTGTTCAACGTCGCGAGGCGCAGCGGTGGCACGGAGGGCTTCGGCGGATAGTCCGCATCGATCTCGGCCGCGAGCTCCCGAATGACGACCGGCTTGGCGAGCGGCACGGCGATCGGCAGGTCGCGGGAGTGAATGGCCGGCGACGAGAGCAGGCCGTGGAAATGCCCTGCGACGGCGCTGCCCTTTAGGGACAAGGGAATCTTGCCCGCGGTCACATCGACATCCAGCGTCTTGAAATCGAGGGATTCCACCAGCGGACCGGCGGCGACGGCCAGCATGATGGGGAGATTGTAGGGCTGGATCGTCGCGGTCACGTGCAACGTCGGCGTCTGGCCCAATTTGACCGAGCGCAGCAGCAGCTCCAGATTCTGCACGGCGTACTCGGTCGGCGTCGGCGTCGACTCATCGCGATAGAGCAGGCTGCCGCGGGTGATGCCGACGCGATCGACGGCGAGCAGCGCGAGCGCCCTGAACGGGCCGCCTTCGGGAGCCGGCGTCGGGGGTGGCGCCGGCTCGGACGCCTTCGGGCCCGACGCGCCCAATGTCGAGATGTTCATGACGCCCTGCCGGTTCTTGACCACCGTAATGACCGGCTCGCGCAAGGTGATCTCCTCGACCGCTACCTTGCCGCTGAACAGGGGCATCAGTTTGACGCCGACATCCAGCGACGTGAGGGAGGCGAAGGGGCCCGCGCGAAAGGCCGGATCGTCTTCGATGGCGAATCCCCCCACGCGGGCGCCGATGCGAGGCCAAATCGTGAGTCGAATGTCCCGCAGGGATACTTTGCGGTTCAGCGCCTGCTCGATGACCGGGCGGTACTGTTCCTGGTACCGAGTGAGATCGATGAGGAAGGGAAGGCTGACGACGAGCCCGACCAGGAGCAGGACAAGAAGGCCGATGGCGAGGAACCACTTCATGAGCGCACCCGCATGCAAGACGGCCCGCAGTATACCGATGCGCTCGCGCGAAGAGCAATGGCGACAGGGCCGCGCGCGTCTTGTGAGCCTGGGGGACGCATGTTAAGATGCCCGCTTTCAGCGCCAGTCGGCCGATAGCGACGCGGGATCTCGCGCGGAGAGGTGCGAGAGTGGCCGAATCGACATGCTTGGAAAGCATGCGTCCCGGCAACGGGACCGTGGGTTCGAATCCCACCCTCTCCGCCATGACACAGCAACGCGGAACGATGAGGGCTGAACGCGGAACGAAAGAACAAGAGTTTCTGGGATTCCTCATCTGTACGTCATCGTTCATCATTCCTCGTTCATCGTTGGAAGAAGGGGCTGGGCCCTGTGCAGCAGAATCTTGTGAACCCCGCCAGGTCCGGAAGGAAGCAACGGTAAGCAGGCTCGTTCTGTGTGCCGCAGGATCACCTAGCCCCGCTCTATCCGTGAGGCGTGAAACGTGAGGCGTAAGGTGAAAAAAGATCAGAACATGGTTCCGCTTATCCCCTCACGCCTCACCCCTGACGCCTGACGTCATTTATGGAGTACCAAGTCTCCGCGAGGAAATATCGGCCGGCGGCCTTCGACGACGTGATCGGGCAACCGCACGTCGTGCAAATGCTGCAGAACGCGCTGACCAGCAAGCGGCTCGCGCACGCCTTCCTGTTTTCCGGCACCCGCGGCGTCGGCAAGACGACCGTCGCCCGCATCCTGGCCAAGGCCTTGAATTGCGAGCAGGGGCCGAGCAGCCGGCCCTGCGATCAGTGCGCCAGTTGCACGGACATCGCATCGGGCGCGTCGGTGGACGTCGTAGAAATCGACGGCGCCTCGAACACCAGCGTGGACGACGTCCGCGAGATCCGCGACAACGTCAAGTTCGCGCCCTTCCGCGGCGGGTACCGGGTCTACATCATCGACGAAGTGCACATGCTCTCCAACTCGGCGTTCAACGCCTTGCTCAAGACTCTGGAAGAGCCCCCGCCGCACGTGATCTTCGTGTTCGCCACGACCGAGTTGCACAAGATTCCCGCGACGATTCTCTCCCGCTGCCAGCACTACAATTTCAAGCGCATTCCGCGCACCGAGATCCTCAAGCGACTGCGCCATGTGGCGGATCGCGAACAGTTGGCGGTCGAAGACCGCAGTCTCGGGCTGTTGGGGCGCGCCGCGGACGGAAGCATGCGCGACGCCCTGAGCCTGCTCGATCAAGCCGCGGCCTTCGGGGGCAAGACCATCGCCCACGCCGACCTGGAGGCCTTGCTGGGCGCGGTGCCTCAAGAGCTGGTCCGCGCCGCCGTGCGCGCGATGCAGACGCGCGACGCGGCGGAGGCCGTCCGATTGATCTCGCGCCTGCTGGATGAAGGGCACGACCTCAAGGTCTTCTGCGGCGATCTCGTCGAGTATGTCCGGAATTTGCTGGTGGTCTCGGTGGTCCCCGGCGGTCAGGACTTGGCGGGGCTCATCGAGGCGAGCGAGGAAGACATTCGCGGGATGAGCGACGAGGCACAGGAATTTTCGGGGGAGCGGCTCCAAGAGATGTTTCGGCTGCTGACCCAGACTCAGGACGCGCTGCGCACGACGGCGCATCCGCGCTTTACGTTGGAGGTGGCGTTGATTCGGGCGGCCCGCGCGGGCGGGTCCGCCACGGAGAGCGCGGCGGCGACCCGGCCCGCGACGACCCAGACGGGCCCCGTCGCACGTCCGGCGCCGACGCCCGCCGGTCCCGCGCCGGCTGCGAGCAAGCCTCAGGCGGCGCCCATGGCCCCGCCGGCGCCTCGTCCGCCGTCGAAACCATCCGCCACGGCTCCGGCATCCACTCGACCGACCGTGGCGGCTCCGTTATCCGGCGTCCGACCGTCCGGCAGCCCGGCGAAGCCGACCCTGCCGGCCGAGCGGCCGACGATCGAGCGCGAATCGACGGTGGCCACGGCGCCGCCGCTACAGCTCGACTGGGATCGGATTCTGGAGCGGGTCGAACATCTGCATCCCAGCATCGCCCCATTTCTCGCCGCCGGACGCTTGGTCTCCGCGCAAGGCGAACAAGTCACCATCGGCTATCCACGAAGCGCCTCGGTCGCGTTGACGCGGGTACAGAAGGCCGAGACGCTCGCCCTCATCGCAGAAGTCTGTTCCGCCTTGGCCGGCCGCCCCGTCCGTTTGGGGGTCGTCGAGGTGACGGAGGGACAGGTGACCGGGCCCAGCATGGCCGAGACCAGGGCGGCTCGCGAGCTGGACCACAAGCGTCAGTTGATCGAGCGCGCCAAGGCCCATCCGCTGGTCTCGCAGGCCCTTGGCATGTTCGGCGGAGATGTGGTGGACGCGCGCGAAGTGGTGCGGAACAAGGAGTCGACATGAGCAGAAATCCCTTCGGCAACATGGGCAATTTGATGAAGCAGGCCCAGGCCATGCAGGAGCAGTTGGCCAGGGTGCAGGAGCAGGCGGCGGCCAAGCAGGTGCAAGGGACGGCCGGGGGCGGGATGGTGACCGTCACCGCCAACGGGGGGATGGAGATCGTCTCCGTGCGCATCGATCCGGAGGTCGTCAAGTCCGGCGACGCCGAGATGCTCCAAGACTTGGTGACGGCGGCGACGAACGACGCCCTACGCCGCGCCCGCGACATGATGGGCGAAGAGATGAAGGCGGTTACCGGGGGGCTCAAGATTCCCGGGCTCTTGTAGAACGTTGAACGATGAAGGCTGAACGCTGAACGAAGGCCGGGCGTGGACCGAATTCATCATTCAGCGCTCCTCGTTCATCGTTGCTTCTATGGCGCTTGATCAAAAAGGTCTGCTGGCGGGGCTCGTGCGGGAATTGGTCCGGCTCCCCGGCATCGGGCAGAAGACCGCGCAGCGGCTGGCGTTTCACATCCTGAAGACCGAGCGGGAGGATGCGCTCCGGCTCGCCGAGGCGATCCGCGCCGTGAAAGACGGGCTGGCCTTCTGCGCGAGTTGCCGCAATATCGCGGAGGAAGAGCTCTGCGAGTTTTGCCGGGACCCCAAGCGGGATCGGAGCAAGATACTCGTCGTCGAAGAGCCGAGTTCCCTCTACGCCATCGAGCGCGCCGGCGGCTATCGGGGGCTGTATCACGTCTTGCTGGGGACGCTCTCGCCCATCGATGGCGTCGGTCCCTCCAGCATCCGCGCCGAGGACTTGGTGGATCGGGTCAAGCTCGGCGGAGTGGAAGAGATCATCCTCGCCACCAGCCCGACCATCGAGGGTGAAGCCACGGCCATCTATCTGACGAAGCTGCTGAAGCCGCTGGGCGTCCGCTGTTCCCGCATTGCCTACGGCATCCCGGTCGGCATGGACATCGAGTTCGCCGATGAAGTGACGCTGGTCAAGTCGATCGAAGGTCGCCGCGACGTCTGACCCTCCATCGGGCTGCTCTGCGCGCGATTGACGCGCGTTTCCTTCGCTGGTAAGCTACCGCATTTTCTCGCAGGCTTCCATGCCGACCAAGAAGTCGAAACCGTCTCTCCGCCGTAAGACCTCGTCCACCGCCGCGAAGCCGAAGAAGTCCGGCGCCCGCACAAAGGCGCCCGGCGCCAAGCGGTATGAGCCCATTCGCCGCGAGCTGGAGCGTCAGCGGAAAGCCCTCCTGAGCGAAGCCGGCGATACCCTCTCGCATCGCCCGGAGATCGAGGCCTACCCAGATGTCAGCGATCAAGCCTCGGCGGAGATCGATCAGAACTTTGAGATTCGTCTCAAGGAGCGGGGGCAGAAGCTGCTCAAGAAGATCGACGAGGCCTTGGATCGCCTGGCCAGCAGGACCTACGGCATCTGCGAACGCTGCGGCGGCGAAATTCCCTTCGAACGGCTGAAGGCCCGCCCCGTCACCACCCTCTGCATCGAGTGCAAAACGCAGCAGGAAGCGGAAGAACGAACCCGCCGCTGATTCGACACATCTGGTGATCTGTGATCTGGTGGGTGGGCGGACTTTCCCCCATTCGACGGGTCGTCAACAGATCGTCACTTTCCCACGAGGCGTCACCGCTTGAGGGCTTTGATGCGCTGCTTGGCCAGCTCGGCCCGCGGCTTTTCGTCGTCGATGCCTTCGACCAGCGCCAGGTAGGTCTCGTATTCGGAGATCGCCAGTTTGGGATTGGCGGCCTCGTACATTTCGGCCAGATTGAATCGGGCGATCGGATAATTGGGGCGAAGGACAACCGCTTTCTCAAACGCCTTCTGGGCATTCGCCCGATCGCCGGCCTTCTTCATCACATCGCCCAGGTTATTGATCACTTCCGGGACATTGGGTCGCAACGCCAGCGAATCAAGCATTTCCTTCCGGGCGTCGGCGTATCGACCGAGACCCTCCAAGGCCAGTCCGTACTTGTGGTGGGCCTCGGCCTTTCGCATCTTGTCGGTCAATCCCTGGTCGAGCGCTTTCTTATAGGCATCGGCGGCGATGTCGTGCTTGCGTCCTCCGCAGTATCCGAGCAGGGCTGCTTCTCCCCGCGCGAATTGCTGCAAGGCCAAAAAAGATTCCTTGTCGTCAGTCCCCTGGCTGTCCTGCCGCGCTTTCCCCGTCGCCGGGTCGGGAGTCTTGAGCCGGGCCAAGAACTGCTTGCGATAGGGGTTCATGAGCGAGGCGTAGGGATCGATCGCCGTGCCGGCCATGAGGAGCCCGGCATCCTCGCCGCGCCCGACGACGAGATAGCGTGTCGTGGTCTTGTCGTCCCCGGTCTCAAAGAGAGCGGCGGCATCCAGGCTGGCCCGTCCTTTGATTTGCGAATGGCTGAGATAGAACTCCGTGACCGACTTCAACTGCCCGAGGGTTTGACGGAGGATCGGATAGGGCTTGAGCTCCTTCACGGTCGGGTGCGTCTGAAGGACGCCGACGAGCTGACCGTTTTCATCGAAGAAATAGGATTCTTCGCCCCCGGACTCGCTGGCGGTCGCCGGGATACGCGCCTCCTCGCCGCTGCCCCAGGCATCACGGACCACGGCAGCCGCCGGGCGACGGGACAAGAAGGTCGCGCGTTGGTCGCACAGCTTGGCGGATTTCAGGAGGTCCAAGTCGCTGGCGGAGGGCGGCAGTGTGGGATCGCGGGGCGGCGGAGCGCTGCCGCACCCGGACACGGCCAGAGCGGCGCAGAGGACGCACACCCATGCGACGGGAGAAGCCGGGCTGCGCAGCCGTGGAACGATCACCATGGCAGGAGCCTACCGGAAAGCGGGGCGGGCATCAAGCCAAGGAGCGGACCTGTTAGGGGGACAAGCGCTGACGAGCAAGAGACGCGGCGGGGCAAACATGGCCCCGCCGCTGAGACCGTTACTTCGCGACGGGCGCCAGGGCGTTGGCCCGGTTCGAATGCAAGGCTGCATCTTCGCTCGTGAAGCCGAAGATGCCGGGCGCCGACGAGGCCAGGGTGTAGAGGGGGCGATTAAAGGCATAGTCGACTGCGACACCCAGGGGATGCAGGATATAGGCAAACCAGCGGATCATGTTGTCGTTCACCGGGCTCACGGCCACCGGGTCCGAATAGGTCGCCGCCGCATAGTCGAGCGGCCAATAGGTCGAGGCCGTTTGCGCCGCCTTGAGGTCAGGCTGCGTCGCGCAGCCGGTGACCAGGACCAGCGCCAGGAGGAATCCCGTCGCGACTCGCGAAACCATGGTCTGTGTCATCTCAGCACCTCGTAGTGAGAAGGTACCAGGCCTGTGCGAGGCCTGTCTAAGGGTAAATGTAGCCCAGGATGCCCATTCTGTCCAGGAAGCCGGTGTTCCGAACCGTGTGCCGGCCGAACGGTGGCTGAACGGTGAGGAGAGCGGGGAGATGGTGGGCGATACAGGTATCGAACCTGTGGCCTCTTCCGTGTGAAGGAAGCGCTCTGCCACTGAGCTAATCGCCCACACGCGGCGACTCTATCACGCAGTTCCGGCGCAGATCAACCGGACGTGCATGAGTCCACGATGTGTCACCTGTGTGAATTCCCCGATGTTTGTCTCGGACCTCGGACCCCGTGCCTCGCGCCTGGGCACTGCCTTGACTTGCTCGGAAATCGATTCGTACAATGCCCCTCCCACCCGAGAATCACCACCGCATGCGAGACGATCTGGT
>CAYZTJ010000062.1:0-19162 GCA_964481215.1 uncultured Nitrospira sp. | reverse complement strand
ACGCGGCGGCCGAGGTCACGGGCGGCGGCGAGTTCCTGCTCATCGATGCCAGGGCTGTTTCCTTCCGTGGTCGCGGAGGCCCCGAAGGCGCCTCCGCCGCTGACCACGATCATTTGATTGCCGAGCATCGCGGCCAGAATGGAGAGCATCGTGAGCTCCTTGCCGCTGGAAATCTGCCCACCAGTCGCAAAGGCCGCGCCCACTTTGTTCTTGAGCTTGAATTCAGGGAAGACGCCGAATTTGAACTGCCAACTGTCGATGAAGGTCTTCACCTCGCCAGCCATGTTCGACCAGTAGACCGGCGAGCCGATCACGATCGCATCCGCCCCCAACAGTTCCTCCCCCGTCACCTGCCCCACCCGCTTCATCGTGACCTGGGCACCCGCCACTCCCCTGGCCCCTTCGCTCACGGCCTGGGCCATCTTCTCGGTGTTCCCGCTCAGCGAGTGGTAGGCGACGAGCACCTTGATCGGCCGGACAGTTTCGGGCTCAGTTGCCTCTGCGACTCCATAGGACAGACACACCCATCCCACCAGCAGAGAGACCAGAACTTGACGCATGGGAAACCTCGTCAAAATGAAAGAGGCTCTCGGAACGAGAGCCTCAGATGAGAAACGATGGCCGCCGAATAGGACCATCAGGAAGTCAGGAGTCCGCCGCGAGTCAGTGACGGACCGTTTCTTCGTCCATATGCTCTTCGACCGAGACCTCGGTGAGGGTCCCGCGGTAGTCGCACTTGTGGCAGCGAATCCGCCATTCCTCGATCCACTTCTCTTGCACATAGGACTGCCGGCACTGTGGGCAGACAAACACGCCCTTCTTGTAGAGCACCCGCCGCTTTTCTTTCATATTGCCAATCCTTCCTCATGAAACCCCGTGGGGCGGCCAGAATCGCATAGCCATGACCGCAATTTCAAGCGGCAGCTGCTTGGCCTTGCCATTTGACAGGCACCCAGTCTCACAGTAGGATTCCCTATCTGTCTCGCCAACTTATGAGCACTTCCTTGAGTCGACTCTTATCAATTGCCAGCCGCCTCAGCCTCCTCCTGGCTCTGAGTTGCACATCCGTTCAGGCCGGGCCGGACCAGGCTCCAGACCAGTGGGTCACAATCAAGGCCCCCAAGGGCCACGTGATCCAGGCCGAGTTGGCCGATACGATGCAGAAACGAGCCCAGGGACTCATGTACCGGACTACCCTGGCCCGGGACCGAGGTATGCTCTTTACCTTCGGCGACTCCCAACTTTGGGCCATCTGGATGAAGAACACCCGGATCCCGCTGGATATCCTCTGGCTGGACGAAAAGAAGGCCATCGTCCACATCGAGCGGAACGTGCCCATCTGCACCCGGGTCGACGACGGCTGCCCGACCTACCAGCCAAACCAGAACGCAGCCTATGTCTTGGAATTGGCGGCGGGCGTCGCGGACGAACTGAAACTCACTACCTCAACGAAGCTACAATTCACCCTGCCGAACCACTAGCCCCCCTTATGAGCTAGCGGGCCTTGAGTGTCCCTCTAGGCAGAGACACTCGGGCGAACTTGCGAATCGCGGAGGCGAGGGCACCGCGCCTTAGCGAGGGATTGCGGCCCGCGAACGGGGGCCGAGGACTGTTTGAAGCTGAATTCTTGCGCAGCATGGAATTCAGCGAGTTCCGCAGGCCAGCAAGCCCGACACTTAGGGCGGTCGAGCCGAAGCGTTGAGCAGAGAGCCTGAGTGCCTCGGCTAGAAAGGGAGGGGGTGCCCGCGGGCGACTCGGCGAGCAAAGCAGGCTATGGTTGAGGTTCCTGCCACGACCTGACCCGCCGCGCTGTAATCACGCCCTCCACCCGCTCAATCGCCTTCAACACCCGGTCCAGGTGGGCCGTATCGACCACATCGATCACGAAGTCCAGGCTGGCCTTCATGTCCTCGCGCGTGGTGATTTCAGCGCGACTGATGTTGGCGTTGCAGTCTGAAATGGAGGACGAGACGTTGGCCAGCACCCCGGTCTTGTCCACCGCCAGCACGGAAATCTTGACGGGATGGACGCCGTGCGGGGCCGTCTCCCAATCCACCTCCACCAGCCGTTCACGGTCGTAGTCCAGGGCATCGAGGTTCGGACAGCCCACCGAGTGAATCGTGAGCCCGCGGCCTCGCGTGATGTAGGCCATGATCTTGTCGCCCGGCACCGGATTGCAGCACTTGGAGAGCTGCATGAGCACGTCTCGGCTCCCCTTCACCTTGACGACGCGGTCTTCCGGTTTGGTGGACGGCATGGGAGTCGCCGCCGGCCGAGGCCCGCGGCCCGGTCGGCCCGCCGCATCCGGCAGGAGCCGCTGCACCACCTGCGTCGCCGAGAGCTTCCCGTAGCCGACGGCCGCTTCCATGTCCTCGATCGTGTCATAGCCCAGCTCCTGCGCCACGGGCATGAGACGGTCGGCCTTCATGGTCTGGGCGGCCGGGAGCGACAGATGCCGGCACTCTCGCTCCAAGAGCCGCCGGCCGATCTCCACGCTCCGCTTCTGCTCTTCGAGCTTGAGCCAGTGCTTGATCTTGGTCTTGGCCCGCGAGGTTCGGACGAACTTCAGCCAATCCTTGTGCGGCACCTGGGTCTGGGCGGTCAGAATTTCGATGGTGTCGCCGCTCCGCAACTGATGCTTCAACGGGACGATCTTGCCGTTGACCTTCGCGCCGACGCAGTGGTTCCCCACTTCCGTGTGAATGGTAAAGGCAAAGTCCAGAGGGGTGGAGCCGAGCGGCAGCTCCTTCACCGCCCCTTTCGGCGTGAAGACGTAGACCACGTCATGGAACAGGTCGAGCTTGACCGTATCCATGAATTGCCGATTGTCGGTCAGGTCCTGATGCCATTCCACGAACTGCCGCAGCCAACTGAAGACCTTGCCGTCCTTGTTGTCGACCTGGCCCTGCTCCTTGTACTTCCAATGGGCCGCGATGCCGAACTCGGCCAGCCGGTGCATCTCTTCCGTGCGGATTTGCACTTCGACGTGCTCGCCGTCGGGACCGGCGACCGTCGTGTGCAGCGACTGATAGAGATTGGATTTGGGAATGGCGATATAATCCTTGAACCGGCCCGGCACCGGCCGCCAGAGCGAGTGGATGACGCCCAGAATGGCGTAGCAATTCATCTTCGTGTCGGTGATCACGCGGATGCCCGCCAGGTCATAGACTTCTTCGAACGAGATCGACTGCCGCTCCATCTTTTGATAGATGCCGTAGAGATGCTTCGGGCGTCCATAGACGGTGCCGGGCAGCTTCTCGGCATCGAGCGCCTGGTGCACCATGAGGATGACCTTGTCGACGTACTGCTGCCGCTCTTCTTCCCGCTTCGCGACGCGCATCTTGAGGCTCGCGTAGATCTCGGGCTTGGTGTACTTCAGGCAGAGGTCTTCCAGCTCGTTCTTCATCCACCCGATGCCCAGCCGATTGGCGAGCGGCGCGTAGATCTCAAACGTCTCCTGCGCGATCTGCTGGTGCTTGCTCTCGCTCAGGTGTTCCAGCGTCCGCATGTTGTGCAGCCGGTCGGCCAGCTTGATGAGCACCACGCGGATGTCGTCCGCCATGGAGAGGACCATCTTGCGGAAGTTCTCCGCCTGCTTCTCTTCATGGCTGCGAAAGTGGATCTTGCCGATTTTGGTGACGCCGTCCACCAAGTGGACGATGTCCTTCCCGAACTGGCGTTCCAGCTCGTCGGGCGTGGCGAGGGTATCTTCCAAGGTGTCGTGCAGGAGACCGGCGGCGATCGCGGTGACGTCCGAGCGAAGGGCGGTCAGCAGACCGGCGACCGCCAGGGGATGCTGGAAATACGGCTCGCCGGACTGGCGGGTTTGCCCTTCATGGGCTTTCTTTGAAAAGAGGTAGGCCCGACGGACCAGGTCCAGGTCCGCTTCGGGGTTGTAGCTCTTCACCCGGGATTCCAGCTGCTCGATGCTGGTGACCGTTTCCTGAGGCATAGGCACTCACCCCGCCCGTCCATCTGCGTCCGGTCGCCGGACAGCCTCTGAGGCCATCCCGCCTGGCCCATTATAGCGCCTGGCTGGCCCGGAGGTCGCGGACTCGCAACTGAATCCGCTCCAGCCCGTTCCATCGGTTGAGCTCGGGCACAAAGGCGAGGTCCACCGGCTGCCGGGGCGAGAGGCCTCGATCGGCCAGGGACCCCATGCGAAAGCCGATGCTGTCGAACGGCTGCGAATTTCCGTGCCGGACCGTGAGCTTGAGGTGCCCGTCTCCGACGACGCGGGAGGCGAGGATGGTGAGATTTTTGACCGCTAAGGTCGGCTCGGGATTTCCCGGGCCGAACGGGTGGAACAGCTCCAACTCATGGACCAGTTGCCGATTGACGTCCTGCAACGAAATCTCCGCATCGACCTGCAGCACCGGCTCCTTCTTGCCCGATCCCGTCACCATGCCGATCACCTGGCTGAAACGGTCCCGCAGCGCCGGCAACCGGTCCGGAGTGAGCGTCACGCCGGCGGCGCTGGGATGGCCGCCGAACGCGACCAACAAATCAGCGCAGCCTTGCAGGGCCTGAAACACATCCACGCCGGGAACCGTGCGCACCGACCCCTTGGCGATGCCGTTCGGCAGCACGGTCGCCACGATCGCCGGCCGGTGGAAGCGCTCCACCAAGCGCGCCGCGACGATTCCGACGACGCCCAAATGCCATTCCTTCGACCAGAGGACGAGCGCTCCGTCGCCTCCCTCGCCCGCCGTGACCAGTTCGACGGCCTCTTGGGTCGCCCGTTCCTCGAGCGATTGACGCTCCTTGTTCATCGCATCGAGTTGATCGGCCAAGCGCTTCGCCTCCAGTTCGGATTCCGTCGTCAGCAACTGGACGCCCAGCTCAGCATGGCCGATGCGCCCAGCAGCATTGATGCGCGGCGCGAGACGAAAGGCCACCATGCCGGAGGAACAGACCGCGGTGATCCCGGCCGAGACCTTGAGCGCCCGCAGGCCGCACCGGGCGCCACGCGTCATGAGCGCGAGCCCCTCCCGCACGAAGATGCGGTTCTCGTCCACCATCGGCACGATATCGGCCACGGTCGCGAGCGCGACGAGATCGAGATACCCATCCACCGACGGATCGTGGGGGCGGCAGGTCTGGCGGTAGGCTTGCACCACCTTGTAGGCCAAGGCCGCCGAGCAGAGGCCGGTAAAGGGATAGGTCGAGTCCGACCGGCAGGGATTGATGACCGCGAGAGCCGGGGGAACCTGATCGCCAATCTGATGGTGGTCGGTGACGATGAGGTCGACTCCGAGCTGCCGCGCGACCTCGATCTCCTTGAACGAGGTGCTCCCGCAATCGGAGGTCACCACCAGCGAGACACCTTCGGCATGGAGACGCCGGACGGCCGCTTCGTTCAATCCGTACCCCTCCCGCACGCGGTGGGGAATGTAGGAACAGACGTTGGCCTCCAAGCCGCGGAAGTACGACAGGAAGAGACTGACCGACGTCACCCCATCGACATCGTAGTCTCCGTAGAAACAGATGCGCTCGCGCTGCTCGACCGCGCCGTGCAGCCGCGCGATCGCCCGTTCCATGTCGGGCAGCCGCATGGGGTCGTGGGGGGAGGACGTGGCCATCGTGAGCCAGCGATGGGCCTCTTCGGTCGTCTGCACGCCACGCCCCAGCAAGACGGAGGCGGTGACGGGCGAGATCGAAAGCGCCCGGGAGAGGGCATCCTGCCGCTCGCGGTCGATGGTCTTAATGATCCATTGGCGGATAGACATCGAGGTGTCCTGCCTCGCAGCGGGATCGGGCCTACCGTGTAACTGTGCGGGAAATCAGGGGGATACTAGACGGGAGGGGAAAGTTTGTCAAACAGCGAGGGCGACCCGAACCGGTCGTTCGGATCGCCCTCTGAGATGCTCGGCAGCCGCCGCCAGGCAGCGGGCCGTCGAATCAGCTGTTACTCGCCGCCCTTTTGGACGTAGTTCTTGACGAACTCTTCGGCGTTCTTTTCCAAGACATCGTCGATTTCATCGACCAGTTTGTCGATCTCGTCCTTCAGCTTCTTGCCGGCCTCGACAACCTTTGGATTCGGTTTCGCTTCTTCCCTGGCCTGCGTGTCCTTTCGAGATTCCGGTCTCCTCTCTTGTTTCTCCATCGGAGCCCTCCACGCGTCAGCGAATTGGTTCTGGAAGCCCGTTCCCGACCATCGCGATCAACTGCCGGTCAGCATACTCTCCGATTCTTGCGCCCGTCAAGCGACTCGAAAGTGGTAGATACTCCTCTTTCGGTCGATTCCCGCCGTTACACAAGCAGGGAGACGATCAGCAGGGCCACGATGTTGATGACCTTGATCATCGGGTTGATCGCCGGGCCCGCCGTGTCTTTGTAGGGGTCGCCGACCGTATCCCCCGTCACCGCCGCCTTGTGGGTGTCCGAGCCCTTCTTCCCCTGTTCTTCAATGTACTTCTTGGCGTTGTCCCAGGCGCCGCCGCCGCTGGTCATCGAGATGGCCACGAACAAGCCCGTGACAATGCTTCCCACCAGGACCCCGCCGAGGGCCTGGGGACCGAGGACAACCCCCACCACGATGGGAGAGACCACCGGGATCAGGCCCGGCACCATCATCTTCCGAATGGCCGCCTGTGTGACGATATCGACGCAGGTGCCGTATTGGGGCTTGCCGGTCCCCTCCATGATGCCCTTGATGGTCCGAAACTGGCGCCGCACTTCTTCGACCACCAGCCCTCCCGCTTCCCCAACCGCCTTCATGCAGAGCGACCCGAACCAGAAGGGCAACATGCCGCCCAAGAACAGCCCCACCAGCACAGAGGGATTCGACAAATCGAATCCCGTCGTCTTGCCGCCCGCCGCGACGGCGCGCGCATACTCGGCAAAGAGCACGACCGCGGCGAGAGCGGCGGATCCGATCGCATAGCCCTTCGTCACGGCCTTGGTCGTATTCCCAACCGCATCCAAGGGGTCGGTGATATTCCGCACATCCTTTCCGAGATGGGCCATTTCGGCGATGCCGCCCGCGTTGTCCGTAATTGGGCCGAAGGCATCGATCGCGACGACGATCCCGGCCATCGACAGCATCGACACCGCCGCCACCGCCACCCCGTAGAGCCCACCCCCGGACGCCCCCCCGCAAATCCAATAGCTCCCCAAGATCGCCCCGCCGATGACCACCACTGGGAAGGCCGTGGATTGCATGCCGACGGCCAGGCCCGCGATGATGTTCGTCGCGTGGCCGGTCTCGCTGGCTTTAGCGATATCTTTGACCGGCGCGTAGCTCTTGGACGTGTAGTAGTCGGTGATGAACACCAGTGCGATGGTGACCGCCAGGCCAATCAAGGCTGCCAGATAATAGTGGAGCGCGCTGACTCCGCCGACCCCTTCCATCAATTTGGTCGTGATGGGATAGAAGGCCACGGCGGCGATGCCGCCGGCGACAAAGAGGCCCTTGTACAGCGCCTTCATAATGTCGTTGTCACCCGGCGAGGCCTTCACGAAAAAGATGCCCACGATCGTCGCCAAAATCGTCATGCCACCCAAAGCCAACGGATAGAAGATCGGTTCGGTCTGCCCCTTAAACATGCTGAAGGCCAGCACCATGGCCGCCACCGTGGTCACGGCATAGGTCTCGAAGAGGTCCGCCGCCATGCCGGCGCAGTCGCCGACATTGTCGCCCACGTTGTCCGCAATCACCGCCGGGTTGCGCGGATCGTCCTCCGGAATGCCCGCTTCGACCTTGCCGACCAGGTCCGCCCCAACGTCCGCGGCTTTCGTATAGATGCCGCCGCCCACACGGGCGAACACCGAGATCAAGCTGCCGCCGAATCCCAGACTGATGAGCGCGTGGACCGCCTTTTCCGGGCCGGAAATGGCGGAGGCGATGACGTAGAAGCCGGTCAGGGCCAGCAGGCCTAACCCGATCAACAGCAGGCCCGTGACAGCGCCGCCGCGAAAGGCCACGGTGAGCGCGGCGTTCAACCCTTGGTGCGCTGCCTGGGCGGTCCGCACATTCGCGCGCACGGCGATGATCATGCCGACGTAACCGGCCAGCGCCGATGCCCCGGCGCCGACGAGAAACCCGACAGCCGTGAGCAGGCCGAACTTATCGGACCAGATACCCCCCAGCCACAAGAGCACAAAGAGCCCGGCGGCGACGGAGCCGACGGTGCGGTACTGCCGGTTCAGGTAAGCCGACGCCCCTTCCTGGATGGCCTGGGCGATCTCCTGCATGCGGGCCGTGCCCGCTTCCAACTTGAAGACCCACATGGCCAAATACAGACCGTAGGCGATGCCGGCGACGGCACAGCCTAACGCGAATATGACGACTCCACTCGAGGCTTCCACAGCGTTAACCTCCCTGTTCGATCAGTCGACTCTGAAGCGCCGCGCCCCGGCGCCGGTGCGTCCCACGAGACCCCCTCTGCGCACTTTCACGTAACGTCCTGACGGGAAGGGATATTGCGTATCGGTGGGACCGAAGAATGGGCTCATTGTAGCGGGGGGACCCGGATTGATCAAGCTGAAACGGCAAGACGACGCGGGGCACGCGTCGACGGCCCGCGACGATTGCGGGGCCGGGAAGAATGCTGGTATCATCCCCGCAACAGGAGGGCGGGCATGGAACCACAGTACATCGTCGTGGAAGGCAAGAAGTTCACGAAAGAAGTCCTGACCCTGGACAACCACGTCTACCGCAACTGCGAAATGGACCACTGCCAGTTCTACTACAGCGGCGGGCCCTACGAACTCATCGACACCCACATCACGAATTCCGAGCTGGTCCTGAACCAGCCGGCGAAGAACATCTACTCCGCCATCCAGATCTTCAAGACCAAGTCCCCCAGCTGCAAAGTCGTCTCGGACTACTAGCAGCTCCTGACTGGATTCCCGGGGCCCGCACTCACCCTCAACCGATGACGGGCGGAGACGGCCATCGCCTGCGTTCAACGAACGTGAAGGAGGGCCTGACGGAGGCAGATCGGTTACTTGAGCGGGATGTTGACCGAGGCTTTCACGATGGGGATGGCCTGGAAGGCCGGATCCTGCGCGCCTTGCGCCGACTCCGCTTCGATGCGCTGGAGGAATTTCGGCGGGCCGCTCACCGGGGCGTAGTTCAGCGCGGCTTCGACGTCGAACGACCGGGTATCCTTGGGCGTCGGGAAGGTGAAGGTCTCGACTCGCGTTTCTTCCGGCTTCAGCACCGTGTCTTCTACGACCTTGGCCGCCGAAAAATCGAAAACCGTTTTCTGCCCCTTGCCATCGGCATAAGTCCGGCCATAGACCCGCTGGTCTGAAAAAACCGTCTTCAGATTCTTGCCTTTGATGGCCAGGTCGAGGACGACGCGCGCCCAGCCCGGATGGGTCGTCGGCAAGTTGTGCGGCACGAGGCTCCTCACGGTGATGGTGACGGTCGTCTGTTCTCCCTTGACCTCGGTGGCGAGATCCAGCTTGGCGGCTTCCTGCCGCAACTTCCCGATGCGCCCCGGGAACGAGTGATTGGCCACCTTGCGCTTGTTTTCCCCATTGGCCGACTCGCCGACCTGTTCGGGCATGTGGCAGGTCTGACAGGCCTTTCCCGACTTCACGGCCTGGCTCGCGTCCCAGTTGCCGAGCAAGTCGTTGGATTTGCCGAGATTGGCCGCGGCAGGGACCGCAAGGTGGCAGTTCAAGCACAGGTCCGACTTGCGGAACAGATCGGACTCCATCGATTGATGGGCCAGATTTTGAACGGCATCCTTGTAGGGGCCAAAGAGAGTCTTCCCCAGCTCATACTTCGGCACCGGCGGCTGGCTGGTCCGATCCACCTGCTTGATGAGATGGCATTGGGCGCAGCCCACGCCGTCGAACGTCGGCTCCCCGGACTGCACCTGACTGACGAACGTCGGGGCTTGCTCCAGAAATTCGTTCACGTGCGGCGCGTGGCATTTGAAGCAGAGGGCCTTGTCCTTGCCGCCCGAAAAGGCGAGGTATTCGTCGATCGCCGCGCGAAAGACCGGCGAATGGATCGACTTGGACAGGGGCGAGGTCTCCCACTCTTCGAAGACCCGTTCATGGCAGCGTTTGCACTTATTGGAGCTGGGAAAGACCTTGTCGAGCACGGGGCCCTTCCCCTTGACGGCATCCTGAGCCAGTCCCGTGGGCGCCAGACACCAGAGCATCAACGCCCCGAGCAGCGCCCCCCAGAGGGCGTTCGCCCCGACTCGCCCACCCTGCCTGTTTGCTGATCCGGTCTGCCGCTCGTCCATATCGCTTTACAAGGCCCGCGACCGGAAGGTCAGCACACGCGGCTGGGCATAGTCGTCGATCAGCTTCGCGGCCGCCTCTCGCTCCGCATCCGATTTCAAGGCGCCTAAGTAGCGGGTTTTCAATCCCGGTTCCGGTTGAGGAATCAAGGCATAACTGAGGACGGCCTCGACCAGCGCCGGCGCCGCGCCGGAGGGCACCGCCAACGTAAACGGGACGCGGCGGGTGGTCCCCCCTTTGACCAAGGGATCGGGAATCGGCCCGCGCATGAGCTGCTCGTAGGGCAGACCGAAATGTTTCGTCTCGCTCGCGATCAGCGTGCCCTTGGCGTCCTTCACCGCGATACTCACGAAAAACTGCTTCAAGACCGGATCGCCGTCCGGAAAACTGTGCGGCAGGCTGCCGACGCGCACGAGCACCGTCCCGTCGACCGCGGAAGCCGACTTGGCGACGTCGATGTCCACGCGCGGCATCCATTCGGCTTGGAGGTTGCGGTTCTTCAGCATGATGCCGGGGATCACGACCCCCCGGAACCAATGTCTCCCGATCGATCGCGTGAGCGACCCCCGTTTCGAGGTCGAGGAGCCGGTCGACGCCTCCATGTGACAATCCTGGCAGACTGTGCCTTGCAGGATTTCGCCCGGCAAATCCCGTTTGGAGGCATCCTTCACCTTGTCGAAATGGCAGGAGGCGCAGAAGTTCACACCGCGGAACAAGTCGGAGGGATTGGACGCATGGACCAGATTTTCTTCCGGGTCCGTGTAGGGCCCGAAGATCCCCTTATCGGTGGTGAGCTGAAAGGTCGGCGGAGGCAAGGACGTCTTGGCCGTGCCGCTGATCATGTGGCAAGAGGCGCAGCCGATCCCTTCGACGTCGACCTTGCCGTTCAAGACTTGCGCGGCGATCTTTTCCGTATGCTGCTTGAAGACCGTGACCGCCGGCGCATGGCAGGACAGGCACTGCGTCTTCTGCTCGGTCGTGGGGTTGGTTTGCGACCAGAGGCCGAACACCGTGCGGAAGACCGGGGATTGAAACGAGGTCCCGTGCAAGAGGGCCGCGTCCACCCGGCCGAAGGTCTTGAGGTCGGGGGTCTGCTCCCGCATTCCCTTCCACTCTTCGTAATGCCGGTCGTGGCATTGCTTGCAGTCTTCGGACCGGATGAAGACCTTTTCGATCTCTTCGACCCAGGACTCCGGCTGGGCGACCTCCGGCTTTTGCGCCACCGCGCGCCCATGAAACCATCCGTTCAAGAGCAGGACGGCCGCCAACACCGGCCAGACGGTCAGATGGCGGAGCAGACCTCGTCGCGGCCCCATCGCTAGTCCTTCACAATCCGCACAAAATGAAAGTTCAACAGTCCGCCGAGCCCCTGCACCTCCGGGTCGGCCGGCTCGTAGGTGCCGACGGTAAAGTTGCCCAGCGGCATTGATTTTTTCAGGGCTTTACCGAAATCCTTCAAGTTTCGGATTTCAATCTTGTCGATCTCTTTGATGACCGCCCGGACCTTGATGCCGGCCAGTTCCGCAGGGGTTCCGCCGATGACTTCGAACACCACCACCCCCTCGGGCCTGGTCATCTTCAGTTCTTTCTGGATCTCCTCGTCGACCTCCCCCACCTCGATGCCGAATTCCTGCCCCAGCTTGATCGCTTCGGCGGCCGTGACATCCCCTTCCTTCGGCGGCGCGTCGGCCCAGAGCACCGGGGCTGACACGAGAAGGAGCCCCCAGAGCAGCACGGTCGATACGAAAAAAGCCCGCCCTTGCGGGTGGGCTTTGGGAGAGAGGGAGACTAGCCGGCTCATCGGCCTTCTCTCGCCGTGCGACCCAGAGATCGAAATCTCGATTGCCTCCCCTCCCGTGAGCATCAGGTTTTCGAGACCGGATCGATCACCAACTGAAACCAGGGCGCGACGGCCTTTTGACCGTTCCGCTCCTTGTTTTCTCCGTTCCAGATGGCAAAGGCGATGGCTTGGATGCGGCCGGGCGCGAGCCGCGCTTCGTTCTCCGGATCACTGCTCTCCAGCGGCCGACGCATGACCACCTTCCAGACTCCGTCCTTCCACAACGCCTTGCCCTGCACGCGGCCCTGACTCTGCTTGCTGGTGAGCGTGCTGAACCCGCCGCCGACCAGGTCCTCGACCGACGAGGCGCGGCGCGGAATGACCTCGAATCGACGCACTTCCCCGCTCTTGCCGTCGGTGGCCCTGGCGGCGCGCCGATCGATGTCGCTCTGCCAATCCGCCTTCCAATGCCAGATGTTGATGTAGTGATCCAGCTGCCCCATGCAGAAGAAGGCCGGGGCGTCGCCCAACGGCAACCCGATGGCCGCGCCGTCGCGGAAGGTGCCGGGGGTCAATCGATCGTTCTTCGTGTTATCTTGCCACTCGAGCAGAAACGCGATGTCTGTGCCGTTGTGGAGCGCCCGCACCGTCAGCGCTTTCGCGCTGGGTTCCGGCCACACCGGGCGGGTAATGACCTGCCCGCTGAGCGGAATGACGAAGGCCGGCACGGTCTCCCAGGCCGGCTCATCCGGCGCGGAGGGCAACGCGCCGCCGGCTAAATGGGCGCGAATCACCATACCCTCCGAGCTGACGGTGGGAATCCCCCACCAGCCGAGCAGCCAGGCGCTCACGAGAAGACCGCTGAGGAGCGATACGGCAACACGACGGCGGTTCGAAGTCCGCGCCATAGGCTAGGCCCACTCCCTGGTCATGAACCGGACGGCGGCAGGGCGGAGCGCCTCAGCCTCGTCCCTTGCCCGTCATCCTACCACAACTTCACGCGGCGGATTTTGTTCTCGCCGCGTTCGCAGATGTACAGCATGCCCTGACGATCCATGGCCAGTCCGACGGGTGAATTGACGACCGCCTCGACCGCCAGCAACCCGTCTCCATGCTTGAGCTGGCCCGCCGCATCCTTCGAGACGAATCTCGCGGCGCCGCAGCCCCCCATGTTCTTGTCCTCGTAGCCGCTGTCGCCGTTGCCGGCAACCGTGCTGAAAAAACCGCTCGCCGCATCGATCCGGCGCACCCGATGGTTCATGGTGTCGGAAACATAGGCGTTGTTCTCGGGATCGAAGACGACGGCTTCGGGCGCGTGCAGCATCGACTTTACCGCGGGCTTGCCGTCGCCGTCGAACCCGTACCGGCAGACGCCCGCCAAGGTCGAGATGACGCCGGTGTTGCGATCGATCCGGCGGACGCGGTTGCTGCCCTTGTCGACCACGTAGACATCGCCCTGCCGATCGACGGAGATCCCCACGGCGTCGTAGAGCCGCGCCTCCAGGGCCGGCTTGCCGTCGTCGAGATACATCGACATGTCCAGCCCATCGGAGCAGACCGGCATCAGCCAGCCGTGATCGTCGCTGAAATCGATCCCGATCGCGTCGCCGGAGAGAACCACGAGGTTCTTCGCAACGAGCGGCTGCTCTCGGGCGTCGTCTTCTTCCGACCAGGCGCCGGCGATGGTCGTGACCCGCCCGCTCCGCGGATCGTACCGGCGGATGCGATGCGCCTGCGTGTCGGCGATGTAGAGATGATCGTCGGCGTCGAAGGCGATGGCGGCCGGCCAGGTGAGATTCACCTCCAAGGCGGGTCCGTCTCCGTTGAACCCGTGCTGTCCCGTGCCGATCACGGTGGTAATCACACCGGTCTCGGCGTCCACGCGCCGGATCCGGTTGCTGCCGGAATCGCAAATGTAGAGATGGTTCTGAGAATCAAAGGCCACGTCGAGCGGCAGGTAGAGGCCCGCTTCGCCGCAAGGTCCGCTATCGCCGCTGTAGCAGGTCTCGCCGATGCCGGCGAAATTATGCACGGTGCCTTGGCTCAAATCCACGCGTCGGATCCGGTCTGAACCGGACTCGGCGAAGTAGAGCCACCGCTCATTCTTGTCGAGCGCCAGATGGTGGGGTAAGGGAATGCCAGCCTTGACGGCGAGCTTGCCGTCGCCGGTGCTGCGGGTCTTTCCGTTCCCGGCGAAGGTCTCGATGTAGCCGACGGCCAATTCAACTTGCGTCGCCATTCGCTCTCCTCATGGCAAAGGCCGGGCGAGAGGCCTCGCCCCTCCCGAACACCCCGACCTCGATTGCGCCCTTAGGCCTTTGAAGGAGATTCCAGCGGAACCGCCGCAGGGGCGGCCTGAGTCTGATCGGCCGTCGCCATCGCCGCAGCCGGCGGCGGAATCTGCGGTGTCGTCTGGGTGAAGGCCGTGGCCGCCGCCTGAGCCTGCGCCTGGGCCGCTTGGGCCTCCGCTTCGATCGCATCCGCCTCATGGACGGACTTCTTGAAGCCCTTGATGGCCTTGCCCAACCCTTCACCGAGTTGCGGCAGCTTGCCGGCGCCGAAGATGATGAGGACGATGAATAGGATCAGGATCAGCTCTGTGAATCCGATGCTTCCAAACATGGTGAATCCTCTCCTTCGTTGAACTGAGGGAGCCTGCGCGTCGCGTCAGGCCTTACCGCCTTCCCGCGCGCGCTTGGCGAATCGATCTTTGAGTTTTTGCCTGGTGTCTTCCGCCTGCTCGAACATCTTGCACTTGTCGTAGGCGCTGATGAGATTGTAGTAGGCCAAGGGCTCGTCCGGATTGTGCTGGACCGCGTCCTCCATGACCTTGAGCGCCAGATCCGTCTTCTTGTGGGCCAGGGCGATTTCCATCAGCTTGAAGCTGCATTCCAAGTGCTTGGGGTCGAGATCCAACGTCCGCATGTAGCACTGGATGGCCATGTCGATCGTGTTGTAGTCCGAGACCTGCGGATTGTCCAACTCGGCATAGACGCCGCCCAGATTATACCAGGCGATCGGGTCATCCGGCGTGACCTCGACCAGGCGCTCGAAGTAGCCCTTCGCGTCCATGTACTGGCGTTTGTCGTTGCAGACGCGTCCAAGATTGAAGAGCGCCAGCACGTCGTAGGCGTTCAGCTGCAGCGCCTTCTTGAATTGGGCCTCCGCCTCGTCCGGCATCCCCTTGGTGGCGTAGATCGTCCCCAAGTTCGAGCAGTACATGGCCAGCGACCGGTCCATCTCCGTCCGCAGCGCCTCCGCCATCTCGATCGATTTCTGCACTTCCGTGAGCGCATCGTCCAGCCGTCCTTTGCTGAAGTAGAGTTCCCCCAATCGGCATCGTGCCTGAAAGTCATCGGCCTCCGCGGCCAGGTGTTTCTCCAATTCCGCAATTTCGTCGTCCGGCGACAGGGGCTGATCGCCGGGATCCGCCGCCGCCCCTTGGGTCTCAATTGGTGCCGTCTGTGATTGATCCATACACAACCTTTATGATGACACTACGTCCGCTCACCCACCAGCGACGAGGAACCCGTCGCCAAGGCCTCTTCCAATGCCGACGATTCCGCCTCCGTCACCGTCCGGCGCCGCGCCTCCAGCGAGACCAGCGTCACGCCCATCGCCACCATCAGCGTGAGGTGCGAGAGCTGGAGCGCGTACCCGGCGATAAACATGAGCGCGAGCCCGTATCCGGCCGTTCGCCCTTCGCTGATCTGCTTCACGACCGCATAGGCCCAGCACAAGAGGCCGGTCAGATAGAGCGCAAAGGGCAGGTAGAACGTGTACCCCATCCCCATCTGGAAAATCCAGCCGATCCCCTGCGTCCCCTTGCGGACCCCCTCCGCAATCTTGGGATCGTAGAGCGTCAGCCAGTAGTCCAAGAAGAGCAGCCCGACAAAGAGCAGCCCCCCGGTCGCCAGAAAGTAGACCGCCCGGTGCCGTTGGGTACGATTCTTCGACCAGAACGAAGGCCAGCCATAAGCGACGAACGCCAGGATGCTGGCGAGCACCATGAAGGCCTCACCGGCGCGATTGACCTCGTGCACCAGGGGCGGCGACCCGATCAAGCCCAGCACCCCATACAGGGTTGACGACGTCTGATAGTAGAGCCAGCCGGAGATTCCGAGCAGGTAGGAGGCCATCATGGCCCGGCGCGTCCAGCTCGGCTGCGCGGTCACGTACAGAACAGCCAGGGCGACGAGCCCGACGAAAAAGACCACGTTGTACGCGATGGCGCTGACCATCCCCGGAGGAAACAACAGATAGACCACTGTCAGCGCCATCACGAGCCCCACGCCGGCTATCGCGACATATTCCAGCGCGCCCTTGGGACGCTGATGGAGCCGCGTGTAGAGCTGCACAAACAGTCCCAGAAAGACGAGCAGCGAGACGACATTGAGCAGCGTCAAGCCGATCGACGAGACCGCCTTGAAGAAGACGCGAATCCACTCGTGCTGCTCCGCCAGCTTGCTGAAGTGCATCCCCAGTCGCGACACCAACCGGTACAACACCAGCTCCAAAAATCCGGCGAGGACGAGGAGCTTGACGGTGTATTCGAACAAGAGCCCGTGATCGGCCAGCCGGCCTCCCGCGCGCTCGATGGTCTGCGTTCCCGTCATTAGAGAGCCCTTCGCTGCCGCTCCTGCTCAGGACCGCGCCGGTTGCGGCGCCTGCGCGTTGGCGCGGGCGATATACAGCAGCCCGTCCGCCATCGAATAGTTGAACGGCAATTCGCACACCACTTCGCTGATCTTTTCATAGACGTGCTGGTAGACGCGCTCGGCTTCCTCGGGCGTCATGCCCTCCTGCACCTCGTAGAAAAATCCCAAGCTCAGGTCTTCCGCCGCCGGGCGCATGATCCGACGGATGCCGTAGCCGCCGGGATCGTTCATGATCGGCGCTTCCTTCTCCAGGTCGAAGAGGCAGGGCTGGCAGGAGAACCCGTACGATGAATTGAGCTTCGCGTTCTGCACGACGAAGTTCATGGTCTCCAGGGCTTCTTGCTCCGTTTCGGTCGGGAAGCCGACGATCACGTAGCAATGCACCGCGATGCCCAGATCCACGCAGTCGTCGGCGATGCGCCGCACGTGTTCCTGCTGGATGCCTTT
The DNA here is from genome assembly GCA_964481215.1 of uncultured Nitrospira sp. Taxonomy (GTDB): domain Bacteria; phylum Nitrospirota; class Nitrospiria; order Nitrospirales; family Nitrospiraceae; genus RSF151. The sequence goes on along the minus strand of CAYZTJ010000062.1, from coordinate 2,068 downwards.
CTTCATGAAGTCCATCATGCGCTGGTTGAAGGTTTCCAAACCGAACACAATCTTCAAGCAGCCGGCCTCGCGCATGGACGCCAGCAACTCCCGCGACAGGTTCTTCTCGAACCGCATCTCCGCGGTCCATTGGAGATTGAGATTGCGCTCGATGAGCTGCTGGCAGAGCCGCTTCGTGGGCGAGAGGGCCAGACATTCGTCGGTAAAAAAGAAGAACGCGGTGTCGTACTTCGAGGAAAGATGGGCAAGTTCGTCCACCGTGCGCCCCGGATCCTTCTGCCGAAAGTTTTGGTGGTCCAATGTCAGCGCGCAGAAGGCGCAGTCCTTGTAGTAGCAGCCTCGGGAAAATTGAACCGGGAGCACCGTCTGGGGAGCCAGATAGAGCCGGAACGGGAAGCCGTCGTAGTTCGGCGCCGGCAGTTGGGCGATATTCTCCGAGTAGAAGGGCTGATTCACCCGAATCTTGCCGTTTTCCCGATAGATCAGATTCGGCACCTTGCTGTAGTCCCGCTTGCCGTCCAGTTGCCGCAGCAATTCCAGCAGCGCCGTCTCGCCTTCGAACACGATGAAGTCGTCCACCAGATCGAAGAGGCCGGGACAGCGGCGCAGATTGTCCACCAGACGCGTGAAAATGCTCCCGCCGACGGTCAGATGAATCTCGGGCCTGGCCTCTTTGATGAGACGGCAGAGCGTGAGGCCCGGGATGATCTGCGAGGTCGCCGTGATCGACACGCCGACAAAATCCGGCGCGTCGCCGAGAATCGACGGCAGGAAGCGATCCCGGAACAAGGCAAGATAGGGATTCTGTTGCTCGTCCCTGATCGCCTGCTGCAAGTGTTTGGAGGAATAGATCGAATAGGACGGGAGCTGATTGTCGACCACCGTGATGCGGGTCGGGAAATAGAGGGTGGAGATCACCTCCAGCCACTTGTCGATCAGAAAGAGACTTTCCCGGTAGGTTTCAAGGTCGTAGAAGCCTTCCCCTCGAAGCGCCTCCTTGGCCCCCTCGATCCGCTCGTAGAGATAGCCGATCCGGTCTAAGGCCTCGACCACTCGGGCGCGGTGCTCGTCGCTCCCCGGTCCCGACTGGGTGCGGCTCCCCCGCTCCAGTTCCTTGACCTTCTCCGCGAGACGGGTCCCAACCTCGATGCCATAGCTCTTCGTGAGCAGCGAATCCAACACCTCGATGTTCAGGTCCCGCTGGGTAATATTTTGAATTCCGTTCGCCTCTAGGAACCCCGTCAATGAGGGGAGACTCAGATAGGGCTGGGACGGGTGCCAGCTGGGGGGGAAAAGTAAGAGAGTCTTCACTGCATGTACTCCACACCCGGACGGTGATCCGACGTGACTCAGGGATCGCCCAATCGATCTCAGCAGGGCCTTTCCTTATACACCCTCCCATGATGGAATTTCAACCACTTGGATGGCCCGCCAGTGGCTGAAACTCGCCACTAGATGCAGGCAGGTGGGGATACATTCTGCCCCGGGAAAGATCGGCGACAGGCAAAAAAACATTGGGCCGGCTGGGGTCTGATCCCCAACCGGCCCAAGGCTCACTCATGGCGTCCCCGCGCTAACCGCTCGCAGGACCGCGCATCTTACGCATGGCTCACGGAAGCTTGAGCGTGAACCAGGTCGAGATGCCCTTCATGCCGTTCCGTTCCACGTTGGTGCCGTCCCACACGGCGAAGGCCACCGGGGTGGTTCCGCCCGCCTGGAACTGCACGTCGTTCGGATCGCTGGTCTGCAAGGCGCGCTTCACGACGATACGCCAGGTCGGACCGGTGCAGCAGCCGCCCTTCAAGGACCCAGAGGGCTCCCACACGCCGTTGCCGATGACGTCTTGATGCGCCTGCGTGGTCAAGGTGCTGAAGCCGTTGGCATTCAAGTCCTCAACCGAGCTGATGCGCAGCGTCGGATCGGACATGATGTTACCGGACCAGATCCCGGGGTTGAACGGACCAAGGCTCCGACCGATCCGGTCCGGATAGGTCACGCCGCCCGCCGGCTCTTCGAAATAGAAGTCCCAGAAGATGCCGGGGTATTGATCGTCCACGTCCCAGATCCC
>CAYZTJ010000061.1:0-20118 GCA_964481215.1 uncultured Nitrospira sp. | reverse complement strand
GGCATGCGCGCAGCGCCGGCCTGGAGATCTGCTCGGGCGGCATCATCGGCATGGGTGAGCAGGACGAAGACGTGATCGACTTGGCGCTCGCCTTGCGCGACGTGAAGCCACACTCGATCCCGCTCAACACCCTGCACCCGGTCGCGGGCACGCCGCTGCAAGACCTCAAAGAATTGTCGCCACAGCGCTGTCTGAAAGTCCTCTGTCTCTTCCGATTTCTGCACCCGCGAACCGAACTCCGCATTGCCGGAGGACGCGAGTTCAATCTCCGCAGCCTGCAGCCCTTCGCCCTCTATGCCGCCGATTCCCTCTTCGTGGACGGCTACCTCACCACCCCCGGCCAGCCCGCGCCTGAGGCCTGGCGGATGATCACGGATTTGGGGTTTGAGATCGACGTGGACTATGCGCCGTCTGCCGCGCCGACGCAGCCGAGCCGTACGTCGGCCACGGCCTAGCCGCTTCCTCTACTCGTAGCGCACCCCTTCCGAGATCGATTGGCGCGCCGCCATGCGCGCGGGGATCGCGCCGGCCGCGAGCGCGGCTGTCAGGGCGATGCCGGCGGCCTTGAGCAGCAACATCCCGCCGGGCTCCCACAGAATGGTCCACCCGAACGACTGGCGATTGACCACCTTCACCAGCAGCAGCGAAAGACAGAGCCCCCCCGCGATCCCCGTCAGCGCCCCCATCACGCCGATCACCAGGGATTCCCAGACCACCACCTGGCCGATCTGACCGCGGCTCGCTCCCATGGCCCTGAACGTGGCCAATTCCCTCCGCCGCTCCAAGACGGAGATGAAGAGCGCGTTCATGATGCCCAAGACTGCGATCACCACGGTGATCCACTCCAGCGCACGGGTGACGGCGAAGGTGCGATCGAAGATGCGCATGATCTCGGCCCGCAATTCCGCGTTCTCGATGAGCACGACCTCCGCCTCAGGCCCGAGCCGATCGAGAATGGCCCGCCGCGTCCGCTCGCGATCCGCCGTGGCTTCCAAGTAGAGGGGATAGACCGTCGCCGCGTCATCCTGCCAGAGCGCGCGGTAGAGGCTGCCATCCATCACGATCTTGCCGCCGTCGGTGGCATAGTCGTAGAAGAGCGCCAGAATCGGCGCCGTCACCGTCCCCTGCGGCGTCGGTAGCTCGATACGATCGCCGGCCCGCCACCCCATGGCCTGCGCCAAGGCCTCCGCCACCAGGATGCCGCGGCGTTCCGCCACGCGGGGGAGCAGCATCGCGGCATCCCCATCGAGGAGCCAATAGGTGCTATGGGTCGCATGCAGCGCCAGGTCTCTCGCGACCAGCGTGACCGTCCGCCCCCCAAGCTCGAGCCGGACTTGCCGATAGAGGTCGACGGCGCGCACCCCGGGCGCCCCCGCGAGCGCCTGCCGCCAGACGCCCGGGAGCCGGTTGGAGCCGGCGCCGCCTTGGTCGTCGCGCAGCCAGGCCGATGAGGCGACGATGATGTCCGCGGTAATCGTCTGCGCGATCCATCGCTCCACCGTCAGACGGAAGCTCCCGATCATCGCGCCGACGCCGACCATGAGGGCGACGCCGACCATCAAGGCCGCGACGGTCACGCCGTGCCGAATCGGCGCGCGCACCACATGATCCACCGCCACCCAGAAGAGGGGCCACCGGCGACGGTTCGGAACAGGCCCCGAAGCCGCATGCGCTCGGGTCCGACCGAGCAGATGGAGCAGCCACGGAGTCCAACAGGCGATCCCCAGCAGCACCAACAAGGCGGACGCATATCCGAAGAGCGGCACGCCATCGACGGGACGGATCAACGCCAGCGCCAGGGAGCCGGCCAGACATCCGGCGCCCGCCCCCGACAGCCGGCGCAGATGCGCGGCGAACTCCGTCTGGGGCGATAGCGGGAGCAAGGCGTGAGCCGGCGGCATCCGCGCCGCCTGCAGACTGGGACTGAGCGCGCCCAGGAGGGACACGCCGGCGCCCAATGCGAGCGATTGCGCGATCAAGCGAGGCGGCAGGGACATCCCCGAGAGCCCGGCCTCCGCGGGCACGTGCGCATAGAGATCCGAGACCGTGCGGGACAGCAAGGCCAGCAAACCCCGCGCCAGCCCGAGGCCGAGCCCCACGCTCAGCGCGCCGCCGACGAATCCCATGAGCAGAGCGCTCCCCATGAAGAGGAGGCAAACCGCCGGGCGGGACATCCCCTGCGCGCGCAGCATGCCGATCTCCCGGCGCCGCGCAAGGACGGCATACGACAGGGTATGAAACACCAACAGGGCGCTGATCAACAGTCCCACCGCGCTCAGCGCCCCGAGATTCAACTGCAGGGCCCTGGTCATCCGCTCGATCTGCTCGGATCGGCGCCCAGGTCGAGCCACCGTCACGGAGGGGGGCAGACTCGCTCGGAGTGCCGCTTCGACCGCGGCGACAGACATCTGCGGTTCGGTCACGAGCTCGATTCGATCGAGCCGCCCTACCATGTCGAAGTGTGCCTGCGCGGCGGCGATGTCCATGACCGCCATGCGTCGCCAGACCGAGCCCCCCTCATCCGGAACGCGCAGCAGTCCCCGCACCGTCACTCGTCGCGGTCGGGCGCCGACGACGACCGAGAGGCTGCTCCCTTCGCGCAGGCCCAATTCACGCGCAAGGTCCTCGCCAAGAAACAGGGCATCCGGAGCAGCCAGCAGCTCCAGACTCAGGGATTCCCCGGCCTGCGTCGCGAGACGAACCGCCTTGAGATCGGACAGTTCGAGCAGATCGAGCCCGAGGATGACAAAGGTCGCGCCGGTTCCGGTCGCCGCAACGGCCCGAGCGGTCACCTGTACGACCGGCGCGGCCGAGGCCACTTCCGGCCTCGCTCGCAACGCGACGATCAGCCGCTCGTCCAGCCCCAGCTCCCCTTGCGCCACCACGAGGGTGGCGCGGCCGGCAACCGTTTCGACGCTCCGACGAAATGATTGAAATACTTGAGTATTTGCCTCGAAGAGCGCCGCGACCGCCGAAACGCCGACGGCCACGCCCATCACCGTGATCAGCGCGCGCAACGGACGATCCCGCAGCATCCGCCAACCGATGCGAGCGACGGCGCGCCACCGCCCCCCGCTCACGGCCGCACGCCTCCGGGACCTGTCGAACTTCGTATAGAAATATCCACATGGGGGTATTTACATGCGAATCGGTTGTTTGCTAGACTGCGCCCCACGGTTTTGATACCTAAGTAGTTCGGCATGTTCAGGAGCCGCTGGCGGCGATCACGAGGAGACGAGGACGATATGGCGCGGACGCGACGCAAGGCAGCCAAAAAGACGACCGCACGACGGGCACCCACCGGTCCATCCCTGACCCCGAGGCAGCGGGAGATTCTCCGCCTCGTGGCGAGCGGGCTCACGAATCGGGAGATCGCCGACCGGCTGGACATCAGCGTCCGCACCGTCGAGGTGCATCGCTTCAATTTGATGCGTCGCCTGGACGTCCGGAATGTAGCGCAGTTGCTCCGGCAGGCGTTGGTCATGCGGCTCCTGCCCAAGAACTTCGGTTCCCGCTAGCTGCGGTACGAGACGAGCGGCCCTACAGTTCTTTCAACTGACCGCGGGCTTCAGCAGGCGAGCGATAGCCCTGTCGACGGAGCGTCGCGGCGAGTTCTTCATTGAGCCGCTCGAAGCAGTCGGTCCCCTCCTCCACCAGCGCCGTGCCCACCTGCACGGCCGACGCCCCGCAGAGCAGATGCTCGAAGGCATCCTGGCCGGTCGTCACGCCGCCGGTGCCGATGATCGGCAGCGCGCCGTCAAACAATTTCCAAAAGGCCCGCACGTTGGCCAGCGCCACCGGCTTGATGATGGCGCCGCCCAAGCCGCCGAATCCGCCCTTCGGCTTGATCACCGCGGACTCCGCGACCGGGTCCACGACCAGGCCGTTGCCCACCGAGTTGATCAGGGACAGAAAATCCAGCCCCGCGCGCGCGAGCACGGGGTGCATCATCTGATGGTGCGCCGGATCGAAGTAGGGCGGGAGCTTCACGCCCATCGGCACCGTGATCACCCGCCTCACCCGTTTCAGCAACCGTTCGGACGCCTCCGGGTCATACCCGATCTGGGGTTTCCCGGGAATGTTGGGGCAGGAGAGGTTGACCTCGATGAGGTCCGGACCGCAGCGATTCACCGCCTCGGCAATCGTCACAAAATCATCTTCTTGAAGGCCGGCGACGCTGGCGATGACCGGCTTCTTGAACCGCTTTAGCTCAGGGATCAATTCCACGTAGCGGCGGTAACCGAGATTCGGCAACCCCATGGAATTGATCGACCCGCCGGGGAAGGCCACATAGCGCGGCTCCGGATTGCCGGCCCGGGGCTCGAGCGTCATGGACTTCGTGACGATCGCGCCGGATGCCGACCGCCCCAAGGCTTCCAGTTCCTCCTGGGTCACGCAGAGCGCGCCCGCGGCGTTCATGAAGCAGGAGGGGAAGCGGACGCCGGCGATCGTGATGGACAGATCCATGGCCGTGCACCTATATCACAGCTCATCCGGATCGACAAGGCGACCGTCACCGCCGCCCGGTCCCTTCGAAACCCGCTCGCCCGCTTGACAGGATGCGTCCGATTGCCTACAAGCACCGCAGGGATCCCACGATGACACACGGCCTGGCCGAATCCTTGAGAACCCTGTCGCATCTGTTCCTGCCGGTGCGCTGCACGCTCTGCGACCGGACCCTGAGCGGCGATCCCATTCCCTTCTTTTGTCGCGCCTGTTGGGGGCGCCTCATCCCCGTGCCGCAGCCGGAGTGTCCGCGGTGCGGCCGCCCCTTCGGCTCATCGATCGCCACCGATTTCACACCGGACTGGCAGTGCGACGACTGCCACAGGCATCCGCCGGCCTACGAGAAAGCCTGGTCCTGTTACGCCTACGAGTCGCCGATCAAGGATGCCATTCATCTCTTCAAGTATCGGCGAAAGGTCGCCCTTGCCGCGCCGCTTGCGGCCCTGCTGCTGACGCGGGCGGCCGAGGCGCGCGGCTGCGATCTCGTCGTGCCCGTCCCGCTGCACCCGGATCGGCTCCGCGATCGCGAATTCAATCAGTCGTTGCTTCTGGCGGATCTCGTCGCGCGGCGCCTGAGGATTCCCCTCAGTTATGATACGCTCGTCCGCACGAGGCCGGCGCCGGCGCAATCGGAGCTCAGCCGGGCCGAGCGGCTCAAGAACCTGCGCAACACGTTCGCGGTGGAGCGACCGCAGCTGCTTGAGGATCAGCGCGTCTTGCTCATCGACGATGTCTATACGACCGGGACGACGGTCAACGAATGCGCCAAGGCGTTGCGCAAGGCGGGAGCCGGCTCCGTGTTCGTATGCACCCTGGCCCGCGCCCTGTAGGACCCTGATCTATGCCGATCTATGAATACCGTTGCCAGGATTGCCGGAGAGTGAGCGCCCTGCTCATCATGAGCCTGCGCAGCGCCGAGCCGCCGGCCTGCCCCCATTGCCGCAGCCTCAAGCTGGACCGACTCTTTTCTCGTTTCGCCTCGCCGAAGTCCGAGGAGGCCCGCCTCGAAGCGTTGACCGACCCGAGCCGCTACGGAGACTTTGACGAGCAAGACCCGCGCAGCATGGAGCGGCTCATGAAGAAAGTCGGCGAGGAGATGGGAGAGGACCTGCCCGCCGATCTCGGGGAGTTGGGCGGCGCGCCCGGCCCGGACCTGCCGCCGTCCGACGGCGGGGCGGAGTCGCTGCCGTAGCCGGCATCGGCGCCGACTTTCTTGACATTCGTGACATTCCCCTATAGTATCAACGCGTATTTCACCCGCCTTGAGGCGAACACGTAGTTGTGCGGGCCTGGGGCGGCGTGAGGTTTGACCGATCGGAGGGTCCCGTGTTTGCCGGTGAGTATCTCTGTCGGCTCGACGAGAAAGGCCGGTTCATCGTGCCTTCCCCGATTCGGGAAGCTCTGGAGTCCGACGGCCAGGCCGTCGTGTTCCTGAAGGGTCCGGAACAAGCCATCCTGGCCTACTCCGTCAAGGAGTGGGAACGGGTGCTCGAGCGGACGAAGGCCAAGCTCGACGAAGACCAGAGCCGCCTCTTCATGCATTTCGTCGTGTCGGAAGCCGGCACCTCGGAACTCGACAAGGCCGGCCGCGTGCTGATTCCGGGCAAGCTCCGCAAACAGATTCCGGTCGAGGAGGATCAGGAGGTCATCCTGGTCGGCCTCTACAATCGCTTGGAGATCTGGAACCCCTCCGAATGGCGCCGCTTCGTCTCCCGCTCCGAAGAGAAGTACGAACAGCAGCTGAACACCATCCTCAACCTGCTCTGAGATTGTCGCGTGAGGCGATCGACCCATAGGCGGAGTCGCCCCCGCGGGCCTGTCCCGCTTCGGGTCCTGTCCTATCGTCCGGCCCCGCAAGCCGAACCGCTCCCGCAAGCCGCTGCGCCCCCGCAGCCGGGCATCTCCCCGCTGTCCAGTTTTCCGACGCGCAAGCGCCGCCGCATGCTGTCCATCGTCCCGTCCATGGCCGAGGCCCTGGCAGGGGACGGGCACTCCACGGCCGATAGCTTGACACTCGTCCTGGCGGTTCCGCCCAGCATCAATGCGCAATACGCGACGGTGCAAGGCCGGCGGGTGCTGTCGGCCGCGGGACGGGCCTACAAGGACTACGTCTCCCAGCGGATCATGGTCGCCTTCGCCCGCTCGCCTCAGCGGGACCTCCTGCGCGCCTCCCTGCGCGACAAGCTGCTCTCGCTCTCGATCCACTTTCAGTTCATCTCGCCGATGCGGAGGGACTTGGACGGCGGATTGAAGATCACCCAGGACGCCGTCTGTGAAGCGCTGGGGCTCAACGACAATCGGATCGTGGAACTGCACCTGTCGAAACAACCCGATCCGCCCGAGCATCCCCGGATTACCGTCACCCTTCGCGCCCTCCCCTCCGCCGGCCCCGGCCTCTCCTAGCTTCCCCCCCGTCCGCGGCTCGCCAGGCTCCCCGCGACCAGCGCCGATTCTTCCCTCAAGGCTCCCCCCGTCATCAACCGATAACGGAATGAGCTGCTCTACACACCCTGCATCGTGGTCCCGACACCGTTCAAAGGCAGAGGATGGCCCTCAAGCGGATTCCCATCGACGCCCTGAAGGTCGGCATGTTCGTGGCCGGATTCGATCGGTCGTGGCTGACCACGTCTTTTTTGACCCATACCTTCCTTATCAAGAGCGACGCACAGATCCAGAAGCTGCGATCGTCGGGGATTCGGGAGGTGGACATCGATCCGTCCCGCGGCCTCGACGCGGCCGGCGAGGCCGCCGCGCCGACGTCATCGCAGCACAGGGTCTCGGCCCCGCCCAATGCCCCACGCTCGCCCACGCCAGAATTTTCTCCCACCCTCGGGGCGGACTTGGCGCAGGCGCGCGAGGTGCGCGAGGAAATTCTCCAGACTGTCACGAACGTCTTCCAGACGATCGGGGCCCACGGGACGGTTCAGAGCCAGGCGGTGAAGCAGGTCGTCACGCAGATGATTCCCAAGGTGCTCGAACTGCCGGCGGCGTTCATGGCGCTGATTCGGACACGCGACCTCGATCCGGCGCTCCGGGAGCATGTCCTCTCGGTGTCGACCCTGGCCCTCATCATCGGCCAAGCCCTAGGCTACGATGAAAAGCGGCTCTCCACGCTGGCCACCGGCGCCCTCCTGCACGACGTCGGCATGCTCCGCCTGCCGAGCTATATGCTCCGTCTGTCGAACACTCTGTCGAAACCGGAACGGGAGGTCTACGAGACGCATCCTCGCCTGGGCGTGTCCCTGCTTCAAAAAAGCGGGGGATTCCACACGGACGTGTTACGGATCGTTGTGGAACACCACCTGCAGCATGATCAATCGGGATATCCGCAAGACGCGCTCACGGGACCTCCGGGAGAACTGAGCCAGATCGTCCTCATCGCGGACCGCTACGACGAAATGCTGACCGGACAGTTGGGCGTGGCGCCCCTGCCGGCCCGCGAAGTCCTCAGTCGGCTCTATCAGGAATCCATGGACGGCCGCCTGGACGCCGATCTCGTGGCGCAATTGATTCGCGTGGTCGGCGTCTATCCGCTGTATAGTCTGGTCTCCCTCAGCTCCGGCGACTGCGGCCTTGTGGTCAACGTCACGCCGGGCAAGCTGCACCTGCCGGTCGTGCTTCTGATCAAGGACCCGGATGGACAGCCCTATGCCCCGCCCATCCCCTTCGATCTGGCCGCCCAGGGCGAAGCCAGCGACCAGAGGACGATCACCGCCCTCCTCAACCCCGAACGGGAAAACGTCAGAATCGAAGACTATCTGAAACCCCCACAGACCGAGGCCAAGCTCGCCGCCTAGCCCCTTTTCCGAAGTCCGACTTAGGAGGTCCGAAGCAGGCATTTTCTCGACTCCCCGCCCTCCTCGCCGGGGCTTTACGAGACTGCCGCCGGCTCAAGCCTTGTCCCGTAAAGACCGATAAGTACAGAGGATTTCTCTAACCATCTCGACCACCGGGCCGCACTGCGAGGGATACCATGGCTGTCAAACGAATCCCGGTCAGCTCGCTGAAGATCGGCATGTATGTCGCTGGGTTCGACCGCTCGTGGCTCACGACGTCGTTCCTCACCCACACGTTTCTGATCAAGACGGCGGCCCAGATCGAGAAGCTCCACCACTCGGGGGTGAAAGAAGTCGACATCGACACCGCCCGCGGGCTCGACGACGGCGTCGAGGAAGAATCCTTTGAGGCCGTCCCCTCGGCCGAACTGCCGCCCCTGCGCGCGGCGACGGGCAATGTGCTCGCCGGCAACGTCTCGCCCGAAGCGCTGGGCGCCGAGCTGGCCCAGGCCCGCCAGGCCCGCGAGGAACTGCTCCAACACGTGGAAACGGTCTTCCAGAACATCGGCAACAGCGAAATCATCCACAGCCAGGAAGTCAAACACGTCGTCACCGAAATGATGCCGAAGGTCATGGATTCCCAGGCGGCCTATATGGCGTTGATTCGCACCCGAGAATTCGACCCGGCCCTGCGCGACCACGTCCTCTCGGTGTCGACCTTGGCGATGGTGATGGGCCATACCCTCGGCTTCGATGAAAAACGATTGCGCACGTTGGCCACCGGCGCCCTGCTGCACGACGTCGGCATGCTGCGGCTCCCCAACTATATGCTGCGGCTGTCGAAGACCCTCTCCAAGCCGGAGCGCGACCTCTACGAAACCCACCCCAGGCTCGGCGTGACGTTGCTGCAGAAGAACGGCGGATTTCACACGGACGTCTTGCGGGTCGTGGCGGAGCACCATGCCTCGCAGGATCAATCCGGCTACCCGCAGGACGTCTCCGGCGCGCAGACCGGGGAAATGAGCCAGATCATCCTCATCGCCGACCGCTACGATGAAATGATCACGGGCCAACTGGGCGTCACGCCGCTGCCGGCGCGCGAAGTCCTCAGCACGCTGTACCGGGAAGCGCAGGCCGGCCGGTACAGCCTGTCACTGGTGTCACATCTCATTCGGGTCGTCGGCGTCTATCCGCTCTACAGTCTCGTGGCCTTGAACTCGGGCGACCGCGGCATCGTGGTCAACGTCACCCCGGGCAAGTTGCATCTGCCGGTTGTCCTCTTGATCCGCGACGCGGCCGGCAATCCCTATGCGCCTCCGATCCCGCTGGATCTGGCCGCGCAGAGCGGCCCCGGCGATGCCAGGGCCATCGCGACCGTGCTGGACGCCGAGCAGGAAGGCGTCAAGATCGAGGAATACCTGCAAGGACGGGGGGGGAGTGTTCAAGCCGCAGCCTAAAAGGGACGGAGAGGCTCATCCGGATCAGACCGCCTGGCCCCCTGCGGCCGGCGATCTCGTACAGATGATCGAGTCGCTCCACGATCCCATTTTCGTCACGGATCGCCGCCGCATTGTCCTCTATATGAACGCGACCGCGGGACGGCTGTTCGGCAAGCGCGCGCCGGTGTGCATCGGGAGCGACTTGCACCAGCTCCTCGGCTGCGACACCGTGCTGGCCGGCAACGGCGCCGTCTGCCCGCTCGACCAAGTGCTCGCGACCGGCCGCCAGTTCCACCTACCCGCGTTTACGCTCACCTTGCCCGACGGTTCGCGACGCGAAGTCGCCTTCTCCGGCTCGCCGTTGATGCGCCAGGGGGAAGCCGCCGGGTGCGTGATCCACTGCACGGATCTGGCGCCCTACCGCCTGGGCGATCTCGACACGCGGCGGCTGGCCAACCTGGCCGAGGAGTCGCCGAATCCCATCGCCGAGCTGGACCCGGCGCTCAATCTCCGCTACGCGAACCAGGCCATGATGAGCCTCATGGCGGACTTGGGCTATTCGGAATCCACGCTGCCGACCGTCTTTCCCGCGTCGCTGCCCGAGCTCATCGCCCGGTGCTTGGCGGACGACAAGCCGATCGAGCACGTGCCGGTGTCCATCGCCGACCGCCACATCGGCTGGTCCTTTTACCCCCTGAGCCAGGCCAAGACGGTGCGCGCCTTCGGAATCGATCTGACTCCGGTCGTGGCGCGGCAACGGGCGGAAGAGGCGCTGCGCCAGAGCGAAGAGCGGCTCTATCTCGTCGCCAACGCCACCAACGACCTCATCTGGGATTGGGACCTGAACACCAACGGCCTCTGGTGGAACGATACCTTGGAAACCCGTTTCGGGTACGCCCCCGAGGACATTCACCCCACGCTGGCCTGGAAGTTGGACCGGATCCATCCCGACGATCGGGAGCGCGTCTCGGGCGGCTATCGGCAGGCCTTTCAATCCCATCACGGATCCTGGTCCGGCGAGTATCGGTTCGCCCATCGGAACGGGACCTACGCCTATGTGTTGGACCGGGTCTTCATCAAGTACGACGAGGGCGGGGCGCCGGTCCGCGTCGTCGGGTCGATGCTGGACTTGACCGAACACCAACGGGTCCAAACCGAACTTCAGGCGGCGAAGGAGGCCGCGGAGGCCGCCAGCCGCGCGAAGAGCGAATTCGTCGCCAACATGAGCCATGAGATCCGCACGCCGATGAACGGCATCATCGGCATGGCCGAACTCGCCCTCGATACGGAGCTCACCTCAGAACAGCGCGACTACGTCGAGATGGTGAAAACCTCCGCCGATTCGCTCTTGGTCCTGATCAACGACATCCTGGACTTCGCCAAGATCGAGGCCCGCAAGCTGGACATCGAGCCCATCCCCTTCAACCTGCGCACCAGCCTCGGCGCCACCGTCAAGATGCTCCGGCAGCGCGCCCATGAGAAAGGTATCGAATTGGCCTGCCACATCCACCCCGATGTGCCGGATGCGATCATCGGCGATCCCGGACGCATCCGTCAGATCGCCATGAATCTCCTGAGCAACGCGCTGAAGTTCACCCATGAGGGGGAAGTCGTGCTGGAGGTATCTCGGGCAATAGGCAAGGGGCAAGGGGCTATGGGACACGATTCGGATTCTTCCCCATTGCCTATCGCCTCTCGCCACTCACCAGCCAGCGAAGTGCTCCTCCACTTCGCCGTGCGCGACACCGGGATCGGCATCCCCGCCGACAAGCATCAGCAGATTTTCGAAGCCTTCAGGCAAGCCGACGGCTCCACGACCCGCAAGTACGGGGGCACGGGATTGGGGCTCTCCATCTCCTCGCAACTGGTCGAATTGATGGGCGGTCGCATCTGGGTTGAGAGCGCGCCGGGAACAGGCAGCACCTTTCACTTCACGGTCCACGTCGGGCTCCCCTCCTCGTCGGCCGAGCCGCCGACCGCCGTCGCGGACCCGCCGACGCTCCGGGAACTGCCCATCCTCATCGTCGACGACAATGCCACCACGCGCCGCATTCTCCAGGAGATTCTGAGCAACTGGCACATGCGGCCGACCGCCGTGCCGGACGGCGCCTCGGCCCTCGCGCTGTTGAAGGACGCGCAGCGAGCCGGAACGCCCTTCGCCCTCGCCCTGCTCGACGGCAAGATGCCGCAGATGGACGGCTTTACGCTGGCCACGCAGATCAAACAGCGTCCGGAACTGTCCGCCACCAAGCTCATCCTGCTCACCTCCGCCGGCCAGCGCGGCGACGCCGCCCGATGCCGCGAGATCGGCGTCACCGGCTATCTCATCAAGCCGGTCCTCCAATCGGACTTGATGGACGCCCTGCTGACCGCCCTCGCCACGCCGCAATCGCCGGAGACGGTCACGCCGCCGCTGGTCACGCGGCACTCGGTCCGCGAACAGCCCCCGGCGCGCTCGGCGGCGAGCCTCTCGATTCTGTTGGCCGAGGACCATCCGGTGAATCAAGCCCTGGCCACGCGCCTCTTGGAGAAGTGGGGCCACCGGGTCACCGTCGCCGGCAACGGACGCGACGCGCTGGCGAAACTGGAGGCGCGCACTTACGATCTGCTCCTCACGGACATTCAGATGCCGGAGATGGATGGGTTGGCCCTCGCAGGCGCCATCAGAGCCAAGGAGCAGACCTCGGGAACACACTTGCCGATCATCGCCATGACCGCGCATGCGCTCAAGGGCGATCGGGAACGCTGTCTTGAGGCCGGCATGGACGCATACGTCGCCAAGCCGTTGCAGCCGGCGGAACTGAACAAGGTCATCGACGCCATCCTCCCGTCTCGCTCAGCAAACCCCGCGCCGCAGACCGCTCCCGTGGAAGCGGCCTCCCCGCCCCCTCCGCAGAAGCCCGGCGGCGCCTCGCCCGCCGCCGCCTTCGACTACGAGTCGGCCCTCGAACGGGTCGAGGGAGACCGCGAGCTGCTCCTCAACATGTTGGGCTTGTACCTGGAGAGCTCGGTCAAGCTGACCGCGCTCATACACGACACGATGCGGAATCAGGACGCCCGCGGCCTGGAGCGGGCCGCCCACACCGTGAAGGGCGCCGTCGGCACCTTGAGCGCCCAGCGCGCCTTCGATGCCGCGCACAACCTCGAAACGGCCGCCAAATCAGGCGATTTCGACCAGGCGCGGCAGGCCTGGACAGCGCTCGACGGGGAACTCCACGCGCTGCGAGCCTCCATCGAGCGGCTGGTCAAGCAGGAGACGACGTGAAGATCCTGGTCGCCGAAGACGAAGAAATGTCGCGACGCTTGCTGGCCGCGAACCTGTCCAAGGAAGGGTACGAAGTGGTCTTGGCCACGAACGGCAAGGAGGCCTGGGACCTTCTGCAAACGCCGGAAGCGCCGCAGATCGCCATCCTGGACTGGACTATGCCGGAGATGGACGGGGTCGATGTCTGCGTGGAGCTCCGTAAGAAAGGCGGCGAACCCTACGTCTACGTCATCCTGCTCAGCGCCAAGAGCAAGAAAGAAGAAGTCGTCGAAGGGTTGCGGGCCGGGGCCGACGATTACCTGATCAAGCCCTGCCATCCCCTCGAACTCAGCGCCCGCGTGCGCTCCGGCGTCCGCATCCTGGATCTCCAAAAGGAACTCATCGAAGCCCGCGAAGCGCTGCGCATCCAAGCCACGCAAGATGCGCTCACCGGGTTCTGGAACCGGCGGACGGTCTTCGAGATTCTCGACCGGGAATTCAATCGCGCCAAGCGGGAGAACAGCTCCGTCGGCGTCGTCCTCGGCGACCTGGATCACTTCAAGCAGATCAACGACACGCACGGCCATCAGGTCGGCGACCTGGTCCTTCAAGAGAGCGCGCGGCGCATGCGCGCCGTGATGCGGCAATACGACGCCGTCGGCCGGTACGGGGGCGAGGAATTCTTGATGGTCCTGCCGGGGTGCGACTGGCAGAAGGCGGTCAATCAGGCGGAACGCGTCCGCACGGGACTGGAGAGCAAGCCGATCGTCCTGCCGGACGGCCAGCCGATCACGGTCACGATGAGCCTGGGCGTCTCAGCCAGCGACCTGCACACCTACGAGAGCGTCGATGCGCTCGTGCACGCGGCGGACCAGGCCCTCTATCGCGCCAAGAACAGCGGACGCAACCGAACCGACCTGACGATTCCCTGGACGGTGCAGAAGAACGTCTCCCGCCTCATTCATAGCGCAAAGCTTCGATCGGGTTGAGGTGCGCGGCCTTGTTGGCCGGGTACAAGCCGAAGAAGAGTCCGATCACCACCGAGAACGCGAAGGCGATCAGAATCGCCTGGGGCGAGATGATCGTCGGCCATCCGGCGAAGACCGTGGTGGTCCGCGCCCCCAGAATCCCCAAGACGATTCCCAGCACGCCCCCGACCAGACTCAACGTCATCGCCTCGATCAAGAACTGCATCAGAATGTGCCGCCGCTTGGCGCCGACGGCCATGCGCACGCCGATTTCCCGCGTGCGCTCGGTCACGGACACGAGCAGGATGTTCATGATGCCGATCCCTCCCACGATAAGCGAGATCGACGCGATGGCAAACATCATCGCCGTGAGCGTCTGGCTGGCGCCTTCCTGCACCTTGCCGATGTCGACCTGGGTACGGATCGTAAAGTCGTCCGACTGCTCGGGTTGCAGCCGATGGCGGCTCCGCAGCACCTCCCGCACGCCCTCCACCGCCTCCGGCAAGTCTTCGGACCGATCGGTGGAGGCGAAGAGCGCGCCGACCGACCCGAGAAACTGCGTCCCCAGCACCTTGCGTTCGGCCGTCGTGAAGGGAATGAACAGAATGTCGTCTTGATCCGACCCCTGCGCCGACTGGCCCTTGGGCGCCAGCACGCCGATCACGCGGAACGGCACGTTCTTGATGCGAATCGTCGAGCCGACCGGCTCCTCACCGGGGTCGTAGAGATTGTCCACCACCGTCTGCCCCACCAGCGCGACCCGCGCGGCCGTCTCCATATCCGTCTGAGTGAGGGGCCCGCCGCTGGTGAAGGACCAGTCGCGAATCGTCAGGTAGCTGGGAGAAATCCCGTTGACCGGCGCGTTCCAGTTCTTGTTGCCGTTGACCACCTGCATCACGTCGCGCTTGCCGTAGCCGGTGTCCGCCAGCAGCGGGACCTTCTTCTTGAGGTCCAGGGCGTCGGCCACCGTCAGCGTGACCACGCTGCCCTGCCCGCCGCGTACGCCGCCCACCGAACTCGCGCCGGGCAGCACGATGATCACGTTCGTGCCCATCGTCGCCACCTGGGCCCGGACGGCTTCCTTGGCCCCCTCGCCGATGCTGACCATGGCGATCACCGACCCGACCCCGATCACGATGCCCAACATCGTCAAGCCCGCGCGCAGCCGGTTCCGGCCGAGGATGCGAAAGGCGGTGAGGATGGTCAGCCAGAGAAAGGGGATCATGAGAGAACCGGTTCCTGGGCCGAGCGGGGCACCCGACGCTCATCCCGCACGATCTGGCCGTCTTTCATCAGTAGCCGGCGGGCCGCATAGTGGGCGATGTCGGACTCGTGCGTCACCAAGATGATCGTGATGCCGTCCTGCTCGTTCAGCTTTTGGAGGATGCCCATGATGTCCCGACTGGAATCCGTGTCGAGGTTGCCGGTCGGCTCGTCGGCGAGCAGGATCGCCGGGGACGCCACCAGCGCGCGGGCGATGGCCACACGCTGCTGCTGGCCGCCCGAGAGCTGCACGGGATGATGACCGGACCGGTCGGCCAACCCGACCCGCGATAAGGCCTCCGCCGCCCGCTCACGCTGCTCCTTGATCGAGAGCCCGCGGTAGAACAAGGGCAACTGCACGTTCTCCAGCGCGTTGGTTCTCGGGATGAGGTTGAAGTTTTGAAAAACGAAGCCGATTCGCAGATTGCGAATCTCCGCGAGTTCATCTTGCCCGAGCGCGCCGACTTCGACGCCGTCTAACCGATAGCTCCCGCGGCTTGGCACATCGAGGCAGCCCAGGATATTCATGAGCGTGGACTTGCCCGATCCGGAGGCCCCCATGACGGCGATCATCTCCCCACGCTGGATGGTCAACGCCACCCCGCGCAGCGCCTGCACCTCCACATCCCCCGCCTTGTACACCTTCCAGAGATCCTGACACTCAATCAATCCGCTCATAAGACTCTGTTGGGAGTTCAGATAGGGAGACTGGCGGCGCTATCGGCCCCAGAAATTCGCAGAATGTTCAAAAGATCCGCCTTCTCACCCACCCACCCCAGCGCGCCAAGGCGCGCCTCTCCCAAGCAAGGCCGCAGCGAACTCGCATGTGAACGCTGAACGATGAGGGGGAACAGCAGCGGGACGAGCGAGAAAAGCGGGGCGGGCGTGACGCGGAGGCGAACGTTTCTCGCCTTTCGCGCGCGTCTCGCCAGTCTCGCCGGATCCTCGTTCATCGCTCATCGTTCATACTTCAGCGTTTCCCATCTGGCGGTCTTTTTCAACATCCGGCTAGAGGCCGCGGTCGCGTGAACGCGGCCGATGCTGCCCACCCCCGCCGAAGCCCGGCGGCAGCGAGTCGCTGCGTTGGCCGGAGCGAGGGCTCTCGATCCCGGTGATAATGGGATCGCCCTCCTTGAGCGCGTCGGTGATGATTTCCGTGAAGGAGCCGTCGGAAATGCCGGTCTGGAGGGAAATGGCTTCCGGGTCGCCCGCGGCGCTTTCCCGCCAGACCTTCTTCTGCGCGTGACTCGCCGGACGCTTGGGAGCGTCGGCGGGTGGAGCGCCGGCACGATCAGCGGCGGGTTTCGCGGTCGCATCCCCATCCCGACGGCCGCTCTTGGGAGGGCTGAACCGCAAGGCGGCGTTCGGGGCCTTGAGAATATTCTCTTTTCGCGCGACGACAATCGAGACATTGGCGGTCATGCCCGGCTTGAGCCGGGAGTCGCGATTGTCGACCTCGATGACCACGTCGTAGGCCACGACGTTCTGCACGCTGATCGGCGCATTGCGGACCTGTTTCACCATCCCGCGGAAGGGCTCGCCCGGATAGGCATCGACGCTGAACGTGGCTTCTTTGCCTTCCGCGATGCCCCCGATGTCCGCCTCGCTCACATTGGTATCGACCTGCATCTTGGTGAGATCTAAGGCAATGAGAAAGAGCGTCGGGGTCTGGAAGCCGGCCGTCACGGTCTGTCCGACCTCCACGTTGCGGGCGATCACGATACCGTTCACCGGCGAGCGAATGACCGTGTACTTGAGATCCAACTCGGCCGCATCCAGTTGGGCCTTGGCCTGCTTGACCTGGGCCTCAGACACTTCCAGCTGCGCCTGCGCGCCCTGCTGAGCGGTCAACGCCACGTCCACGTCATTTTGCGAGACAAATTGTTGGCCCAAGAGGGACTTCGTCCGATCCAATTCGCGCTTGCGCTGCGCCAGATCAGCCTGCGCCTTGGCCACAGCCGCCTTGGTATTGGCCAGAGTCGCCGCCGCCTGATCGCGGCGGGCTTGATAGACGGAGGGATCGATGGTCGCCACGATCTCGCCGGCCTTCACGACCGAATTGAAATCCGCATGGAGGCTCTGGATCTTGCCGGTGACCTGGGCGCCCACTTGGACCGAGACCACCGGGTTGATGGTGCCGGTGGCAGTCACCATGGATTCGATGGTGCCGCGCTCAATGGGCGCCGTGCGATAACGAATCGGCGCCTTCCGCTCGCCGGCGAAGAACACATACCCGCCGCCGGCAAGCGTGAGCGCCACTACCCCGATGATCCAGATCGCTTTACGCATCAACCGAGCCTGTCTCACGAATCCTCAAGCCTGTACCGCAAGCCCATTTTATCAGGGCCGCTGCTGATCTCATAGCCCTCATGCCTTCCGATCGCTTACCCAGATACAGAAAGCCGTGCAGGATGCTCAAAAAGACCCACATCACACCCGCCCACCCCCGCGCGCCAAGACGCGCGTTTCCCGAGCAAGGCCGCACCGAAGCGAAGCTCCGAGGCGTACTGTCGTTGATACGTCGCAGGAGCTGAGCGAGGGAGAACGCAGTCGGCGGCCTTTTTCAGCATCCTGCGAAATGCAACGGGCCCTTCGCCGGTGAGGCAAAGGGCCCGTCCAGAGATTGACGCCGTTCTTTCTAATCGCTTACTGCGACGTCGTAATCCGATCCTTGATCAGATCGAACGAGGTCTTGGGCATGATGTTCTTGGCGACCAACTCGCCCTTCAGCTTGTAGGGCCGATTGGTGATGACTTTATCCGCCACTTCGCGCGACATGCCGAGGAACAGCACCATGTCGTTCGCCGAGGCCGTATTGATGTTCACCGGCGACAAGCCGGCCGGAGCCTTCGGAGCCGCGCCCGCCTGCGGCGCCGGCACGGCGGAGGGCGGCTGCGGCGCGGTCGGCAGCGACCCGATCTCGTGTCCCGAGGGCGGCGTGAGGGACGCCTTCGGTGACGCCGGGCCCGGCACCACCGCTGTCGTCGCAGCGCCCTTCGGCCGTTCTTTCAGCTCCTTCTGGTACCGCGCCACCGTCGACTTGAGCGCTTCATTGTGGTGCTTCAGGTCCTCGTACTCCTGGCGGAGCGAACGGTTCTGCCCCACCACATCCTTGACCTTCTGCTCCAGTTCCTTCACGCGCCCTTCAATGCCGCCCCGTTCCTTCTCGCGGCTCTCTTTCACCCGCTGTAGCTCTGCGGAGACCAGCTCCGCATCGCCGGACAACTTGGAATTGAGGTCCTTCAGACTCTTGACCTGTTGGTCGAGCGCCGTCTTTTGCGAACGGATCCGTTCCAACTCCGTCCGAGCCGACTCGGCTTCGGCCATGGCCATTTCGTACTTGCTCTTGGAGACCATGCAGCCCTGCAGCGCCAGCGCGGCAGCCACGGTCACGGCAATACCGGTCAACGTCCTCATCCCTGCCTCCTTCGAGGTGACGCCCGCGTCCCTCGCGTCCTGATTCCTATCCATTCTGTCCAATTAATATCCTGTACGGATTGGCTGGTCTTATCTAGCAGACTTCCCCAGGATATCCAAAAAGGCCGTCCAGCGCGGCCGCAGCGAGCATGTAAACGCTGAACGCGGAACGCTGAGCGGGGAAGGCAGCGGGACGAGCGAGAAAAGCGGGACGGGCGTGACGCGGAGGCGAACGTTTCTCGCCTTTCCCGCTCGTCTCGCAGTCTCGCCGGATCCTCGTTCATCGCTCATCGTTCATACTTCAGCGTGTCCCCGCTGGCGGACTTTTTCAACATCTTGTAAGTCAGGTGTAGAGGATGATCGCCGGTTTGTCAATAGTTGGACGACTTCCGCCTACTCCAGATGAGCATCCGGCCCTTCCAAAATCTCGCCTTTGCTTGACTGCAGCGCCCCCCTCTGTGAAGATCGCACAGAGCGCGACGGCTACTCCGCAATTACCCCTAAGGACAAGAGATCACGATTATGGAAAACTTTGGGCCGGGGCTTGCCATCATCTTGGGCATCGTCGAGGGATTGACGGAGTATCTCCCTGTCTCCTCGACCGGCCATCTGATTCTCGTCAGCCATTGGCTGGGGTTCACCGGTGAGGTAGCGGATACCGTCGATATCGCCATCCAACTGGGCGCCATTCTGGCGGTGGTCGTGTACGAACGCGCCAAGCTCAAGACCTTCCTCAGCCAGGCCTGGCAGGAGCAGGCCAACTTTCGGCAACAGCTCGCCGGCGGCAAGGGCGGGACGCTCACGCAGGCCATTCAGGCCTCCATGCAGACTCACCGAAGCCTCTGGTTTCTGATCGGCTTAGGCGTCGCCTTCCTGCCGGCCGGGATCATCGGCTTCCTCACGCACAAGTGGATCGAGAAACACCTGTTCAATCCCATGACCGTCGCCGGTGCCCTCATCGTCGGCGGCTTCATCATCATGTGGATCGAGGCCTGGAAACACGAGGCCTCCATCACGCAACTCGACCGCGTGCCGCTCACGTCCGCGCTCATGGTCGGCCTGGCGCAATGCGCCTCCTTGATCCCCGGCACCTCCCGCTCCGGCGCCACGATCATCGGCGGCCTGCTGGCCGGCATGGATCGCAAGGTCGCCACCGAGTATTCGTTTTTTCTCGCGCTGCCGACACTGATCATCGCCACCGGCTACAAGTTGATCAAAGCCGGCGCACTTCTGAACGGCGCGGATCTCATGTCCCTCTTCCTGGGCATGGTCGTCTCGTTCCTCGTCGCCTGGGCCGTCATCGCCGGCTTCTTGGCCTTTGTGCAGCGGCATACCTTGAACGTCTTCGCCTACTACCGTATTGTCTTGGGGATCATCGTAATCGCCGTCTTTCACTGAGCCAAGGGAAGCCGCCCCATGCAGAAATCAACCGCCGATACCGTTCGTGTCTTCGACACCTGGGTCGAAGGCAAGAAGGGCACGATCCACTTTGACGTGATGACGAC
>CAYZTJ010000060.1:0-20405 GCA_964481215.1 uncultured Nitrospira sp. | reverse complement strand
AACGGCTCGCTCAATGACATCGAGACGATGCGGCAGGTCCTCATCTCGCGCTTCGGGTTCGCACCGGCCCAGATCGCTACGCTCACCGACGAAGCCGCGACCCGCGCGGGCATTCTCGCCGCGATCGATCGCCTGGTGCAGGAGGCCGGCCCGCGCGATACGGTCTACCTCCATTATTCCGGCCACGGCTCGCAGGTGCAGGACCTCAACGGGGATGAACCCGATGACGGCATGGATGAGACTCTGGTGCCTCAGGATGGCCGGGGCGGCACTGTGCCGGACATTACAGACGACGAGCTCGACGAACGGCTCGCGCGCCTCAAGGCGCGTAGCGCGCTGGTCGTGCTCGACTCCTGCCATTCCGGCACCGCCACCCGAGGGTTGGAGGTCCGCACCCGGGCTGTGCCGCCCGACACTCGTCTCGAGCTCTATCCGAAATCGACCGTGACGACCCGCGGCGTCGTGCCGCTGCTCACTAGCCGCTACGTATTGATGACGGGCGCGGCGGCGCACCAGGAGGCGCTCGACGGACCGGTTGAAGGCAAGTATCACGGGTTCTTCAGTTACGCGCTGTCGAAGAGTCTCGGCGCTAACTCGGGCGGACTTTCTCCCCGCGAGGTGTTTGCCGGCATCGAACGCGAGTTCAAGCGCATTCAGGCGCACTTCGGCCGCACCTCCATGCCGGAACCGCAATTGGAAGCGCCCCCCGCACTCTTGGATCGGCCCCTCTGGTCTTCCGTCGTTGACGATCGGCCGGTAGCAGCCGACACGGCGGAAACCCGACTCCCCTGGCTCCAGGCAATCTCCCAGGGCCAGGACAAGGTGCTCCTGGTCAATGGCGCGGTGCTCGGCGCCGCCCATGGCTCGCTCTGGGCCATCTATCCGGCGAACGAACGAGACTTTCGGCCCGGGTTGGCCCTCTCTGTCGTCACCGTGAGCGAAATTCGCGGGAAGGATGCGCTGGCAATCGTCTCGTCCGGCAGCCGCACGGTGCCGGCCCATGCGCGGGCCGTGGCCCTGGCCCCACCCGGCACCACCGGTCGCATTCCCGTTCGTCTACGCGACATTCCCTCGGATCACTTCAACGCCGTCGAAGCCGCGCTTCGCAAGCAGGTGGGCGAGATCGACCTGGTCAAGCCGGGGGAATTCTCGCGATTCGTGGTGGACGGCAGTCAGCAAGGCAACCGCTTGGACGTCTATGCGTCGGATGGACTGTTTCTCGTGGCCTCCTTCTCGCTCGGCGATGCCGGGTGGGCGACCGGCTTTGCGCAGGTCATCTCGCGGTCCGCCAATGCCTCGGAGATTCTCGCGCTGGACAATCCGTCCTCCCAGCTCAAGGTGGATGTCCATGTCGCCGCGAAACCCGCCGCCGTCGCTTCCCGCGGGGTCGGCGTGGTCGCCGACACGAAGGCTGCGCACTACCACATTCGCAAGAGCGGCAAACCCCGGACGGCCACCAACAGCTTGCAGCTCGATCTGCACACGAGCGCCGACGCCTACCTCACCATCGTCGACGTCGATTCCCAAGGCGGCGTGACCGTCTTGTTCCCGAACGACTATCAGCGGCCCGGCTATCTCCCCAATGGATTCGTCAAGGGCGGGGCCTCTCTCCTCATTCCGGATTCGCTGGACAACGGCAACCAGGCGGGCTTCCATTGGGACTACACGCCGCCGAAAGGCGTCGATACCGTCCGGGTCTTCGCCAGCACGGATCTGGAGACGGCCACCATGATTCGTCAGCGGATCCACGCGCTCCAGAAACAGGCGCAGCAGCGCGGGAAGCCGGGCGTGACGACACGCGGCGACCTCTCGGCCAGCGTCGGCTCCTTGCGCCAAGACTTGGCCCAGCGCGCGACACGCGGCTTGATCGTCGTGCACGACCCTTCACCCGTGTCGATGACGCCGGTTGCTCCCACTCCAGCCCCGACGACCATGGCGCCGGCCGAGCCGCCGCCCGTCCCCGCGCACGAGCTCGCCGCGGCGCCGCCGGCGCCGGCGATGCCCGCTGAACCGGCGGGGACCGCCACCATGCCGGCCCCGGCTGGCGCGCCCTCTCCGGCGAGCGCCCCACCGGCTCTCTCGCCGGCGTCGGAGTCGGCGTCCCAGCCGGCGCCGTCCCCCAGTCTGACCCCGCTGCCCGACTGGACCGCGGCGACGGTGACGATTCTGGTAGAAGGATGACGCGCGGGCCCTACGGAACGCCTCCTCCAGCGTCCGCGCTGTTCATTCGGTACAATACCGAACAGGCGCGCGCGATCACTTCACGAAGAGGGCAGACCATGCGACTTCCGTTGTGGCTCGTCACGTTGTTCTCTCTCACAGTGGCTTCGACTCTCCACGCCGAATCCATCGGGCCTGCGGCCCCCGCTCCCACCACACTCCCCCTGACGAACGTGACGCTGTACTCGAGCGGCGTGGGGTACTTTCAGCATGACGGCGACGTGCAGGGCTCCTCGCAGCTCGATCTGCGCTTCAAGACGGAGACGATCAACGATCTGCTCAAGAGCCTGGTGGTGCAGGACTTCGGAGGCGGCCGCGTGTCGGTGGTCACCTACGAGTCGCGCGATCCGCTCACCAAGACGCTGCAGAGTTTCGCGATCAATCTGACCGGCAACCCCAGCCAGGCGAAACTGCTCGAACAACTCCGCGGCGAGCGGATCGAAGTGGAGGCCCCGCAGGCCATCACGGGTCTCGTGCTCGGCGTGGAGACGAAGCCGCAGAGCCTGCCCGACGCCAAGCCGCCGGCGCTCCTGCCCGTGGACTACGTCAATCTGCTCACCGACGACGGACTCCGCTCGATCGCGCTCGGGCAGGTGCAACGCATCCGCATTCTGAACGACCGGCTGAACCGCGAACTCAAGCAGGCCCTGGCCGTCCTGGCCGCCGGGCACGACACACAGAAAAAGACCGTGGGCGTGCGGTTCGACGGACAGGGCTCGCGCCAGGCCCGCGTCGCCTACATCGCGGAGACGCCCGTGTGGAAGACGAGCTACCGCCTGGTGCTGAACGACACGGAGCCGCCGTTTCTCCAGGCCTGGGCCATCGTCGAGAATACGACGGATCAAGACTGGCGGGATGTGCGGCTCTCGCTCGTCTCGGGCCGGCCGCTGTCCTTCATCATGGACCTCTATCAGCCTCTCTACAATCCGCGGCCCGTCATTCAGCCGGAACTCTATGCGGCGCTGAAACCGCCGGTCTACGAAGAAGCGCTGGAACAGGCGGCCGCCGCCGACCAGGCGCGGGCGGAGGCGTCCGGGATGAAGAAGGGCCGCCGCCTGCTCCAACAAGGCCTTGCCGGCGGCGCCGCCATGATGGAACGGGCCCCGGCAGCCACGGCCGCGTCGCCGGAACCTCTCAATCTGTCACAGGGCGTTCAGCCCGCCGCCAGCGGACGGGACGCCGGAGAGCTCTTTCAGTATGCGATCGAGTCGCCCGTGACCTTGCTCCGCCAATCGTCCGCCATGCTGCCGATCATCAGCCAACAGATCGAAGGCCGGAAACTCTCGATCTACAATCCGGCGACGCACGCCAAATACCCGCTCAACGGCGTGCGCGTGAAGAATGCGACCGCCCTGCATCTGATGCAGGGACCGGTGACCGTCTTCGACGGCAGCGCCTATGCCGGCGATGCGCGCCTCGACGATGTGCCCCCCGGCCAAGACCGGCTGATCAGCTATGCGCTGGACCTCAAGGCCGAGGTGGAGGCTCAGACGCCGGGCGAGACCCAGGAACTCGTGGGCGTGAGCGTCAAGCGCGGCCTCCTCTACGCCACGCGCAAATGGTCGGAGGAGCGTCGGTACCTGATCAAGAATCGCGACCAGAAAGCCAAGACCCTGCTGATTGAACACCCCTACCGATCCGACTGGAAGTTGGCCGAGCCGTCGCAGGCGACGGAACGGGCGCGCGACGTGTATCGCTTCGCCGTCACGGTGGAGCCGGGCAAGTCCGAGACATTGAAGGTCCGGGAGGAACGGCAGCTCCAAGAGACCGTGCATCTCACGGATTCCGGCTCCGACCAGATCGGGCTCTATCTCCAGGCCAAGCAACTCAGCCCGAAAGTGAAGGATGCGCTGCAACGGGCCGTGTCCCTGCGCGATCGCATCGCCCAGACCGGGGCGCAGCGAGTCCGTCTCGAACAAAAGTTGAAAGATATCGCCCAGGAGCAGGGGCGCATTCGCGAAAATATGGCGAAGCTCCCTCAGAACTCGGAACTCTACGGGCGCTACGTGAAGAAGCTGGATCAGCAGGAAACGGACACCGAAAAGCTCCAACGGGAGCTGGACTCGCTGCGCCAGACCGAAGCGGGTCAGCGCCGGGACTTGAGCGACTATCTGCAATCCCTCGACGTGGAGTAGCGAAGCGCCCCCGACACCATCTCCGGGCGTCTGAGCGCCTCCAGGGGGGCTGCCCGCCCATGTGCCCCCCAGGTGACCCGCTTGCCCCACCCCGCCTGACGTTAAGTTTCTGCTCGTTGTTGCCGAGAAGAGATGTGAAGAGGCAGCCGCCCTCGCCGCCTGGGGCGGCCGGTTCAATTTCCATCGCGATCCAAGCATGTCCGACCGCCGACATCTCAACCCCGTGTCCGACGACGGACTCTCCCATCTCCTGGCCTACAAGGACTTCGCCACCGCGGGCTCGGCCCTCCTGCACCATTTTCAGAAGCGGCTGGGCTTCCGGCTCTGGATGCTGACGCGGACCGAAGGCAACGACTGGATCGTGCTGGACGCCGTCGATGAGGGCTACGGCATTCGACCCGGCGACGTCTACCGCTGGTCGGATTCCCTTTGCTCCCGCATGGTGACCGGCCAGGGCCCGATGATCGCCCCGCGGGCCGCCGAAATTCCCGCTTACATCGAGTCTGGTCTGGCGAATCGTTTGGAAATCGGCGCCTATATCGGCATGCCCCTGCTCCGAAACGACGGACGGCTCTTTGGGACCCTCTGCGCGCTGGATCCGTCCCCCATGGCCGCCACCATCGAGCAGGAGCAGCCTTGGCTCGAACTCTCCGCGCGCTTGCTCAGCACGCTGCTGGAGTTGGATTTGAAGAGCCATGCGGATCGGCGCCGAGCCGAGCAGGCGGAGGCGGAGACGTGGAAGGATGCGCCCACCGGCCTCAAGAATCGCCGCGCCTGGGACCATTTGATGACCCTCGAAGAGGCGCGATGCCGGCGCTACGGCCACACGGCCTGCGTGATCGCCGTTGAACTCGTCGAGAATCAGCCATCGAAGGAAGGCCAGGCCTCGCCCCCCAGAGCTGAACGACTGAAGAAGGTCGCGGTCGCCCTGCAACTGGCCGTCCGCCCGTCCGACGTGCTCGCGCGGGTCGGCGACCAGGCCTTCGGGATTCTCGCGATCGAATGCGACGCCGGCGCCGGTCATGCGCTGCTGGCCCGCCTTCGCCACAATCTCGCTGAAGCGGGCATCGACGCGGCCTGCGGATTGGCCCTGCGGAATCCCGTGTTCGGCCTTCACGCCGCCTGGGAGGCGGCCGACGCGTCGATGCGCGAGGCCAAGCGTCGCCAGGCTTCCGCACCGCTCAGCCGTTAGTTCCGCTTCATGTTGTCTTCACGACAACCCCCTCGCCTCACACGTTCGCTCGACAATCAACGAGGCCTCACGCTCGGCGCGCTCCTCCTGCTGCTCGTCGCAATCGGACTGACCGGTTGGTGGATCCTCCACATCCCGCATGCGCCCAAGCAGCCGGTTGTTCCGGCTGCGCATCCGCAGCTTCCGGCCCTCTCGGCATCAGTTGGCCAGGTCGCTCCCCCGGAATCTTCGGCCCAGGCGCCCGCCTCGCCTCTCTCAGCCCCCGCGGCCACCCGATCGCCGCTCGATATCCCTCCGGCGTCGTCTCCCGCAAGACCCGCATCGAGTCCCCTGTTCGACGAGCTACAGGCCATCCACGCCCTGATTCACGATGGGCGCGCGGCCGACGCGGAGGCGCGTCTTCGCAGCCTCACGGAGAGCCTCCGAACCGAGACGGACCGGGCGGCCGGCGCCGCGCTCTGGAACAATCTGGGCGCTCTACAGCACAAACAAGACGGGCCCGTGGCTGCCATCCCAGCCTATCAACAGGCGCTCGCCCTCTCTCCCGAGTTCCAGGCGGCGAGCGTGAATCTGACCTACGCCTACTGGCAATCCACGAACCCGGCGCTCACGCGAGAGATGCTGGAACGCGCCGTGGCGGCAGAACCCGGCAAGGCCTGGACGCATCTCGCCTTGGCCGACTATTTGTTCACCAAGCACGACGATCTCGCCGGCGCCAGGAGCCATGTGAACCAGGCGATGCAGGTGGATGGCGCGGCCATCGAGTCTCAGCCTCTCTTGAAGGCCCTGGCGGAGAAGCTCGCACGGGCGGAGCAGGCCGAACACCACTATGTCTCGCGCGAGAGCAGTCACTTCGTGGTGAAGTTCAACGGCACGGAGGACTATGAGGTCTGGACCCGTGTCCTCACGATTCTCGAGGACGCCTATCGGGACATCGGGCAGCGGTTTTCCTATTTTCCGCCGCGGCCAATTATTGTGGTGCTCCACACGAAAGCGGCGTTTCAAACTGCGACCGGCAGCCCGGCCTGGGCGGATGGACTCTTCGATCCGATGCTGGGGCGCATCCAAGTGCCGACGCAAAACGCCCTGACGGATCAGGCGTGGCTTACACGGGTACTCCGCCACGAGTATGTGCATGCCCTGCTCCATCAACGGGTGGAAGGCCGATTGGGCGCCGTTCCCACGTGGCTGAACGAAGGGTTGGCGATGCAACTGGCCGGGGATCCCTGGCCGGATCTCGATCAGATCGCCCGCGGGGAGATCACCCTCATTCCCCTGCAGCAGTTGGAAGGCGGATGGGGCGGATTCTCGCACGCGATGGCCGGCAGGGCCTACTTGGAGGGCCACTCAGCGGTCAAGTATCTGATCGAGCGGTTCGGAATGGGCCGGATCCAAGACCTACTGTCGGACCTGGCCCAACGGCGTAGCTTTGCCGACGCCGTCACCCATCACCTCTCCACGTCCTATGAAGAGCTGCAACGCCAGTGGATCAATGAGTTGAACGCGAGGCTCCAGGCAGGACATCGCTAGCGGGTTTCGACACGGGAGCCGTTGTCAGATCGATTCGGCGGCGGCTTCGTCGGACGCCTCACTGGGCCACACCGGCAGGACCTTTCCCAACGTTTCATCTTCCCGACTCGGCGATCCCGCCGGCTTCACCAGCAAGGACGAGGCATTGTCCCAGATCATCTCGCCGGTCCGGTGATCGTACATGCGGACTTGGAAATCGTACTTCTGATCCTTGACGATCGGCGTCTCGCGAGGGAGGAGCCGGTAGCGGATGCGCTCCAGCTTCCCGACGGCGCTGCCCGCCGGTTCGAACTCCGTGTGCCAGACGACCCGCTCATCCGACGGATCGACCGCGCGGATCAGGAACATCGGCGCCTCGTCGTTCGGCGACTCGACGGAGAGACCGGCCCGCCGGGCCATCGAACGCCTCGGCGCCGGGCCGAGCACCGGCGTGGGCAGCAGGCCCGCCTCGACATCTCCGGCGACATTCAGCGTGACGTCGTGGAGATAGCGGCCGGATTGGGCGTCATAGACCCGCAAGGTAAGCTTCATGTCGGCCCCTTGAGCGGCGACGCGGGCGCCTCCGGCCAGGATGCGGGCGGGGCCGGCGCCGTCGGCCAGAGAGGTTTCTTCCACTCCCGGCAGCGTAAAGGAATTCTCCGACAGCAGGGCCCCCGTTTTCAGATCGAAGGTTTTGACGAGGACGGTGGACGATTCATCGTTTTGATAGCCGAAGGCCGTCGCGAGGATGTCGCTCTGTACTTCCGCGGCGGGACCGGATTCGACTTCGGAGGTTGCGGCATCAAGCCCTTCGGCCGAGGCGGTCGCGGCCACGAGCGCGCTGAGGAAGAGGCTGAGAAGACTGTGTGAGAGTGATCGCCGATCCATGTGCCGTCCCTCCCTGTGAATAGGGCCATTGTCCGCCTGACGGCGTCGGCGCAACATTCCACAGAGGGGGGCGGAGCCCCGCAGGCGAGGGGGCGATAGCTTCGCAGGGCAGCACCTATCCCCCCGATGCGGGAGGGAGGATCCCCCGGTTGGGGGGGGATGGGGGCCGCGGAACCGCGCCGAACCAGCGGTAGCGATTTCGGGCGACCACGCTATAGACGCGCCGGGCTAGGCCCGCGAACCATGGAATCCGGGCCAGCGCCTGCAGGAGGCGGCCGCCGGGCAGCCCGGGCAGGAGCGGCAGAAAGGCGTCCAGCCCACCCTGGATGCGCCCGTCCGGCCCGACCAGAAACGCGACATCGGGACGCCCGGGCCGATAGCTGGTCCCCAGCCGCTGGGCCGCTTCCTCGCTCTGATAGGGCACGAACCGAACGGCCTGCCTGCCCCCGCAGGCTTCGAGGCCGGCTTTGGCAGTGACGCAGAGGCGGCACTCGGCGTCATAGATAAGTAGTTGTTCGTGCTGCTCTGGCTGGCCCATCGCCGCTTCACCGTGCCGGCACACCAGTGGAGCCTCCGCCGAGGTCGAAACCGGCTTGTTCGAACGGGGTGCGTTCGCTATAGTTCCCGCATGCGGCCGCGACGCCTGCGCCATGTGGTCATCCTACTCCTGGCCGCCCTCATGGCCTGCGCCGCCCTGCGCCCCCTGCTCCTCGGCCCTTCGGCGGAGGAGCCGCCCACTCGCCTGCTGGCCTGGAACGTCTACCTCTTTCTGATTCCCTTGGGGTTGGGTGCTTGCTTGCTCAGCGGCGCCCGCTGGGCCTTGATGGGTGCGGTCATCTACGCGACGATCGGACTCGCCTTGGACGTCTCGACCATCGTGCAGGAACTGACGCGCGGCAAGGGTGAGGCGCTGACCCTCGGGTTGAGCGGTCTGACCGGACTGATCAATTTCGCTGTACTTGTCGCCGCCGGTCACGGCTTTCTCCATTCACAGGCTAGCGGACCGCCTCCAGGATCCCCCCCGCCCAATCTCCCGTTCCGGCCTTCATGCTGACCGGCTGGACGCGCTGAAATCCGGCTGAGAGCAGCCACTTCGTCACATCGCGCACCGCGTAGGTGTTGCCGCGGTCGGTAAAGAGCAACATCGTGACGGCGAATAAATTGGCATCGAGCGGCGTGAGGCCGTTTCGATCGTGCAGCAACGCGTCTTGGAGCAGCAACCGACCGCCCGGCGGCAGCACGCGGGCGATCTTTCGAAAGAGCTTCCGATTGCCGTCGGGGCAATAGATGTGAATCACGTTGGACAGCCAGACGACATCGTAGCGGCCGGGGATCGCCTGCTTCATGAAGTCCGACGCCAGATAGGACAGCCGGTGGCCGACAGGAGACTGGGCGGCGATCTCTTTCGCAACCTCGAGCGCCGGCGGCCGATCGCACACCGTGGCCCGCAGCCGAAGATTCCGCTTCATGAAGGCCAGCGCGTAGGTGCCAGGGCCGCCCCCGAGGTCGAGCAACGTGCGGGCACGACGCAAGTCGAGTTGGCGGGCGATGCGCGGCGCGACATCCATCGACCGGTGGTGCATCGCCCAGGTGAACTGCCGGCGATACCCGACTTCGTCTGGCTCGCCCTCGTCGACCACGGGCTGCCCGAGGCAGACGGATCGGGTCAGCGTCGACCAGTCGTCCCACTGCCCTTGCAGGAGTTTGAGATAGGCGCCGCGGTACGTCTCACTGTTCGCATTCAGTTCCGCCGAGGCCAAGTCACCGTTCCGGTAGCGATGTCCACTCTTGCGCAGTAAGCCGACGCTCGCCAGATTCCGGCAGAGAATTTCCAGCCCGCGCGGACTGACCCGAAGCTGACGCGCCAAGGCCGGCAAGGACCAGATTTTCGCTCCGATCACCGTAAAGAGATCGAGGTCGAGCGCCGTCAGGAGAATTCTCGGCAGGCGATAGGCCGCGACCGCATCGCGGAAATCTTGGAAGGTGCGAATGGCAGAAACTGCGCCGGCGCCAGACATCGGGCGCTCATTGTATGCGAAGGAGCCCGTACAAGGCTCTACCACCGAAGTGGTGAGCCTACCGGGACTGGGCCAAGTGGGGTAGCACGTTCAGGAAAAACCTGAGGGAAGCGGCTCGAATGGTTGGAGGAGAGCGGCCACATTCACCGCCTAAACTGAGCCCGGCACCATCGGATCGCTTGGGTCACCTCTCCGATGTGCGCCAGATCGACTCGACGTTCGAAGAGTGTGGCGATGTACTGATCGTTCATTTCCGTCGATTCGTGAAACCCGGCCCCCAGCAAGACCTTTCGCTTCTTCGAGACCGCCGGCTGGAGATAGAACTTGGCCTGCTTGGCTACCTCATCCGATCCGAGATCCTCGCAGGTGCCTTCCGACATCAGGCTTTTCACATCCTCCAATTCCATGCCGAGTTGGCAAATCAGGCGGCCGTCCGGCGTGACTTCCAGAATCCAGCCTTCTTCGTCATCCAACCCCATGGCCAAGGCCCCGCCCGGCTCGAGCGCATACAGCGCGGGCTCGGATTCCATCAAGCGGGCCGAGGTCGCCGCCCAGGCGGCATCGCCTGCCGCCGCCGTCACGACGTCGCCGCCTCCCGGCGGCCGGCCAGTCTTTCGCGGAGGGCTTCCAAGCGTTTCGTATTTTCTTCCAGCTTCGGCAGACAATATTTCCGATCGACCGCGACGACGCGCTCGAGCAGCGAGACCGCCTCCGCCACGCTCCCCTGTTGCTCATAGCACTGCGACATGAGATACCAGGCGCCGCCGATGCGCAGCTCGTCCCGCAGGCGCTCGGCGATGGCCAGGCTGGTCCGGCAACAGGCCAGCCCCTCGGCGAACCGCTGCTGGATGGCATAGGTCCTGGCCATCATGCGCCAGGCGTCGGCCATGCCGCCGTGATTGCCCAGCCGCTGCATCAACGACAGGGACTGCTGGTAATACTCGATCGCCTGCTCCATCTGGCCATGTTCCCGCGCCACGAGCCCGAGATCGGAATAGAGCACGGCCTTGCCCGCCTCGTCGCCGGATCGCTGCATGAGGTCCAGAGCTTCCAGGTAATAGGCCCGGGCGCGATCCCACTCGCCCGCGTCCGCGCGGAGATTGCCGAGATTGGCCAGCGTCGTGCCGATCCCCCGTTCATCGCCCAAAATTTTCTGGAGCTCCAGCACCTCCTGATAGTAGGCCTGCGCCTGTTCCCGCCGGCCGCTGACCGCGCAGATGTTCCCCAAATTGCCCAAGGTCGAGGCCAAGGCCCGCCGGTCGCCGCTCAGACGGTCATGCTCCAGGGCTTTCGCATAGCAGAGGTAGGCCTGCGTGTAGTCGCCCCGCGAGAAGTGATCGTTCCCGTCTCGATTGAGCTGTTCGGATTGCGAGTGGCGCACGAGTTGTTACTGGAGCGTCTGCTCGACCACGGCCTTGGCGCCGGTGAGGATTGACGCGCCATCCCCGACGAGCAGCGCGTCGAAATTGTATTTGAGCAGCCGCCGGAGTCCTTCTTTGGCTGCAGCCGTATCGGCATACTTCTCCGCCGGCAGCAGCCGCAACGATCCAGCCGGGGCGCCGATCAGCGCATCGCCGACGATAAGGACGCCCCTGCCCTGCGGTAGAAACAAGGCGGTTTCGCCGGGCGACTTCTGATGCTGCAACTGCACCGCCCAAATGCCGCCGGGCAGCAACTCCCCGTCCCGGTAGGTCTTGTCGGACTTCACCGTCATCTGCGAGGCGTCCGCCTCGGGAACATAGACACGGCAGTGGAAGGTTGCGCGGCAGGTCTCGGCCTCCCGTTCATGGTCTCGATTCGTGATCACGACATAGTCGACCGGGCCGCCTTGCTTGAGACGAGCCGCTTCGTCCGGCGGCAGCACGGGAGGATCGACCAGGATGCGATGCTCCCCGACGGTCAGCAACAGCCCGTTGAAGTCGAGCTGCTTGTCCTGGGAAAACCAGGACCACTGAAAG
Source organism: uncultured Nitrospira sp. (assembly GCA_964481215.1). GTDB lineage: Bacteria > Nitrospirota > Nitrospiria > Nitrospirales > Nitrospiraceae > RSF151. The sequence continues at coordinate 8,485 of CAYZTJ010000060.1, read as the reverse complement.
ATATTCGGAAGAAGGAGTTTCATCTCTATTCCGGCCCTCGCACCCCGCGCCTCGAACCTCGTGCCTGCGTTAGAGCGCCGCCACCGCTTCCTGAATGGTCTTCGTCACCTTGGCCACGATGCCCGCCTCGCTCGGCAGATCGAGGATATCGTCTTCGGGAATCGTCACGAACTTCCGATTGGGTCCTTTGGTGAGGGAAATCAGAAACATGCTGTTCGTCGGCTTGGTGGGAATGACCACCTGCACCGCCCCGTCCACCCCCTTCACCACCTCCAGAAACTTCTGCTTCCCCTCATCAAACTCTTCGCTCATAACGCCTGGCTCCCCCTTCCCACCAACTGAGGTTGCCTCGTATAACCTGCTTCTCGCGCGTCAAGTGCCGCTCAACTCTGATACTCGGCTTCGCTTAATCAGGCACGGGGTCATCGCGTCAGCTCGACTGCGGCCGTCGAACGAGGCCCGCCATCACATCGACGCACGAAATCTCCCGCAGGCGGTTCTGAGGCGGGCGCGCGTTCCGGGAGCAAAGAGCTGACGCGACGACCCCGCGCCTCGACCTCAACTTTACATCTTGTTGGCAGACCCCAATAACTTTTCAACCTCAGCTACTATCACCTCAGGCCCCGCCAAATCCATGTTCCCCACCCGCTGCCAGCGAATGACCCCCTGCTGATCGATCACATAGACGTTGGGGATGAATTTTCCCCCGCCGTACAGCTTGTCCGTCACCTTCTTCGGATCGAGCAGGTAGGGATAGGTCACCTTCACCGGAAACTGGGCCACGAATTCGCCGACATCGGCTTTGGAGTTGCCGGCCGAGTTCACCCCGACGACGGCGACGTTCCTGCCTTTGGTCGACTCATAGACTTTCTGCAGATTGGCGCCTTGCATCATGCAGGGCTCGCAAATATGGAAGAGCCCGAGCACCACCACCTTGCCCTGCAAGCTCTCGAGCGAGACCGTCTCTCCGGTCAGGGCTGTCAAGGCGAACCCCGGCGCCTTCTCGCCGACCTTGAAGAAACCGGCCGCGACCGCGAGATGGGCGGCCAGCACCGGGGCGAGCACCGCAACTCCTATCAGCCACAATCGCTTCATCGCCGCCTCCTCCTTGAAAGCAGGTTTAGGTTGAGGTTTAGGTTCAGGAGCGAATGATGGGGGAAATCATTCTTCTCAACCTCAGCCTTAACCTCAACCTGCCCAGGCGATATCGTAGCACGCGCAGAAAATGAGCGGCAACAGGGGAAGAGACCGTGACGCGTCACTGGTCATTGGTCACTCGTCATCGGTCATTTGATGAAAACCTGGCACCGAGTGGCGCATGCCCCGGTTTTCACCGATGACTGTTGACCAATGATCGCCCCTCACATCTGAGGTTCGAACAGGCCCAACTGGCGTTCTTCGGCTTTCGTGAAGGGAATGGGATAGCGCTCGGTGAAGCAGGCGGTGCAGTAGGCGTCGGAGGCGCCGGGCACGGCGTTGAGCATGCCCTCGATGCTGAGAAAGGCCAAACTGTCGGCCGTGATGTATTTGCGGATCTCGTTGACGTTGTGGGTCGACGCGATCAGCTCCTTCTTGGTCGGCGTATCGATGCCGTAGAAACAGGGAGAGACGATCGGCGGCGAACTGATCCGCATGTGCACCTGCTTGGCGCCGGCGTGGCGCAGCATCTTCACGATCTTGCGGCTGGTGGTCCCGCGCACGATGGAATCGTCGACCACCACGACCCGCTTCCCTTCCAACACTTCCCGCACGGCGTTCAGCTTGACCTTGACGCCGAAATGCCGGATGGCCTGCTCCGGCTCGATGAAGGTCCGCCCGACATAGTGATTGCGAATGAGCCCATGGTCGAAGGACACGCCGGCGCCTTCCGAAAATCCCAATGCGGCCGGCACGCCCGAATCGGGCACGGGGATGACGACATCCGCCTCCACCCACGATTCCTTCGCCAGTTGCCGACCGAGCGCCTTGCGCGTGGCGTAGACGACCTTCGAGCCGAAAATGCGGCTGTCGGGTCTGGCAAAATAGATGTACTCGAAGACGCACTTGGCCGGCTGCACCTTCGGAAAGGGCTGATAGCTGGTCACGCCCTGGCCGTCGAGCACGACCAATTCGCCCGGCTCGATCTCCCGCACGAACTCCGCCCCGATCAAATCGAGCGCACAGGTTTCGGAGGCGACCAGCCAACTGTCCTTCAGCTTGCCGAGACAGAGGGGACGGAACCCATGCGGATCGCGGACGGCCATCACGCCGTTGTCGGTCAGCAGGACGAGCGAAAAGGCGCCGCGGATCTGGCTGAGCGCATCGACCACCCGCGCCAGGAGCGAATCGCCTCGCGAATGGGCGATCAGGTGGACGATCACTTCGCTGTCGGTCGTCGACTGGAAGATCGCGCCATAGGCCTCGAGCTCATGCCGCAGCATCTGCGCATTGATCAGATTGCCGTTGTGCGCGAGCGCGAGATTCCCGAACGCGAAATTGACGGTGAGCGGCTGCACGTTCTTGAGACCGCCGCCGCCCGCGGTGGAGTACCGATTGTGGCCGATGGCCATGGTGCCCGCGAGCGACTTGAGCGAAGACTTCGTGTAGATATCCGCAACGAGGCCCTGTCCCTTTTCCACACAAAACTGTTCGCCGTCGCAGGACACGATGCCGGAGCCTTCCTGCCCGCGATGCTGCAGCGCGTAGAGCCCCAGGTAGGTGATATTGGCCGCTTCGCGATGTCCGTAGATCCCGAACACCGCGCACTCGTCGTGGAACTTATCGGGCGTGATCAGCGGCAGACGTGACGCGTGACGCGTGATGCGCGATGCGGGCGAGCAAGAATCTTGGGGCTTGGCTTGCTCCATGACACCTGGCTCCTTACCCCTCACTCCTGACCGCCTTTCAAGGTCCGTTCCAAGCTGTTCCCCCAACGATCCGCCAGGCTTGCCACGTCCAGATCGAGGCGACAGCCTGAGGTGAACCGGTCGCCCTCCACCTCGATGCTCAGGCGTTCTCCGCCGATCACGCCGATCTTCGACGCCGGCACGCCCGCATCCCAGGCCTGCTGCAGTACGCGATCGACCTGCCCGGATTTCACGGACAAGACAACGCGCGATTGGCTTTCGCCGAACAGCAAGGCGTCCCGCCGCAGCCCCTCGAGGCCCAGCGTGACCGTCGCGCCCAGCGGCCGGCCGGGCCCCGACACACAGCACTCCGCCAAGGCGACCGCCAAACCCCCGTCGGAGCAATCGTGGGCCGATTGCACCAGTCCCTCTCTGATCGCACCGAGTACAGCGTGATGGAGCCGCTGTTCATCCTCCAGGATGAGCTGGGGCGGCAGGCCCTGTTCGCGGTGATGGACGACGCGGAGGTATTCGGAGCCGCCAAGCTCATCCCGGGTCTTGCCCAGCAGGATTATCGCATCTCCCGCCTGCCTAAACCACTGGGTCGTGATGTGCTCCGTCCGCTCGATGAGCCCGACCATGCCGAGGATCGGCGTCGGATAGATCGACAGACCGTTCGTTTCATTGTAGAAGCTGACGTTGCCGCTGACGACCGGAATGCCGAAGGTCTCGCAGGCGTCCTTGAGGCCCTCGATCACCATCATGAACTGCCACATGACCTCCGGCCGTTCCGGGTTGCCGAAATTCAGGCAATCCGTGAGACCGATCGGCTCCGCCCCCGAGCAGACCAGATTGCGCGCCGCCTCCGCCACGGCGATCGTTCCGCCGATGTAGGGATGGAGCACGCAATAGCGCCCGTTCCCGTCGGCCACCATCGCCAGCGCCTTGTTCGTGCCCTTGACCCGCACCACGGCGGCATCCGATCCGGGCCGGACCACCGTGTTCGTCCTGACCATATGATCGTACTGCTGATAGACCCAACGCTTGCTGGCAATCGTCGGCGACTCCAAGAGGGAGAGGAGCGTGGCGGCCGGGTCCTGCACATCGCGAATGGAATCCACATTCAGCGCCTGCAAGTACTCCTGATAGGCCGGCGGCGCGTGCGGCCGCTCATAGCGCGGGCCCTCGTCGGCCAAGGCCTTCGCCGGAATCTCCGCCACCACCTGGCCCTGATCGCGCACCCGCACGATGCCGTCTTCCGTCACGCGACCGACCACGGCCACATCGAGGTCCCACTTCTTGCAGATGCGGATGACCTCGTCTTCCTTGCCGCGCTTGGCCACCATCAGCATGCGCTCCTGCGACTCGGAGAGCATGAGCTCGTAGGCCGTCATGCCGGGCTCGCGCCGCGGCACATGGGTCAGATCGAGATCCACCCCCGTATCGGCGCGCGCGGCCATTTCGCACGAAGAACTGGTCAGTCCCGCCGCGCCCATATCCTGGATGCCGACCAGCAGGTCCGTGGACATGAGCTCCAAGCAGGCTTCGAGCAACAGCTTTTCGGTGAATGGATCGCCCACCTGGACGGTCGGCCGCTTGGACTCGGACTCTTCCGTGAAGGAGTCCGACGCCATTGTGGCGCCGTGAATCCCATCGCGTCCCGTCTTGGAGCCGACATAGATAATGGGATTCCCCACCCCGGCCGCCTTGCCTTTGAAGATCTTGTCCTTCTCGGCCAGCCCCAGACAGAACACATTCACCAGCGGATTGTTCGCGTAGATCTCGTTGAAGATCACTTCGCCCCCGACCGTCGGCACCCCCATGCAATTACCGTAGCCGGAAATCCCCGCCACCACACCCTTGACCAGAAACCGGTTTTTCGCATGATCCAGCAGGCCGAATCGGAGGGAATCCAATAGCGCGATCGGCCTCGCCCCCATGGTGAAGATGTCGCGCAAGATTCCTCCCACGCCCGTCGCCGCCCCCTGATAGGGCTCGATGAACGAGGGATGGTTGTGGGACTCCATCTTGAAGACCGCGCAGAGGCCGCCGCCGATGTCCACCGCACCCGCGTTCTCGCCCGGGCCCTGCACCACCCGCGGCCCCGTCGTCGGCAGCTTCCGCAAGTGGACGCGCGAACTTTTATAGGAGCAATGCTCGCTCCACATGACGGAAAACATCCCCAGCTCCGTCAGATTCGGCTCACGCCCCAAGATCTCGACGATCTTCTTGAATTCTTCCTGCGTCAGATTGTGCTGCGCAATAAGGTCTTTGGTGATAGGCAGAGATGAAGGTGTCATGTTGTCCCACGGACTTCCCACGGTAGAATCTCTCCTGTTTCCAGAAGGTCGAACAACTTTTCATTCCGTGGCTGCATCATAAAGTGTTGAAGAGCCTTGAACCAGATCTCAACTCTGTCTCGAATGGGAAGATTCTGCCGAACCCGTGAGATGATGACTTGTCCACGAATGTTACCAACCATATCTCCGAATTCCGTGTCCTGAGTGAGAAGCACAATGTCTTCCCCTTTGAGGCGCTTCCGAATCTCCGAGTCTCTGGCGCCTCGCTGGCCAAGCACAATGATATGTTCAGCGTCCAGACCCGCAGCCCTCAGCCGATGGTAGAGCGGCAGAGGAAAGTTTTCATCCATGAGGATCTTCAAGAGGCCTGCTGCACCGCCGGAGGCACATGCTCCGCCACGTGGGCCGCGTACCGAAGCGCGGCCAGAATTTGCCCGCGCGTAATCGTGTAGGCCTCTTCGACAGCGCTAAAGCTCTCACCCGCAGCAAGCGCACCGACCACCGTGGCCACATCGATCCGCGTGCCGGTGAGGCACGGCTTCCCAAATCTGATCCCAGGGTCCATCGAGATGCCAGGATAAATCTCCATCATCATCCCCTCTCAATTAACCCACATCGAACCCGCAAACAGAGATTCCCATCGAGAGACTAGCGACATACAACGTGCGACAAGGGCCGTGCCGAGCGGAGAATTCGTTGTTTCAGATATGGGCTCATACTCCCTTCGGTCACCACATCCACATCGAATCCCAGCAGATCTTCAAGATCGAGCTTGAATTCCGCAAGGTCCCACAGATCCCGCTGGGGCTTCAATGACACAAGCAACTCCAGATCACTTCCGGGACGTGTTGTCTCAGTCGCATAGGATCCAAAGACCCGCAGCCGTACCACGCCGTGCTTTCTAGCCACCCGCTTAATGTCTCTAGCCCTCTCCTTCACCAGAACAGTCATGTAGGGTCTCCCCACGGGCTGTGCTGTCCCCCCCCAATATCCTCTTACACATCGCACTGACAACGCTTGCCCCGAAGAATGCGTATCTGCGCCTGCGGCGAGTCGACACACTGTATCTGCCTGGCGCTTCCGATTGCCTGCCTTTTCGGCAAAGGACTCTGGTGACGATACCCACGATGGCCCATTTCCTCGACGAGCCTCTCATGCCGGCCATATAGAGCTTTCAACTTCCCCTTCCAGCGCAGCGTCTCCGGATGTCTCGCATACCCCTTCTTGCCGTTCACCAATACCGACCAAATCGCGTGCAACTCCCGATGCTCCCCTAACAGATGATTCCGACACAATCTCCGCGGCGAGAGATCCCAAATACGCATCGTCAGCGCGTGCCGGTCAGTAGCCCGGACATCTCCAACACTCGCTTTGACCAGATGGTCGCGTGTTCGGCGACCTCTTGACGTTGCTCACGATTCGACCAAATCCGTCCCCAGTTGTGTTGCCATCGTGCGAGTTGAACCTGCAAGGCTACCAATTCCCCTGCGGCTTCACACTCCGCATCCGCCCCCGTCCATTCAATGAAGAACTTGCTCTCCTCCAACAGGCTTTCCACCGCGTCGCGCCCACCCTCCTGGGCAGCAAACGATTTGATCCGACTCAAGTTTGCCGCCAGCCCGCCAAGCCTGACAGGCAGGCTATCTCTCAAATATCGCTCTCGGATCGCCGATCTATCCTTCACGCCCCACCCAACAACTTACGGACAACCTGCTCAACTTGCTCACGCACCGAGTGATCAAGGATTTCCAAGGAGGGATTGTTTTGACGAGGCCTAATATTGATGAGCGATTCAAAGGTTACTTGCTGAACTGGGGGAATCCAGTCAGCACCCCACACATCCGACTGCCGGCTCCCATCTTCGAGCAAGACCGCCTCACAATCAGCATGCAACGCTCCACCTCCCGCAAGTACCTCACGTTCAATATCAACCGCCAACTTGACATAGGTGCCAAGCACTGAAAGCATCTCAGCCATTTGCTCCTTCGTCGCGCGGTTACGGATGATGTGAATCACGGTCTCGTTCGCAACTCCCGATGCTCCCCCAAGATGCGCCCGACACATCCCCCGTGGCAAGATATTCCCGATTCGCAATCGATCTATCGCAAGCTCATTCGTTCCGCGTGGCAAAGCTCTGCGCAAGCGGACGAGCTATTCTTCGCCCCGTTTCTTTGGATTACTAATTAGTATCCATGCCTTCGTCGGAAGGAAGCCATGGTAGTCTGTGTCACAATCTAAGATTAGATGTCTTCCTCCGCTAAACCGCTCCATCAGCTTCTTCGAGAGATTTTTTGCTGTCAGGTATGATGTTACAAATATAGCGTTCGGAAGGCAGCGATACCACCAGTCGACGCTCTCTAGTTCCTTGAGATATTCCTGCACAGTCTGCGTATCCCCAAAGTCTTTATCGAACACGAGGAGATAGACCCAAAGAGTCCGATCACTCCCTCGATTTATTAGTCCTGAGCTCATCTGTCTATCTCTTTTTCTCTAGATCTATCTGGCAGATATGGAGTCAGTATCGCCTCCAAGGAAGCAGGATCGGTAACAATTTCTCCCGCTTTACTTTCTATTAGAGCTAAAGTTTCATGCCTCAACTGATAGTCTTCAGAATGCAGCCTATTAGGATTTACTGTGCTGAAATAGAAGTAGGCCTTGATTGTAGCTATCGGCGGTGCAACCGCCAACATGATCAATATCCAGCGAAGGAGCGGATCGGCAGTAATCGTTGCAAACAGGAGGCTGGGAATTGTTACTAGAAAGCTTAGCCAAAGTAGAGGTTGTAGCACACTTGAGCTGCGCCGAAGAACCGTGCCCGCTCGCCCTGAAATTTGCGTCAATATATCCAAAACAAGCCTGCTCTATTCAAATTCAATTGAAAGCCGTCCTGTCGTGAGCGGAATTAGCCGAAGGAACGGGGTCATTTTTCCCCTACCCTCTCTTCTTTTTTGGGGGAAACAGCTGCGACGGCCAAGGCCTGCGTCGCGAATCACGGAGGCTCGGGCCCCGCACTTGCAGAACAGATGCGATCCGCACAGCGGGCGGCGAGGACTGTTCGAAGTTCCGTTCGAGCGTCGCTCGGAACGGAACAAGTTCCGCAGCCGAGCAGATCTGAGGCGTAGTGCGGTCGAGCCGACGTGCTTGAGCAGGCAGGCCCTGGCCATCACACTCCTACCATCTGCTTTTTCCCCAGCGCCTCCAGCATCGACTCGAAGATCAGCCGGCCGTCGTGGCCGCCCAGCAGGTCCTCACTGCATCGCTCCGGATGCGGCATCATGCCCAGCACATTGCCCGCTGCATTCTGAATGCCCGCGATATGGTCCAGCGAGCCATTCGGGTTCGCGCCGTCCGTCACTTTCC
>CAYZTJ010000059.1:0-20529 GCA_964481215.1 uncultured Nitrospira sp. | reverse complement strand
TAGGATATCTCCTGTCGCTCCCGCTCTCTCACAGGGGGTCGGGCGACTAGTGTCCTCCGAGGGGACCGCCCGCGAGACCGTCCCGCCCTTCAGTCTCTTTCCCGACCCGCCGATAAAAGCCTCACCGGTCCTCGTATCCGACCACTGGACGGATCCTTGCGTCACTCTGGAAAGGGAGTCAGCCCATGAACAAGCTCTTGATCCTCCTGCTCCTCATCGGCGGCGGGTACTACGGCTACCAGCATTCCGGCTTCGCCCCCAAGTCTGAGGCTGTGAAGACCTACCAGAAATTCGCGGATCACCTGGCTCGCGACCAATACCAAGAGGCCAAACAGTATGCGACGGGTCCGGCGCTGCTGGCCGTCGACAGCCTCTCCCGTCCGGCTCCCAATTACGGCAGCTCCCCGGTCGGTGTCTACAAGAGCGCCATGAGCAAAGAGGCGATCCAGCAGCAAGGCCGCACCCTGACGCGGGAGATGGCCGGCGATGTCGGTGAAACCTCCTACACAGTGGAATCCGAGCAGAAGACGGCGGATGGCCAGACCGTGACGCTCGTGGCCACCCAACAAATAGCCCGATTCCGAGCCGGCCAGGTCAGCCCGAATCTCTCTATTGCCAAACACACCGTGGAGCTCAAACACGACGCCACGGGCTGGCGGGTCCATTCCTTTCAGGAGCAGCGGAACTAGCCCTTGCAGGCTGCGGAAAAAGTCCGCCAGCTTCGTTCTCGCATCACTCGGCCCTTCAACGTACCGAAAAGAGTACGCCTCAGGGCCTCGCTCGCTGCGGCCTTGCTGGACGGCCTTTTTGAGCAGTCTGCGAACTGGACTGATTCAGTCCCTGCTCATCCGAGGCCACAGGATGCAGAATCCAACGAAGCGGTTGAACCTCGCCTAGGACTTGCCCCGCGACCAGGTCTCGAACAGGGTGAGGCTCTCGTCTCGCAGGACATCGCCCACGAGCTCGACCTCCCGATAGCCCCAGTCCTTCATCCGGCCGGCGGAAATGGGAATCTGCCGGATCCCCGCCTTCGCCGCATCGTCGATGCGACAGGCAAACACGATCCGCGCGATCTTGGCCCAAGCACAGGCGGCAAAACACATCGGACAGGGTTCGCAGGTCGCATAAAGGACGCAGCCCGGCAGCTCCAGACTCCTCAGGATGCGGCTCGCGTCTCGGATGGCCTGCACTTCCGCGTGGCTCGTCGTATCGAGATTGGCCTTGGCGCTGTTGTGTGAGGCGACGACGACCTGACCGCGCCGCACCAGACAGGCGCCGAAGGGCATCTCGCCGGCCTCGATCCCCTTCTGAGCCGCCTGGATCGCCAGGCGCATGCACTCCGCGTCCCTCGTCGACACCACACAGCCCTCGTTTATTTCACCGAAAATTCCATCAGCATCCCACGCGTAAAGTGGAGCCGACCGATTTCATCCGGAAACAGGCAAATCACCCCATATCGCCCCGACTTGAACGTATGCGTGAAGTAGCCATGCGCCCCCGGCCCGATGGAGGCGAGCCCGCCCACCGGCCGGCCATCCGTGCCGTCGTGGGCTTCTGGAGGCGTCACGGCAAAATCATGGATGGTCTTCTCCGGCGGGAGTTCGACCAAAAGCGCTTCGTGGGGCTGCGTCCCGACATTGTCCACGCGAATGGTTCGCGCCCCTGCGGGCACCTCTCCCGACATCACAAAGACATAGTCCTTCGCCGTGATCGTCACCGCCGCGTTGGGCACCTTGGGCGCAGGCCCGGATGGAGCCGTGACCGTCACGCTCTTCTGCATCCCCCGGATGACATGGAAGACGCCATCCTTGTCCGGCACCAAACACACGAGGAGATACCGGCCCGGCGCCAGTCGGATCGTCGCGCGCGCCTCGTCGCCCGGCATGACTCCGTTTGGTCCGCCGAACGGATGCATCCAGGGCGGGATGGCATCGGGATGATCGGTCAACGCGAGGATCACGTCGGGCACCCCTTTCTTGTCGGACAGTTGCACCACCTGGAGCTGATGCAGTTCATGTCCCCCGTTCGTGATGCGAAGCGACACCCAGCCCGACGGGAATTGGTCCGGCCCATCGAACTGGTACTCCCCCGCCACATAGGAGATTTCCGGAATCCCCGGTCCCGCAGCCTTCAGACTTGCCGGCCAGAGCCACACCGTTGCGAGCACGATGCCCAGCACAGTTCTCCACTCCCTCATCACCAACCTCCCATCTGATAACGGCCGGCCCCCGCCGGCTATCCTACGGGATTGGCGGGAGGATAAAAAGAGCGGCTGGTCGCTCCGGCCCGATGCCTCCCTTTGCGCCGTGCCGCGAATCGACTATGATACGCCGCAGGACGACACCAACGAGAGAGGAAACGATGCGACGACGCACCTACGGCTACCTGCTCGCGCTGGCGTTGCTCATCGCCGGTTGCGACACCGTGTACATGGGCGCGATGGAGAAGATGGGCTATGCCAAGCGCGACATCTTGAGCAGCCGCGTCAAGGCCGCGCGCAACGCGCAGGAGGACGCCAAGAAGGAGATTCAAACGGCGCTGGAGCAATTCGGCAGCGTCGTCAGTTACCAGGGCGGCGACTTGGAGGCCGTCTACAAGAAGCTCAACGGCGAGCTGCAAGACAGCGAGGACAAGGCCGACGCCGTCCGCAAGCGCATCAAGGACGTGGAGAGTGTGGCGGACGCGCTGTTTTCAGAGTGGAAACAGGAGCTGGGGCAATATACCAACCAAAGTCTGCGCCGGCAGAGCGAAGAGAAGCTGACCCAGACCAAGGCGCGGTACAACGACATGATCGCGGCCATGAAGCGCGCCGAACAGCGAATCGATCCGGTGCTCAAGCCGCTCCGCGACCAAGTGCTCTACCTCAAGCACAATCTCAACGCGCGGGCGCTGTCGGCGATCAAGGGCGAATTGGCGAAGGTGGACAGCCAGGTGGATCAACTCGTCAAGGACATGAACCGCTCGATCGCCGAGGCGGACAAGTTTATCCAGCAGATGGAGAAAGAACCGGCCTAGCCGCGCATCCCAGCTTCGCGCAGACATGACGCGGGGTCTCGCCTTGATCAAAGGCGAGGCCCCCTGTGCTTTCCATCACGAACGACGACAGCCCTGTTACATCTTTGCCCGCTTCTCGAAGTACTCATCGTAGCGGTGCACGAAATCTTTCATCCCCAGCGGGGCGTGGCAGGCCCGACACTTAGTAAAGTCTTCGGCCAGGAGCTTGCCGTCCGGGCTCGCGGCCGAATAGATCCAGGACCCGTTCTTGAGGGTATCCGGCTGACCGCCGCCCCAGCCCTCGCCCTTGCCCATGACGAAGACCTTCGCGAGGTCCCCCTTCAGCAGACGCCCTTCCGCGGTCTTCTGCAGCGTGCCATCCGGGTTTTCCTTCGCCTTATAGAGCTCCATGACCATCATGGTGCCGTTGGCAAAGTCCTTCCCGGCCTGATTCTTGGCCCCCGTCTGGTTGATGTAGATATCGCGCACTTGCTTGTTTTGTTCTTTATCGATATTGGTCAAGAATTTCGGCCAGGACTTGTACTCGGTGGGCAGCGGCAGTTCTCCGTCTTTGGGCGTTGCGGCGGTCGCGCTCATGGCCATCGAGCCGGACGATCCGCTCATCGAGCCGGTTTCACTGCACCCGGCCCAGGCCGACAATCCCAACACCAATAGACCTCCGGACAGTAGGCTGACGTGACGCATGGCATCCCCCCTCATGGTGTGAAGCGAACCCGCCCCATCGCTTGAGCCTCCCGGCCGGTGGGCCGTGGCGTCCCGCGTAGGCGAGCGAAACCTTCTTTCCCCTCACCTACGAGCCGGGGAGAGAATCAGATGTTCTGTGAGAGAAAAAAGAGCCTGGCCTTAGAGAGGGCGGCAGGGGACCGTGGGGCGCAGTTCATCGGCAGATAGGCCCAGGTTCCCCAGGTAGGCCCACCCCATCACATACCCCAACTGGCGGTAGGCTTCGAACTCTTCCAGGTCGTACCACTGCAAGATGGTCCCCGTCTGGGGGAATCCGTTGGCCTTGGGGGACGCGACGAACCGCTGGACTTTCTTGATGCTGGCCTCGATTTCCCGTCGCTCCGCCTCATCGGGTACCCGCGCCCGCATCGCCCCCACATCCAGGTGGGTGGGGCTCACCTGGGCGCCGCGGCCGAGTTGATCGAGCACACGCTCCTCCGGCCAGACGCTCACATAGGGTTCGCCGGGCGGCAGCAGCGATGGGTTGGCCTTAAAGAGGTCGGAGTTATAGGCATAGGGCTTCAGGTAGTGCAGCACCGTCAGGCCGCCGTCCGGCCGCCTGATCCAAAAGCGCCGATACCAGACGATTTCGTGTTCCTGCGGAACTTCGCCGCACCATTCCACTCCTTCGCCGAAATAGCTCCGCACCTTGCGTTGGAGATTGTGGACATAGTCGTACTGCCAGGTCGTATCCAGCGTCGCATCGCCGACGACGATATGGGACACCTGGCGACGAAGGAGGGCATAGACGCCGAGATTGTCGAAAAAGGCGCCGTCGGTGACCTCGATCCAGCGGCTCTTGGTATCCGGCCACAAGCGCTGCACGGTCATCATGAGGATGTAATCCCAGAGCGTGCCCCAGGTCCCGTTGTACCGGCGCGCGAAGTTCCAGGTCTGAAACTCGTTGTTGAAGTTGAAGGGCACGGAGGCGAATCGGAGCAAGAGTCGCGCGATGTCGTCGCGATACCATTCTTCCATCAGACTGTCGAGATCGAGCCCGGCGCCGGAAGCCGTCATCGCGTCGGAGAGTTTGACGCAGTACTCCCGCTGCTGGACCGGCCCCGCGGAGCCCGCGCAGGTTCCGCGGGGTCTGTCCTCCACCTCCACCCAGCGAGGATCGTCCATCGCCGATTGTTTGTCGGCGTTCAGCACATCCACCACCGGCAAGCCGAAGCCGGCCGTCTCCACATACCCCAATCCATCCGACCCGGTGAAGTCGCGGGTGAACTCGAAGTTGAAGTTATCGCGATAGGGGCGATCGACCTCCGTCGGGTAGCCGCGCGGACGGCCGCGGTTCACCAGATTCCCGTTAAAAATCACGTAGGGCGCGGCACGGCCCACTCGGTTGACCTCCGCCAGCGTTTCCCCTTCCTGCCCGCGGAGGTAGGTCGCCTCGATCCGCCGCCGGTAGGGATTGTAGAGATGCAACTGGTTGCCGATGTTCGGATAGGTCTTGATGTGCAAGACCACGTCCCAGAGATAGTAGAACGGAAGCCGCCAGAGATACTGGCCGATCAGCGATGGACCCTCCCAGAAGCCATGCTCCCGAATAAATCCGGCATGGTGGCGGAGATGCGTCACAAAATCGTCCCGCGGGTCGACCAAGCGATCCAGGTCCGGCGTTTGAACGGCGTTGCCGTAGGGATCGTCCTGTTCTTCGCCGACATGGGCCACCAGCCAGCCGGCCAAATAGGAGCCTCCCGAGACCGTGCTCAGGTAATCCATACGGTCTAATTTCCCCATGTGCTGCAGGGCTTCCAAGAGGCCAAGATGAAACGTGGCGGAACGGAGGCCGCCGCCCGAGAAGGCGAGACCGGTGAGATTCTTGGGGACACCAATCGGCTGGGCGCTTGTCCCGTCGGCCGATGCGAAGGATATGCCGTTGGACACACTCCGTCTGCGCGCGTCGATATAGCGAAACTCTTCCTGGTAATCCTTGGCGACGGCATCGGGCTGGAAAGAGAAGGCGCGCTGGCGGATTTCGAAGAGCCTGGTCGGCACAGCCGTACAGGCGGTCAGGGCGGCCCCCAGAAGGAAGCACAGACCCCACAGCCGCAAGACAGACACCGGCCCCCTTCGTGTCATCCGAGAAGGATTGCACCACAGGGAAGCTTTTTCAAGAGACCGCCCGCCGCCCTGCTACGCGACACTCTTCACGGCCCCGCGTCCGGCCACGTAGCCCGTGGCCCAGGCCCATTGAAAGTTGAAGCCGCCGATCCGGCCGTCGCAATCGAGGAGTTCGCCGATGAGATACAGCCCCGGAACCTTGCGCGATTCCATCGTGCGAAAGTCGATTTCGTCCAGCGGGACACCTCCCGCCGTCACCTCGGCGAAGTTCCACCCACGGTCCCGGATCACGGGCAGGACCAGACCGGTCAGACGATCGGACAAGCCACGACGTTGGTCACGAGACACTTGCCCGCCGGCCCGGTTTGGATCGACGCCGGCCTCTCGACACAAGGCCAAGGCGAAGCGTTCCGGCCATTGACGAGACAAGAGGGTGCCGATGCGTCGTCTCGGCTGCGACGCCAGGGCTTCCGTCAGCCAGCGCGCCCCCTCCTCGGCCCCCATGTCAGGCAGAAAATTGGCCCGCAGTTCTACGCGCTGCCCTGCGCGCTGCGCCATCGTCCAGAACCGGCTCGCGTCCATCACGACCGGACCGCTGATGCCGAAGTGCGTCCAGAGGAGGCTTCCCCTGCGCCGATCGACCGGTTTGCCCTCGACCAGGGTGCGCAGCTCAACCTCCTGCGACACGCCGGACAGCTCCGCGTGAAACATCGTCGGCGCCAGCACCAGGGGCACCAGCGCCGGGACGGTGGGGGTCACACTGTGGCCAAGGGCACGTACCGTCTCCCAGCCATGTCCGTCGCTCCCGGTGCGGGGGAGCGAACGGCCTCCGGTCGCGAGGATCACGCGGCGCGCCCGGCAGTCTCCCCGCGAGTGCCGCACGAGAAACTCCGGCTGTTCAGGGGCCTCGCCCCCTCGTTCAAGACTCTCCACCCGATGATCGGTCCGGATCGTGACATTCAACTCGCGACAGCGGCGCAGGAGGGCCTGCAACACCGTCTCCGCTCGATCCGTGACCGGGAACAGCTTCCCCGTGTCTTCGCACTTCAGCTCAACGCCAAGACGAGTCATCCACTGGCGCGTCTGCTCCACACCGAAGGCCGCCAAGACATGCCGCACGACATGGGGCGTGCCGTGAAAGTCCTTGGGACTCACCTGCGCATGCGTGACATTGCACCGGCCGCCGCCGGACACCAGGATCTTGGCGCCCACCTTCTTCGCGCCGTCGAGCACGAGGATGCGAGGCTCTTCCGAACCCTGCCAGACTTCCCCGGCAAAGATCGCGGCCGCCAGCCCCGCCGCACCGGCCCCGACTATGACGATATCAGCCCGATCCATCACCGTCCCCCATGCGCCTGCTTCGACGGCCGCATTGTACCCGATCCTCCCTGCCCTGAAGCTGCAAAGACACAGATCTGTCGTACCACTTTTGCATGAGAAGAAAATCGCGCAGTCCCGGTGTGAATGACACAGATGGCGCCGGCTCTTTCCAGGCGACTGGAGCCAGACCATCGCGTTTGCTGTGCTTTGGCGGAGAATCGAGCCTGCATGTCCTTGGCAAGGAGCTTGCCTAGGCCTGCCTCAGAGGCAGGCTATGGCGCATCGCGCGCACAGGGACTTCGTCACCGGAATCAGGCTGATTCTCTCTGTCGCGGCCGCGCTTTATCTCGCGCTCAATCAGGGAATTGAGAGTCATGCGGAGATCTATGTCGCGGGCTATGGGGGCGTCACGCAGAGTCGGAGCACGGACGTGACGGCCTCAACTCAATCGTGCTTCGCGCTCACCTGCGCCTCCCCCGTCGAGACGACTCGATCAGTCGGTTTCAAGAGCGGCCCGGTCGCCGGCGTGCGAGGAGGCTATTGGTTCCAGTCTCTCCGGTTGGCGGGATTCGCCGGCGACGTCTCCTACTACCGGGTGCAGGGTGCGGGATTGGATATCGACGTCCTTCCTCTCTCACTGTTGGCGCTGGGCCGCCTCTCGCTTTTCCCAAGCCGCGAGGCTCCAAGAGGGCGCATTCAGCCCTACGTGGGTCTCGGACCAAGCCTGGCGATTCAACGGGCGTCGGCGGACTTTCGACCGTCCTTGCCGAATGCGGTATCCGGATGGTCGCTCGCCCCGGCATGGGACGCGCGGGCCGGGGTCGCGCTGACGCTGTCGGCCCGCTTCTCTCTTTTTTCTGAGTGGCGAATGATCCAGCAACGGGTGGAGATCAGAAACAGTCCGCTCTGGAATCTAGGCGCGCAGGAACGCCTCTCGACGACGCTGACGACCCAACATCTTGTCGTCGGGATCGCGGTCAGCTTCTAACCGGATGCTGAAAAAGTCCGCCAGCGGGGAAACGCTGAAGTATGAACGATGAGCGATGAACGAGTATCCGGCGAGACTGCGAGACGAGCGCGAACGGCGAGAAACTTTTGCCTCCGCGTCACGCCTGTCACGCGTTTCTCGCGCGTCCCGCTGCCTTCCCCGCTCAGCGTTCCGCGTTCATCGTTCAGCGTGTACATGCTTGTTGTGGCCCGGGTACCCGCCTGGCTGGTGCGACGGCCTTGTTGAGCATCCTGCAAGAGCGCAGGTTCTCATCTGCGATCTTGAGGCATGTGCCCACTGCGGCGAGCGACAATCGTTATTCCGCAGGCTGCTACGTTGGTGTGGCGGGGCTAGCCCAGGAGTTCCCAGAAGGTGGCGTGGCTGAAAGTGAAGAGCGGCGACTGGCGCAGTTCGTAGCGGCGGAATTCTTCCAGATAGTAGTTGCGGGCCAGGTGGAGCGCCAGGCTGGTTTCCGCTGTCGTCGTCCCGCCGCGTCGGCGGCTGGCCAGGTGGATGGCCAGATGATTGATGGTATTGCCCAGGTAGCCTTCCCGCAGATCGCAAAACAGATCCTGCACGTTGTAGAACGTCGCCCAGACGCGTTGGCTCGGAGGATGGAGGGGTTGCGCGCCGGCCGTATAGTTGTAATGGGCGAACTCGATTTCGACATCGAAGATGCCCGTGCAGCTCTGGCCGTAATCCTCCCCCATTTCGTCCTGAGACACGATGGTGAGGCGCTTGATGAACCCGTCGTGGAAATGGTTGAAGCGGTCCAAGACGGACTTGGCGTCATCCACGGAGGCAATGTCGAATCGGCGACCGTCCTTCATTCCCTCACCCGCGCGGAGGACAGCCCCCGGCTCTGCTGTCCGCCGGCCGTCGCCACATGCCGGCGTAACGATTGGACGGCTTCGTGCACGGCCACGGAGCCGGCATGCACGCTGTAATACACCCGACCGGACGAGGTCGCGATGACACAACGCCACTGCCCTTTGAAAGTTGGAATGCGCGACACATCGGCGATGTGGCTCAATGGCACCTCTTTCATCCGATCCGGCAAGATGTACTGGAGCCTCACGTGATCATGCTTCACTTCGAGACCATAGAAACCCGAGAGCGATGAGGCATAAAAAGCCCCCAGGATCACTCCGGCTAAGCCTAGACTGATCGTACCACTGATCAGCCCCCGCTGCAGGCGGCCCACGCTCCCCGACCCCAGGCCGCGAAGCCACCTCCCCGTGAGGTGGAACACCACCCCCCCAATGACCGCGGCCAAGACCGTAAAATAGACGAAGGCCACCGTCGCCCCGAGGGGATCTCCGAAGACATAGCTGGGCGTCTGGAGCGCCATCAACGCCAAAAGGTGCAACCAGCATGCCTTTCCGAGAGCGGCTCAAATCCCCCACCTCGGTTTGACGCCGCCATGATCGGGCAGGAACGAACCGTTACCCGTTACGGCCTAGTAGCAACCGTTGCCATCACGGTGAGGCCCCCCCAAGCGCCGGACCTGTGACGCGCATGACACACCGCCGGGAGGCGCCGATCCAGGCCAACCCAGAGCCGGCCGTTTCGGTGCATGCTTCCGGCATCGCCTCCTCCCTGCGCCCTGAAGCGGGTCTGAGGCCATGCGTGCGAGTTCTGAGCGGACGGTTAGGAGATGGGAGGCGCAAATCGAAGATTCTGGGCATCGAGGCTGGCCAAATAGTCTTGCATCCGACGCTGCTCGTATCCCCTCACCTGCTCGATCACTTTGCGATCGATCTCGAGCAGCCCCAGCCCGGCCGGAATCGCCTCCGGCCGAATGACGAAGAGATTAACCCCGAATTCCTTGGCTCGGAACTGGGCCTCCCGGAGGCGTTGATGGATGTAGCGTTCATTGATGCGCGTGAGGACGTTCAGTTCCATCAAGTCCCGGAGCGGAGAGGGGTCCAGGCGAACCGATTGGCGAGGCACATTGAGAAAAATGAACACCGTCTGACATCCCGACTGCAGCGCCAGCTCCACCGGCAACGGGTTGGCCAGATCCGCGTCCAGATAGCGATAGCCATCGATCTCGACCATTTCGAAAAGCGGGTACAGGGCCATCGACGCGCGGATCCGCTTATAGAACAGATCGTGCTTGGTTTTCACGATGCGCGCGTCCTCCCCGGGGAGAGACGCCAGGTCCGCGTCCTTGTTCGAAAACACGACGGTGGCGCCATCTTCATAGCGCTCGGCCAGCACGCTCCAGCGAACGGGGCTCTCGATCACTTTCTGGAGATTGATTCGCTCCGCCAGCGTCGTCAACAACGGAAAGGGATCAAGGAAGGCCCTCATGCGCTTCACTTCGAAATAGCGGTCGAATTCATCGATCGTCTGCTGGATTTCAGGCGCGTGCACGAGTCGCCGAAAGGATTTCAGAGGGGAAGCGAATTCGTCCATCAGCCGGAAGAGAAAACTCACGGAGCGGCCTGCGAGCCGGATCGGCATTCCGACGCCCAACGAGAAGATCAGCGGAAAGAACCTGAGCGCCCGATGGAGATCGCGCAAGAGAGAGCCGCTGCGCCCCCACCCCTTGGTCGCCTGCGGCACCGCCCCAAGGAGGGACATCAGTTTGTGGCGAAGAAAAGGGTGAATTTCGTAGATCGCATCGGGGGACGTGATATCGTGTTCCCAGATACGCAGCGCCTTCTCCGCGCCGGCTACCCCGGGCGACTCGACGAATGCCAAGGCGTTGCAACTGCCGGCCGAGGAGCTGATGATGTGCGTCGGGTGAAACCCTGCCTTGACGACTTCCGCGGCGGCATAGGCCTGGCCGACCGCCTTGCAGCCGCCGCCGCAGAACATGAACAACACGTTGCCGTACTGCTCGCGCGCCGGCTCATCCATGTCATCGACCTCCGAGCGGTGGAGCGACCCAGATGCAATCGTATGATATCGGCATAGTCGGCGCGGGCGTCGTCGGATGCGCGATCGCCCGCGAGTTGGCCGGACGCCGCTGGGACCGCCCCCTTCGTATCATTGTCCTGGAATCCCATGCCACGGCCGGGCTCGAGACCAGCGCCCGCAATAGCGGCGTCCTCCACAGCGGGATCCACGAGAACCCCGATTCGCTGAAGGGGCGCTTGGCGCGTGAAGGCAGCGAATTGGCGATCGCCTTCGCCCTGCGCCACCGGCTCCCCTTGCTGAGAACGGGGATGATCATTGCCGTGTCATGGGAAGACATCCTGCGTGGCCTGTGGCGAGAGGCGAGCTCACTGTGGCGACTCTGGGGCAACGCCCGCCGGGCGAAGATCGTCACCACGTGGCTCTCTCCGTCCGGACTGCGCCGATGGGAGCCGCACCTGCGGGCCGCCTTCGGCATCGCCATTCCCAGCGTGGCCGTCATCGATTCCACGGCCTTCGTGCAGGCGCTGCAAACGGAGGCGGCCTCAGCCGGCGTCCACTTCGCCTTTGACCAGCGAGTCACCCAAATCGACATGGCCTCATCAGCCTTTCGTCTCGCGACCAACCGGCAGGGCTGGGAGGTCGGCTGCCTCATCAACGCCGCCGGACTCTATGCCGACGACATCGCCGCGCTGGCGATGCCGAGCAAGACCTACGCGCTCGCGCCGGTTCGCGGGGAATATTACGAGATCGTGACCGAGCGGACCAAGCGGTTGATCAGCCGCCTCGTGTATCCAGCGCTCCCGGCCGGGTCGGTCGGCAAGGGCATCCACTTCAGCCCCAGGCCGAACGGACGAATGTATCTCGGCCCCAATACGTCCGCCGCCTCCGGCAAGACCGACTACGAATCCAATCGAACACCGCCGGAACTCTTCGTCCAGGCCGTACAGAAGTTCCTCCCGGAGCTCACCGTCGACGATCTCCGTTGGGCCTATGCCGGCATTCGTCCCCGGCTGAGTCCGGCGGCCTCTCACGCCGGCAAGGACGACTTTGTCATCGCCACCGACCGGGACGATCCGCCGCTCGTCAACCTCATCGGGATCGAGTCCCCTGGCCTCTCCGCCGCATTGGCCATCGCGCGGCACGTCGCAGACTTGCCAGCCATCCAACGTCGATTGGCCCATCGATCCGGCGAACCCTGCGCGCACTAGGAGACTTTGGCGCGCAGAGCCGCCCGCGCCTCTTCTTCCTGTCGCAATACCCGGTAGAGAATCTTGCCGTGGATCGTGCGCGGCAACTCACTCCGAAATTCAAAGATCTTGGGCACCTTGTAGGGCGCAAGGAATCGGCGGCAATGCTCGATCAAGTCCTCCGCGCTCAGGGATCCCGGTTCCGACACCACAAAGGCCTTGATCGCTTCCACGCCTTCGCCCCGCTTGAGCCCGATGACCGCGGTTTCCCGGACCGCCGGATGCTTGGCCAGGATGGCTTCGATCTCGGACGGGTAGACGTTGAAACCCGAGGCCGACAGAATCATGTCTTTCTTGCGATCCACGATGTAGAGAAACCCGTCTTCATCCATCCGCCCCATGTCGCCGGTCGCCAACCACCCGCCGGGTTTGAGGGCATTTCCCGTTTCGTCCTGATTCTTCCAATAGCCTTGCATGATCTGGGGCCCCCGCACCCACAGCTCGCCGATGCTGCCGATCGGCACGTCGCGCCCCTCCTCGTCGACCAGTTTGGACTCCGTGTTCGGAATGGGCAGGCCGACCGACCGTTTGACGGAGAGGCCTTGCGGCAGGTTGCAATGGGTGACCGGAGAGGCTTCGGACAAGCCGTAGCCTTCCACCAACAGATGGCCCGTCCGCTGCTTGAACTGGCGCATCAGGCCATAGGGCAAGGCGGAGCCGCCGGAGATGCAGAACCGCGCCGACGCAAAGTCGTCGGACTCGCAATGGTCCAGCAGCTTCCGAATCAGCGCGGGCACCAACGCCACCACGGTCGGCCGCTTCTTGCGGACCAGCGTGAGCAGCATCGACATGTCGCGCGGGTCCGGCACCAGCACCATCATCCCACCGACGGTCAGACAGATGTTCTGCGTGACGGTCATGCCGAAGACATGAAAGAGCGGCAGCGCGGCCAGGAACCGCTCTTCCCCTTCGGACGGCGCAAACCAGGCGAGCAGCTGTTGAATGTTGGCCGTCAGGTTGCGGTGACTCAGCATGGCGCCTTTCGAGACGCCCGTGGTCCCTCCCGTGTACTGCAGGAGCGCCAAGTCATCCGGCGACAGGGCGGGCAACGCCTCGTCATCGGCCGGCGTCTCCAGGACATCGTGAAACAACACGACCCGTTCGCTCCGAGGGATGAGCACCGGCGGTTTTCGGCTGCGCTGACGGTAGAGATATCGCGCGATTGTGGTCATGAAATCCGTGATCCGGGTCACGATGATCACGCCCTGATCGAGTTGCGCCACCTTCTCGTACATCATGTCGAGCACGACCACCGCCCGCACGCCGGCATCGTGCAATTGCGCGGTGAGTTCATGCGCCGTATAGGTGGGATTGCAGGCCACGACGACGCCGCCGGCCTTGAGAATGCCGTAGTAGGCGATGACCGCCTGCGGCGAGTTCGGCAGACAGAGCGCGACCCGATCCCCCTTTCGAAGACCGAGGGCCCGGAGGCCGCGGGCAAAGCGTTCGACGAGGGACCCGCATTCTTGGTAGGTCAGCGTCTTGCCGAAAAAGTAGAGCGCGTCCCGCCGGGAAAACTTGCGGACGCTCCTGGCGAAGGCCGCCGAGAGCGTTTCATCCCGCAGCGCCAGCTCCGCCGACACGCCCGGGGGATAGTGTTGCACCCATGGAGCTGGGGCCATCTGGCGCCTCCGTCAACACCAGGCGCCGGCCGCAAGGGCCGGCACCGGATCAAATCGGTTTCCGTATCGGGCGGCCAGGGCGGCGAGTTCCTCCGCCAACTGTTGCGGCGTGCCGGCCTGCTTCGCCCAGGTGAGCAGACCGCCCCGGAATGCAGGGAAACCGATGCCGTGAATCAGCGCGAAATCGACCTGCCACGGCGCCTCGACGATCTTGTCGTGGAGACAACGGACGGCTTCGTCGACCATCGGGAGAAACAGCCGTTTGCGGATGAGATCATCCGTCAGATTCTCCTCCCGTGGCGGCCCGCCGGCGCGCGCTCCCCGAATCACGGCCATCGTCTCGCCGGAGGGCCGTCCCGCTTTCCAAAAGGTGAGCGGCGTGGGACCGGCCGCGATCATCTGCTGGAGGAGCTCATCCGGGCACTCGATGCGGGGACCCAGCACTTTCAACGACGTCAACACATGACGCGCCACGTGCAGGCCGATCAGGTCCACCAGCTCGAGCGGTCCCATCGGCCGTCCGCTGTCGATGGCCATGCCGAACTGCTTCGCCACCTGATCAATCCGATCAATAGGAACTCCGTGGCTGGCCAGCATGACGGCCTCGGCGAGGTACCGCGACAAGATGCGGTTGACCAGGAAGCCAGGCCCATCGCCGACCAGGAGCGGAAACTTTCCCAGCCGCTTGGCCACCGCACAGGCGGCATCGACCGCAGTCTCCGAGGTCAAGGGCGCCCGGACGATCTCCACGAGCTGCAGCTTGGTCACCGGATTGAAGAAGTGCAGCCCGACGCAGCGTTCCGGGCGCTTGGCCTTTGCGGCAATATCGGAGAGCGTGAAGGACGAGGTATTCGTGGCAAAGATCGCGTCGGCCGTCGCGATCGATTCGAATTCCGCCAGCACCGCCTGTTTGATGTCCACCCGTTCCGCCACCGCCTCGATGACGAAGGGAACCTTGGCGAAATCCCGGAGGGTCAAGGTCGGCACGATTCGCATCATCCGCTGCCGCATCACAGAGGGCTGAATCAGCCGCTTGTGGACCTGCGCAGCCTGAGATTCATGAATGCGACCGAGGGCCTTTGCCAGGGTGTCGCCGGATAGATCCCGCAGCATGACCGGCACATCTCTCTCCGTCAGCAGCCTCGCGATCTGCGATCCCATCAAGCCGGCTCCCAAGACGCCCACGCTGGCCGGAGTCCGAACCCCGCCCTTGGCGTTCCGCTTCAGCGTTTCTCCGTTCAGGAACAAGCCGATGAGGTGGGATGACACCGTGCTGCCCACAAGACTGAGCAGTTTCGGCTTTTCTATTTCAATCGAGCCGTTCAGCACGGTGCGGCCGAGCCCCTGCCGCACCGCGTCGATGGCCCGAAGCGGCGCCGGATAAAACGACTTGACCCGTTTCTTCACTTGGCGGCGGGCGTAGCCGCAGAGCAGCGTGCGGACTCCCGGCATCAGGAACAGCCGCTGTCCGATGGGCAGTCGGCGCGGCCCCATCGGCCGAGCCACCATCGCGCGAGCCTGCGCAAGAGCCGCTTGCACCAGCGCTTCGCCCTGCACCGCCTCCACCGTCCGTGCCGTCGCGGGGATCGACGAGACGAGGCCGTCGATCAGCCCGAGCCGCGACGCCTGGCGTGGGTAGAGCGTCTTGCCGCTCGTCATCAGCTCCAGCGCCGCCGGCAGGCCGATCAGCCGCGGCAGCCGCTGCGTGCCGCCGAAGCCGGGCAGAATACCCAATCGCACTTCCGGCAGGGCGAAGCAGGTTTTGGGATGCGCGCTCGCGAGCCGCGCGTGGCAGGCCAAGGCCAACTCGAGCCCGCCGCCCAGACAGGCGCCTTCGATTGCGGCGACGATCGGCTTCGGCGAGCGGTCCATCGCGTCGAAGAGCTGATGCACGGTCATCACGAGCCGGTCGATCGCCTCGAGGCGGCGCTTGCGCTGCGCCTCGTGGACCTGGTCGAGATCCGCCCCCGCGCAAAAGATGCCTTCTTTCAGGCTGACGAGGACGACCGCCGTGGTCGCAGGGTCGGCCAGCGCCTGCTCCACGATCGCCCGCCACTCTGCCACACTTTCCTCGTTCAGCACGTTGGCAGCCTTCCCACGATAGTCGAACCCCGCCAGCAGGACGCCGCCGTCGAGCACCGCCGTTTTGAAATGAGCGAGCGGTCGCACCGTTTAGGTCCTTTCCAGCATCATCGCCACACCCTGGCCGCCGCCGACACAGCCGCCGATCAAGGCCCGCTCGGCATCGCGTCTCGCCAATTCGAACAGCGCGGTCATCGCCAATCGCAACCCCGACACGCCGACCGGATGTCCCAGCGCGATCGCACCGCCGTGAGGGTTCAGCTTGTCCATGGGAATCTCGCCGAGCCGGCCGGACAATCCGTAGCGGCCGAACTTATGCTCCATCAACGCGGGGGAGTCGAGGGTGCGCAGGATTCCCAGCACGACCGCCGCGAAGGCTTCGTTGATCTCGAAAAGATCAAAGTCCTTGAGCGCCAACCGCGTCTTGTTCAGCAACCGGCTGATGGCGGCGACGGGGGCCAGCCCCATGCAAGCCGGGTCATAACCAAAATCGGCGTAGTCCCGCAGATAGCCCAAGATCGGGAGCCCCAGCGACCGGGCCTTGTCTTTCTCCATCAGCAACAGCGCGGCCGCCGCATCCGTGATCTGCGACGAATTCGCGGGCGTGACGGACCCGTGGTGCCGATCGAAGACCGGCTTGACGCCCCGCAACGATTCCAGACTCGCGTCTTCACGGATGCCGTTGTCCCGTTCGACGAAGGCGCTCCGCTCCGGGACGAACATCGGCACGACTTCGCGGGCAAAAAGACCCTCGTTCCAGGCTTGCGCCGCATTTCGATGGGACCGAACGGCATAGGCATCCTGATCCCCCCGCGTCATCCCGAAGGCCGGATCCTTGGCGATGTTCTCGGCGGTCGACCCCATGATCAGGTCGCACATGGGGTCCGTCAGACCATAGACGAGGCCGACGCGGGGCGGATACTTCTTGAGGTTGAGCAGCTTGGGCAGCAGCGTGAGGGCGCTCGCGGTTCGTTGCCGGGCGCCTTTGGCTTTTCCGTATTCGAGCAGGAGGTTGGCGACGGCCGGATGGTAGGCGACGGGAATCCGGCTCATCGCTTCCATGCCGAGCACCAGCACCGTGTCGGCATCGCCGCTGCGGATTTTCAGGCTTGCGAAATGGAGAGCGGCGACCCCCGATCCGCAGTTTTTCCCCGACACCGTGTCGGCCGGGATCGTGGGAGGCAAGCCGCCGGTGACGGCCGCAACCCGGGTCGGATTGACGGCATGCGCCGGGGTCGCCACATTGCTCCCGAGCACACAATCGATCGTGGTCAGGGGGAGATTCCAACGCTGACAGCGCCGGACCGTTTCACGGACGACCCAGGCTCCGAGGAGTTCCGCCTCCGTCTCGCGGAACTCAGTGCCTTCCCGGCAGAAGGGGGTTCGAAAACCGTCTAGGACGGCAACTTCACGCATGACGGGTTCCGGCGTAACAGGCAGCCTGTTCGGCTGGTCCTCCCTAACGACGATGTCAGCTGGCGGCCACGACGGCCTCCTTACAGGGCTATCTGACTCTCTGTGAACTCACGCTTGATTATACAAGGTGCGCCGTCAGTTAGCCCCTTCTGCGTCCAACATCTTCAGTATGGGGAAGCCCTCCATCCGCAGGAACACCCGCCTGAATTGAAGAAAAGCCGCAGGTGCACGGCGACTCATAGGGTAGAATGATCGAAGCAGATCAGGGCTCCACTGGGAGGATGGGATGGCGAAAGCCGAGATTTTTCAGGGATCGGTGGCCGTGGCCGAGGCGGCGCGCGACCTGACCCGCTACTCCGGGTTCCTGGCCGGCTTATTCGAAGCCGATGTCCGCTGGGGACTCCTGACGTCCGTCACAACCTCCCCGCTCGGCCAGGAAGCCGCGGCGTTCCTGAGCCGATTTCGGAGCGCCATGGCGACGCTCGACGCAGACCGAGTGGATCGCGAGGGCGACCTGCCGGAGCCCGTCCTGAAGACTCTCGCCGACCTCGGCGCCCTGGGCATCAAGATTCCCAAACGGTACGGCGGCCTGGAGCTGACACAGCAGGAGTACCAGCAGGTCGCGGTCTTGTGCGGCAGCCTCGACGCCTCCCTCACCGTCCTCGTCTCCGCCGCCCAATCCATCGGCGTACCGGAACCCTTGCGCCTCTTCGGCACGGAGGAACAGAAGGCCAAGTATCTGCCTCGGCTGGCCGCCGGAGAAATCTCGGGGTTCGCCCTCACGGAACGTCAGGTCGGCTGCGACATCTCAAAAGTCGAGACCTATGCGACGCGAGTGAAGGACCAAGGGAAGACCGTCGCCTACCGGCTGACCGGCGAAAAGTTCTTCATCACCAATTCGGCCAAACGCGACGGCGAGTTCCTGGCCTCCATGCTCGTGGTGATCGCCCGGATCGTCGATCACCCGGACGAGCTGCGAGACCCGCAGGCCCCCCGGCGCTACGGGGCCTTTATCGTGGAGCCGCGCTGGCCCGGATGCTCCGTGACCCGCCTCCAATTCGAAGGCGTCCGCGGCATCTACAACGGGATCCCCAAGTTCGAGAACGTGCTCGTCCCGGCGGAGAACCGGCTCGGCAGCGAAGAGGACGGCCTGCGCATCGCCCTGGCGACGCTCACGGTCGGCCGCCTCACACTCCCCGCCGCCTGCCTCGGCGGCTTGAAGCAGTGCCTGTCCGTGATGCGCTGGTGGGGACGGGAGCGGGTGCAATGGAACAAACCCATCGGGGAACATACGCTCATCGGGGAAAAACTCTGCCGCGCGGCGGCCTACACCTTCGCGCTGGAAGCGGTCATGGCCCTCTGCGGCGCCTGGGCGAATCGAAAAGCCGATCTGCGCCTGGAGTCGGCGGGCGCGAAGATCCTCGGGAGCGAATGGTATTGGGAAACCGTCAACGATCTGTTCCAGGTGCGAGGAGGGCGAGGATTTATGACCGCCGAGTCCCAACGCAAGAGCGGCGAACCGCCGATCGCCGTGATGCGAATGTTGCGGGATGCCCGCATCAATCTGGTCTGGGAAGGCACCAGCGAGATCCTTCGCGTCTGGATGGCGCGAGAGGCGCTCGCGCCCTATATCGAACAGGGGCTGGCGTTTCTGGACGGGTCCCTTTCGCAACGCGTGCAGGCGCCGCTCCACTTCGCGCGCATGGCCTGCCGAGCCAGTCTTCCCATCGGACTGCCCGGTCATGCCGGCGGACTGTTCGGGCCCGAGCAGGCGCGCTGGGTTCGATGGGTCGAGTCGGCGGCCGGCCGATTGACCCGCGCCACGCTCACCGCCACCCTCGTCCATCGCCAACGCCTGCACCATAAGCAGCTGATCCTGGAGCGGTTGGTCAACGACAGCCTGGGGCTCTTTCCGATGGCGGCCTCGCTCTGGTATGCGGCGCAGCCCGACGTCAAACAGAGACCCGGGGTCGCGGACCTGTGCGACTACCTGTGCCGCGAGATGGCCGAAAAGATCAGCCCACCGGCGTCCTTTTGGCACCGCCTCAATCGAGGAGGAAAAGACCGTCGCGTCTTCGCCTTGGCCAAGCGGATCATGCAGGGCCAGTATGCGTGGCTTGAGGACGGCATCATGCCTATGGTCCATCGTCCGACTCCCAAGCCCTAGCACGCCGGCTCCGATTCCTATCCTCTCCTTCCTCAGCCCCGCAGCCCTCCTTGTCGATGAGAGCCCGCGCCGTCACCGTCGCCCCTTGATTCAGTCTGATCCACTGTGTTCTCATCCTGCTCCCACGCCCCTCTCTTGCGTGGACTCACAGATGGAGGCGGCTATGCGATGGGAAGACCAGCGGGAAAGCACGAACGTCGAGGATCGCCGCGGGATGGGCCCTGCGCGGGCCGGGGGCATGAGGATCGGACTTGGCGGGATCGTGCTCGTCCTGCTCGTCAGCTACTTCACCGGTATGAATCCCCTCCAGCTCCTGAACATGCTCGGCGGCATCCAGGAGATGGCGAGCCCGACCGTGGAGGAGGCGCCGTCTTCCACGAATCCGCCCAGCGATCAGCTCGGCCGGTTCGCCTCCGTCGTCTTAGCCGATACGGAAGACACCTGGCGCACCCTGCTGCCGAACATGGGCAAGCCCTACGACGACCCGCGGCTGGTCTTCTTTACCGGCGCGGTGGCCTCCGCCTGCGGCACCACCTCATCCGCCGTCGGGCCCTTCTACTGCCCGGCCGACCGAAAGGTCTATTTGGATCTCTCGTTCTTCAACGAGATGTCGCGTCGGCTCGGCGCCCCCGGTGACTTCGCCCAGGCCTACGTCATCGCCCACGAAGTGGGACATCACATCCAGAATCTGCTCGGCATCGCCGATCGCGTCACGCAGATGCGCCACCGCGTCTCGGAAGCCGATGGAAACGCCTTGTCGGTCAAGATGGAACTCCAGGCCGACTGCCTGGCCGGAGTCTGGGGCCATCACGCCAAACGTCAGCGCAACATCATCGAGCCGGGGGATTTCGAGGAAGGCCTGCGGGCCGCCTCGGCGATCGGCGACGACCGCTTGCAGCAGATGGGGCAAGGCTACGTGCGTCCCGAGAGCTGGACGCACGGCTCGTCCGAACAACGGATGACGTGGCTGCGCCGGGGTCTGGAGTCCGGCGATCCCAGCGCCTGCGACACCTT
>CAYZTJ010000058.1:0-20554 GCA_964481215.1 uncultured Nitrospira sp. | reverse complement strand
AGCCCGGGAACTTTTCAAAGGCGAACCGCGGCACCTTGACCACCACATAATCGATGGACGGCTCGAAGGCCGCCTTGGTCACTCGTGTGATGTCGTTCGTCAGATCGTCCAGGGTATAGCCGATGGCCAGCTTGGCCGCGATTTTGGCGATGGGGAATCCCGTCGCCTTCGAGGCCAAGGCGGAACTGCGGGACACGCGCGGGTTCATTTCGATGATGACCATCTCGCCGGTCTGCGGATGGATCCCGAACTGGATGTTCGAACCGCCCGTGTCCACTCCGATTTCCCGAATGATGCGGATGGCCGCATCCCGCATCACCTGATATTCCTTGTCCGTGAGGGTCATGGTCGGCGCCACGGTGATGCTGTCGCCGGTGTGCACGCCCATCGGATCGAAATTCTCAATGGGACACACGATGACGACGTTGTCCTTGAGATCGCGCATGACTTCGAGCTCGTATTCCTTCCAGCCCAGCACGGACTGCTCGACCAACACCTGGC
The DNA here is from genome assembly GCA_964481215.1 of uncultured Nitrospira sp. Classification (GTDB taxonomy): domain Bacteria; phylum Nitrospirota; class Nitrospiria; order Nitrospirales; family Nitrospiraceae; genus RSF151. The sequence goes on along the minus strand of CAYZTJ010000058.1, from coordinate 20,053 downwards.
TGACGGGACTCATCGCGAGGCCCCAGTCGATCATGCGCTCGTACTCTTCGCGGTTGTACGCGACGTTCCCACCGGTCCCGCCGAGCGTGAAGGACGGCCGGACGATGACGGGGAAGCCGCCGATGGCTTCCAACACGGCCGGCGCATCCTGCCGCGTCATGACCATACCGCTGGCCGGCACCTTGAGGCCCAGCTTGGCCATGGCCTGCTTGAAGAGCTCTCGGTCTTCGGCCTTGACAATGGCGTCGTAGTTGGCGCCGATGAGGCGGACCTTATACTTTTCGAGCACGCCGCGCTGATGGAGGGCCACGGCCGTGTTGAGGGCGGTCTGCCCGCCCATGGTCGGAAGGATCGCATCCGGCCGTTCACGTTCGATGATCTGCTCGACGACATCCGGCGTGATCGGCTCGACGTAGGTGCGGTCGGCTAACTCCGGGTCGGTCATGATCGTGGCCGGGTTGCTGTTGATCAGCACGACCCGATAGCCCTCTTCTCGCAGGGCTTTGCAGGCTTGCGTGCCGGAGTAGTCGAACTCGCAGGCCTGTCCGATGACGATCGGCCCGGAGCCGATGAGCAAGATGGTCTGGATGTCGGTGCGTTTGGGCATGGTGTGTGGCTATGGGCAATAGGCTATGGGCTATAGGATCGAGGCGATTGGCCCGAGGCTATGGGCGAGAAGCAAGTGGAAAGCATCGAGGATGTTCGTATCTTCCTCCATGGTCTCTCGTCCCTTTTCACGTGCCTATCTTTCAGCCTATGGCCGCGCGCCTATTGCCCCTTGCCGCTTTGTTATCCCGATTTCGGCATCGGGCCGAAGAGCGGCGCCTCAGGCTTCTCTTGCGGCGGCGTCGGGGTGTGATGAGGCGGCTGGTAGAAGCGCAAGGCGTCGGGGATCCAGGCCTCGATCTGATTGATACGGGTGATATCCGACGGGTGCGTCGAGAGAAACTCGGGGACTGCCGCGGCGGACCGGAAGCAGAGCTTGCCGATCATGTTGCGCGGGCAGCCGCTCATCCGTTCCCAGAAGGGCACCGCCTCGTGCGGATCGTAGCCGGCCGAGGCCATGAGGCGCAGGCCGATCAAGTCCGCCTCGGATTCCTGCTTGCGGTTGAACGGCAGGGATACGCCGATGCCGTAGGCGCTCTGCAGCCCTTGCACCACATCCGGGCGCACGGCGCCGGTGGCGGCGCCGGCCATGGCGCCCAATTGGGCGATTTGCTCCAGCACGCTGCGGCTCATGCGCTCGGCCCCATGCCGCTGCAAGGCGTGGGCGATCTCATGACCCATCACGGTGGCCAACCCGGCTTCGCTCTGGGTCACCTTCAAGATGCCGGTGAACACGGCGACTTTTCCACCCGGCAAACAAAAGGCGTTGATGGTGTGGTCGTCGTGAATGACGGCGAACTCCCAGTGGTACTCAGGCTTGTTGGCGACGTCCGCGATGCGGCGGCCGACCTTGTTCACGAGCTCATTCACGTCCGGATTGGCGGCGAGCGGCGCCTGGCGCAGGACTTCGCGGAACGCGCGCACGCCCATCGTGATTTCCTTGTCCTCGGAGATGAAGATGAGCTGATCGCGCGCCGTGCCGGGGGCTCGATAGCAGCCCTGCAAGGACGAGAAGAGACTGAGCGCCGATACGGCGCCCAGCGCGGACCAGAGGCCAACAGCGCCCTTCAGTCCGAGCGCCAATGCCGCGCGCCGCCCAATCGGGTTGGAGAGGAGACGTGCCGAGTGCTGAGTGCTGAGTGCTGAGAGGGTTTCCCCGCAAGAAGTCAGCTCGCAGCCGCTATGACTCACGCCGGATTTTTGACCCACACCCTGTTCGCGCATGGCCGGTCTCGACGATGGTCCTCCGCTCAGTACTCGGAACTCAGTACTCAGCACTTCTGTGCTACGGCATCCACAAATACATGAACTGCGGCGTGCCGCCTCGCACGAGCCCGGCGAGGTCCAGATGGGTCCAGGGCGCGGCCCCAAGCGGATTGGGAAAGAGGCTCGCGTAAATGTTCGGCCGGTACTGACCGGCGCGCCGATAGCGCACGACCTTCGCCTCCCCGATCCCGGCATGCTGTTTCGCCAGCGTGAGCGCGTCATCGAGATATCCCACGCCGTCGATCAGTCCCAGCGCCTTCGCCTGCTCCCCCGAATAGACCCGTCCGTCGGCCAACTTGCGAATGGTGTCGGCCGAGAGATTGGGGCGGCCTTCTTTAATCACGCTCAGGAACCGCTGATAGAAGGAATCGATCAGGCCCTGGAAAATCGCGCGCTCCTCCTCCGTCATGGCGCGGAACGGCGAGCCCATGTCCTTGCGGGGGCCCGAGACCACCGCATTGGCGGTGAGCCCGATCTTTTCCATGAGGCCCTGCGCGTTCACGGTCAGCATGATGACACCCAGGCTGCCGGTGACCGAGGACGGATGCGCCACCACCTGGTCGGCCGCCATGGCGACATAGTAGCCGCCGGAGGCGCCGACATCCATGATCGAGGCGACGATCGGGATCTTCTTCCGCTCCTTAAAGGTCCGAAGCTCGTGGTAGAGGATGTCCGAGGCCGTGACCGTGCCGCCGGGGCTATTGATACGGAGCACAATGGCCTTGACCGCCGGATCCTCTCCCGCCTTCGAGAGTTCTTCCTTGAGATGGGCCACCTGGTTCGGATGCTCGACCAAGCCTTCCTCGTCGAGGTTGCTGATCGTGCCGGACAGCTCCATCAAGAGGACTTTGGCATCCCCGCTCCCGGAGAGCGTGGATTCTTGCAGGGGCCCGGGTTGCGGCAACAGATTGATCGTGATGCATCCGGCTGAGACCGAGGCCGCCCACAGCACGGCCGCCACTCCAAAGACCCTTCGCATCGACGAACCCTTACGCATGTGCTTTCTCCATCAGTCTGGCAAAGTCCTGAAACCAGCCGGCGGCGTCATGGGGGCCGGGCGCCGCCTCCGGGTGATATTGCACCGAGAGCACCGGATGGTCGAGCGAGGCCAGGCCTTCCACCGAATCGTCATTGAGGCTGGTGTGGGTTAGCCGCACCGCCCCAGAGTCGGTCTTCACGATTCGCCCGTCGACCGGCAGGGACCCTCCCGTCGCGGGCGGCAACTGCACCGCAAAATTATGGTTCTGCGAGGTGATGGTAACGGATCTGGTGCGAAGGTCGAGCACGGGGTGATTGCCCCCGTGGTGGCCGAAGGTCAGTTTATAGGTCTTGAGCCCTGCGGCCAAGGCTAAGAGTTGATGTCCCAGACAGATGCCGAACAACGGGAGCCGGCCGATGAGCTGCCGAGCGGCGGCGATGGTAGCAGGCACCCCCTCCGGATCGCCGGGCCCGTTGGACAGCAGGACGCCGTCCGGCTGCATGGCCAGTACGCGATCGGCGGAGGTCGAGGCCGGCACGACCGTGACGCTGCAGCCAAGATCGATCAGCGACCGGAGAATGTTCTGTTTCACCCCACAATCATACACGACAACCTTGTGCCGAGTGTGTTCCTTCCGGCCGCCGGGCATGGGCCTGATCTCCGGGGCGCCCCAGGGACCGGAGCCTTCGGTCCATTCGTAGGGCTGCGCGCAGGTGACGTCCGTCACGAGATCGCGGCCGATGATGCTCGGGGCCTCACGCGCCTTCCGGACGGATCGCGAGGGATCCAAGTCCACATGGCTGATCAGTCCCTGCTGCGAGCCGTGATCCCGCAGGCGTCGCGTGAGCGCGCGGGTGTCGATTCCTTCGATGGCCACCACGCGCGCCTGCTTCAAATAGGCGTCCAGGGTCAGCCGCGCGCGCCAGTTGCTGCTGATGCGGCTGGATTCCTTGACGATGAATCCGTCCGCCCAGACCCGCCGGGACTCCACATCCTCCGGCGTGACGCCGTAGTTGCCGATCTGCGGCGCGGTCATCGTGACGATCTGGCCGTGATAGGAGGGATCGGTCAAGATTTCCTGATAGCCCGTCATCGCCGTGTTGAACACGATCTCGCCGACGGTCTCGCCCTCATGTCCGAGGGCGACGCCGTGAAAGACCGTGCCGTCCGCCAAGGCGAGAATCGCCGGCTTCATGCGACCGCCTTTCCGGAGCCGCACCAAGCCTTTACCTTGACGATCATGAGCGCGATGCCTAGTCCGAGATTCACGAGATAGAGTCCCCGCACGATCGAATGGACGCGGAAAAAGGCCTGGTAGGCGTCCTTCCGTTCCGCCTCGCCCTTGGCGGCGAAAGCCAACTCTTGCAACTGCACCGACTTCGGCCCCAGCCAGCCGATGATCGCAATGGCCATCACCAGCATGAGTCCCAACACGATGAGCTCCGTCCGGACGACGCTCGCTGCGCCGGTCACCGATTCCCCCAGTGCGAAGAGCCGCACCGCCAGCGCGCCGAGGATCATGACGGCAGCTACGACGACCAGTCGATTGTACCCGTCGAAGACGCTCGTGAGGAAGCGGCCGCCGGGTTCCATGCCGAATGAGTTAAACACCGCCGGAATCACCGCCCCGATGATGACCAACAGTCCCCCGACCCATACGGCAAGGGCCAGCAACTCGCAGGTATGACAGATCAGCAACCCTCGCTTCACCGGGCATCGCCGTTCAGCTCATAGACGACCCGTCCGCCGACGATGGTGTACAGGGCCCGTCCTTTGACTTTCCAGCCGGCGAAAGGCGTATTGCGGCTTTTCGACTTGAGGCGCGCCGGGTCGACTTCCCACCCGGCGGCCGGATCGATGATGGTCACATCCGCTGTCGCGCCGACTCGCAGCGACCCGCCGGGAATGCCGAAGGCCAGGGCCGGACCGGCCGAAAGGAGGCTGATCGCCCGCTCCAGCGACAAGACGCCCTCGTCGACCAATGAGAGGGTCAGGGAGAGGGCCGTTTCGAGCCCCACCACCCCGTTCGGGGCCGCCGCAAACTCCTGTTCCTTTTCCTGAGCGGCATGCGGCGCATGGTCGGTGGCGATGGCATCGATGGTGCCGTCACGCAACCCGTCACGCAGCGCCAAGACGTCGTCCCACGTGCGCAGCGGCGGATTCATCTTCGCCGCGGTGTTGTAGCCCATCACGGCCTCGTCGGTCAGCACAAAATGGTGAGGACAGGCCTCGGCGGTCACACGAAGGCCGCGCGCCTTGGCGTCGCGGACCATCCGCACCGATCCCTTGGTGCTCAGATGCGCCAGGTGCAGGCGCGCGCCGGTCAATTCGGCGAGCTGGAGATCGCGCGCGACCATCACGTCTTCCGCCGCCGCCGGGACACCCTGAAGCCCCAGCCTGGTGGAGACCAGGCCTTCGTGCATGCAGCCGCCTTCACTGAGGGTCAGGTCTTCGCAATGGTCGACGACGGGGACGTCGAAGGCGCGGGAATATTCCATCGCGCGGCGCATGACCTGGCTGTTCATGACGGGACGGCCGTCGTCGGAGATGCCGATGCAGCCGGCTCGATGCAGTTCCCCGATCTCGGCCAATTCCTCGCCCTTGGAGCCTTTGGTGATGGCGCCGATCGGGAGGACACGGGCCATGCCGGCTATCCGGGCTCGGTCGAGGATCAGCTCCGTCACCGACTGGTTGTCGTTCACCGGACTGGTATTGGGCATGCAGCAGACGGTCGTGAAGCCCCCCGAGACGGCGGACGCGACGCCGGTCTGGACGGTTTCCTTATATTCATAGCCGGGTTCCCGCAAATGAACGTGGAGGTCGATAAACCCCGGCACGACCAGTTTTCCTCGAGCATCAATCACCCGAAGGTCCGGGGCCGACCTCTTCTCGTAGACCTTGCCGGCGGACTCCCCCAGGGCGGTGATCACGCCTTTTTCGATCACCAGATCGGCCGTGCCGGTGAATCGGCCAGGATCCAGAACTTTTCCGCCGCGAATGACGAGGGTGCTCATCCTTCAATCGCTCTAGCTTGGAAGATATCTATCAAGTATTCCATGAGCTATTCTAGGCTGATGCGCCGGAGAGGAGATACATGACGGCCATGCGGACGGCCACGCCGTTGGTCACCTGTTCAAGGATGACCGACGAGACGCTGTCCGCGACTTCAGAGGAAATCTCCACGCCGCGATTAATGGGGCCCGGATGCATGACCAGGGCCCCCGCCTCCGCCGACCTGAGTCGGTCCGCATTCAGGCCGTAGAGGGTCGCATATTCCCGCAAACTGGGAAAAAGCGCCCGCCCCTGCCGCTCGATTTGCAGCCGCAGCATCATGATGACGTCCGCGCCCCGAATCCCCTCGTCCATGTTCGATGTGACGCGGACGCCGAGCCGCTCCAGCTCCAGCGGGATCATGGTGGGCGGGCCGACCGCGCGCACCTCGGCCCCGAGTTTGGTCAAGGCGTGGATGTTCGAGCGGGCCACCCGGCTGTGAGCGAGATCCCCCACGATGGCGACACGGAGGCCCTGAATCCTCCCCTTTTTCTCCTGCATCGTGAAGAGGTCGAGCAAGGCCTGGGTCGGATGCTCATGCCAGCCGTCGCCCCCGTTGATGACCGAGGAACGCACGCGGGCCGCCAAGGTCTCGGCCGAGCCGGCCGCCGGATGGCGGAGCACGATCATATCGGCCCGCATCGCTTCGATATTGCGCGCCGTATCGATCAAGCTTTCCCCCTTGGTGACGCTGCTTGCGGAGGGCGCGAAGTTGATCACGTCCGCGCTGAGCCGCTTGGCGGCGAGCTCGAATGAGGTGCGCGTACGGGTGCTCGGCTCGAAAAAGAGATTCACCACGGTCTTGCCGCGGAGGGCCGGCACCTTTTTGATTTCCCGCCCACTCACTTCCTTGAACGAATCCGCGGTCTCCAAGATCAGCCGGATCTCATCGGCGTTCAGGGAGGCGATGGTGAGGAGGTCTTTCCGTTTGAGCGACATGGGCTCCAGCTACGGGCGGGCGATCAAGACCCGGTCTTCTTCGCCCGCCTCCTCCAGCAGCACTTCGATCGACTCGTCGCGGGACGTCGGGATATTCTTGCCGACGAAATTCGCTTTGATCGGCAGTTGGCGATGGCCGCGATCGACGAGCACGGCCAGTTGAATCTCCGCCGGCCGGCCGAGATCGATCAGCCCGTCCATGGCCGCGCGGATCGTGCGGCCCGTATAGAGGACGTCGTCGACCAGCACGACGATCATGTCGGACACGTTGAACGGAATCGACGTCTTGCGCAAAATCGGCTGATCCTTGCGCTGAGACAGGTCGTCACGATAGAGCGTGATGTCCAATTCGCCGACCGGCACGGTGACGTTCTCGATGTCGCGGATCCGTCGCTCCAGGCGATGCGCGAGGTGAACGCCGCCCGTGCGGATGCCCACCAGCGCCAAGCCCTGCGTGCCCTTGTTTTTCTCGAGGATTTCGTGGGCAATCCGGGTGACGGCGCGCGCGATCTCGCTCGCGTCCATGCCGACCCGTTCCTGCCCAGTTTTGTTCGCGGTTGTCATGGTTCTCGAAGGGTCAGCCGGTCCGAGCGGTCAGCCTTTCGCCCCTCGCTTCGGCCCTGACCGTCCAGTCCGCGGACATAAAAAAACCTTCTCTCCGTCATCGAAGAGAAGGCCGTACACATCGAGACCGCGGGATAGCGGTCGAGGCTCATGATCACTCCTTGCTCACCTCACCGGATGAGCCTTAAAGGTGAGGGCATCTTACCGCCGGACCTCTGGGGAGTCAAGGACCATTCCTCGTGGTTGATGGCGGGCTATCTGGCGGGACGGATGCGCTCCCTCGGAAAAGGTATTGCTTTCATTCCGTGATTGCCGATATCGTCGCCTCGCAGCGCGCACAGGTGATTCCTGCTGGAGGACTGCCGATGGGACGATGGTATGTGGGGCTGAGCCTTGGGGCCGCTTTGGCCCTGCTCTGCGGTGTGGGGCCCGCCTTGGCGGAAGGGTCGACCGCCAAGGTTCCGCGAGAGCTGGTGGTGGGGACCATCGAGCTCGGACTCTCGACCGGCTATCTCCTCCCCTGGCAAATTCCCTCCGGCCATACGGCGAAACAACAGGGCGCCGGGGCCTTTCCATCCTTTGGCGTCGTGCTCACCGAGACCTTGGGGGAACGCTGGTACCGAGGGCAGATCATCCTCGGGTTTGAGGCCACGTACCAGTCGTTCCGTGAGCCGAAGCTCACGCACGGGATCGGCGCCATGCCGAAGTTCAAGTATCTCTTTAGCGGGCAGGATCGGGTGCGGCCCTATGTGGAGTTCGGCGTGGGGCCGTTCTTCGAGGATATCGGCGGGGTGCTTGAACGCTTCCAGCGGCTGAACTTTTCCACGATGGTCGGCGGCGGCGCCTCGTGGTACTGGCGGGAGAATCTCGCGTTCAATGCCGGTCTGCGGCACTACCACTATCACTACGGCGGCACCGGCAATCAGGCCCTCGGCGCCAACTCCTTCTTGCCCTTCGTCGGGCTCTCCTACTACATCGAATAACGGACGTTTCCTTCCCGCTCCGACCTCGGACTCGTTCGATCCACCGGACCGGCGGCCCACGGCCTACGCCAGATACGTCACGAGCCATTTCCTGGCGTCGAGCACCGTAATCCGGCCGTCTCCGTCCACATCCCGTTGATCTCCAACGGCCAGCGACGCCGCCCCACGACCGGCCGTGATGAGGTCGAGGTCGGCTCTGTCGACCTGGCCATCTTGATTGATGTCGCCGGGAAGCGGGCTGACCGTCACGGTAAAGGACTGCTCCGCGAACAGGCCGGCGGCGTCGATCACTCGCAGTATGGCCGACCGGGGGCCCAACTGCGCGGCTGCGGGAGTCCAGGTGATCACGCCGGTCGTCGTCTCGATCGTCATCCCGGCCGGAGCGGTCACGAGGGAGAATGTGAGGCGATCGCCCGCGTCGGGATCGTTCACCTGCGGGTCGTACCGGTAGAGGTTTCCGACGGTCGCTGCCGCCGCCGGCGTGCTGACGATCGTCGGCCGATCGTTCTCCGGCAGGATGGTGAGGCTCACCGTGGTCGGCTCGGAAAAATCGACACCATCGAAGGCCCGGTAGCGGAAAGAGTCCGACCCGGCATAGTCGGCATTGGGCGTATAGGTGAACGAGCCGTTCGGTTGCAGTACGAGGGTGCCGTGCAGAGGGCTCTCTACCAGCAGTGCGTGAAGCGCCGCCAGGTCGATCGCGATGTCATTGAGCAGCACGCCGGGCGACGGCACCAACAAGACGCCGTCTTCGAGGAGCGTGTAGTTGTCCGGCGCCGCGGACAGCGGCAGGCCCGCCAGTTCCTCCATCAGCGCCAGGACATTCACGCGGGCATAGGCCTCGCCGCCATTGACGACATTATCGTTCTCATCGTCACCGTCGATGATGGTCTCGGCCGTCCGCCCCAACAACTCCGAAAATTCTTCGACGCTCAGCAGACGGCCGAGCCGATCCTGCGCGATCTGTTGCGCGAGCACGGCCACCCCGGAGAGATAGGCCGTGGCCTGGCTGGTGCCCTGCAGGAGCAGCGTGCCGCCGTTGAGCCCGGCCCCGTTGAAGCGCGCGCCCGGCGCAAAGGCATCGAGCAGGAGCGGATGGCGCTGCGAGAAACTGGCGATGCGATCGGGCCCGGTCGTGTTGTCGACTGCGCCGCTCGAAAACCGGAACGGCCCGCCGAAATTGGCGCTCCACACGGCGCCCGCGGCCAGCACATTCGCATCGGCGGCGGGATAGGCCACGCCGAGCGTGCTCCCGAAGGTAAAGAAATTGTTGCCGGCGGCGGACACGGCGATGACGTGCTGCGCCGCCAGCGCGGCCAATTCGTCATCGATTCCATAGAGGGCGACCGGTTCGCTCCAATTTTGACTGTCGCCCAAAGACATGTTGACCACGCCGATATTGTAGGCCTCAGCGTTATCGAGCACCCACTGCAAGGCCTCCTCCAAGTTTCCGAACGATCCCGCGCCGGTGTCGCCGAACACTTTGAGGATGATAAGTTCCACGTCCGGCGCCACGCCGAGGAAGCCGGTATTCTCGGAGGCGATGAGGCTCGTGACGTGGGTGCCGTGCCCGGAGCGGTCGTTGGCATCGGCGTCGTTGTCGCCGAAATCGAATTGGTAGACGATGCGATCGGCGACGCCGTTCCCATCCGTATCGGGTCCGAAGAAGGGATGGTCCAGATCGGCGCCGGTGTCGATGACCGCGACGCGCATTCCCTGCCCCGCGAACTGGGCGAAACGCGGATCAGCGCGCACGTCAGTTAAGTGGACCAGGGCATCCGCGGCGTCCGTCGTCACATCGCTCGATGCCAGTGGCGAGGCGGCCGAGCTGTCATCAGGCAACGCCAAGGCGATCGGCGAGGCCGACGTGGTCACGATGGCCGAGAACACGTCGGCGGAGGAGGACGAAGGACCGGAGGCGTTGCTGCCAGTCTCTCCGCTCAACGACGCAAGATGTCGGGGGCCGAAGTCAAGCGGTGCGGCGCCGAACTCGAAGGCGCCCAGATCTGGAGCGGTCCCGAGAAATCCACGGTTGATCGAGGGAAGCGGCACGCCGGCATCAATCGCCGGACTTCCCGGTTTCAACGTCAGCTGCTGAAAGGCCACGGAGGCTGGGGGAGGCGCGGTGACGTCCAGTGAGGCAAAGGTGTCGGCGACAGTCAGCGAGACGCCATGTCGTTCCAGGGAGGTGGCGGCCGAGAAGAGAGCAAGGTCGGGGTACGCCATCGTGGCGTAGCCGAAGGGGGCCGGCTCGTTGCCCCAGGCGAAGCCGTCATAATCGAGATCCGTCTTCCAGGAGACACCGGTCGGGCCTGTGGGGCCATAGTTGGCCAGGTCCCAGATGGCTCCACTCGTGGCGGAGATGAAGAGATTGTTACGTGAGACGGCGTTGAGGAGGTGTTCATTCGCGGGATCGAACACTCCAGCAAAATTAACCACCGTATTGTGATAGAGCACGAAGCGATCGGAGGTGACAAACTTAAAGGCGCTGGATTGATTGTTGATGATCTGATTGCGAATCAGATACCAGGGAGCGCCGTTCATGGGCTGAAAGCTGATTCCATTGTGGTAGGCATTCGTGATGCGGTTGCCCCATATCCGCACGTTGGCATAGCCGTAGTCCGATTCGATTCCGTCGTCGGAGGTGTTGAAAATGTCATTCCCGAAGATGTCGACGTTGCGCCCAGGGGTCGACAGGCCGTCACCGGTAGAGGCAATGCGGTTGTAGGCGATGACATGATCGCTGTTGCCGTTCAGCTCGATCCCGTCACCGTCGAAACTTCCGCTCTCGACGGTATTGTCGCCGACGATGACGTTATCCGTGATGGTCCACCCGCGGCTGCCGTTCCCATTCAAGAAGATGCCGTAGTGCGTGTTCGTGATCGTGTTTTGGGTGATCACGACGTGACTGACGTTGACGCCGCCGTCAATGCCGATGGGCTCGTCGTGAATCGTCAAGCCCTCAAACCACAGATAGTCCGCGCTGGCCCCAATGCCGTTGAACAGGACGGGACCGTCGCCGGCGCTTTTCCAGACGATGTACTGTCCCGGACTGCCTGGCTTCGTGAAATAGGGACGGCTACCGTAGTCTCCGGCGTGCAGCAGGAAGATATCGCCCGGCGCCGCTGCGGCCTCCGCCGATTGAGGGCTCCGGAAGGGATCTTGGGCCGTGCCGGTCCCCCCGCCGGTACCGGGGATGACATGAAAGGTGCGCCCGCCGGTCGGGAGCGTGGGTTCAGGGAGAGTGGAAAGGGTGAGCAGGCGCGACTCACTGGCGCCATCTGGATCCGAGAAGGCCAACTGTACCTCATAGGCTGTATTCGGCGTCAGGAACATGAGACTGCCGGCGAACGTGTTGGCCCCGTTGTAATCCACGCGCAACAAGGGAAGACCCTCTGCCCACTCGCTGTCCCCAACCGGGCGGAACTGCACCGCTGCCTGTCCGTCATGATCCAGGTCGCCGAGCACGGCTGCTTCAATCCCGATCGAATAGGGAGTGGCATAAGTCGTCACGTCGGTGACGGTGAATGGGTCGGTCGGGAGGGGCGCCCCGCTGGCAAACAGCCGCGCCTCCCCGATCCATCCGAGTTCGCCGTGGTCAAATTGGACGTGCCACCACCATCCTTGATTGTTATAGATCGGACGACCGGCCACCGTTCCCAGGCTGTTCGGCGAAATCGTCGCCAGAACTTGGCCTGTGAGTAAGGGTACCGAATGGATCGTGGCGGGGATGGTCTGTGTGCTGACCCTGGCCCCGTGCACGAAGGCGGGTGTCCACGTATTCGACAGCTCAACCTTGTCGCAGACGAGCACGTTCTGATTGATCGATCCTGCGTTGATGTTGATCAGCCCGTGGGGGCCGGCCAGACCGGTCGGCACAATCAATTCACTGGTGCCGGTGGCGCCGGGGCCGAGTGTCGTCTGGCTCATCGGCGTCCAGGTTCCTTCGGCGCCTTCGAGTCGGCGATCCGGGTCGTCGAAACTGACGGCCGGGGTGAAGGTGACGGGAGTCTCAGAGTTGTTGAACCAGGTGACGAAGATCCGCGCTCCTTCGGCGAAGTTTCGTGGCGAGCCCTGAATGCCTTGAAAATTCAGCGTGCCGTCCTCACCGGTGACAATGCTCATGCCGCCGGGGCCTGCGGCAACGGCCCCGGTCGTCGCGTCATGAAGCACCTGTGTCCAGCCTACTGGGCCAAAGAGGTGTTCCCCTGCCGTCGGACCGAAATCGACCAGGGTGACGCGATCCGTGAAGGAAAACTCGCGTGGTCCCGTGAGTCCGTTCCCGGCCAGGTCGGTGAGCGTGTCGGGCAGCGAGAGGGTCACGCGGTCCGGGCTCTGCAAGCCCTCATAGGTCAGCCGTTGGTCCAGCGGACTATCCATGGAGATCGCGGAAGGGACCGCAATGGCTGATTGTCCTTGGTCTTGCACGAGGAGGGAAAAGTCGGTGGCTGGGAGATTCGGCGTGATCAGACTCTCGGACGAGGTCACGGTGAATGACAGGCTGGTCGGCTGATACACGCCGGGACTGACCGCCACAATGGACGGCGCGATCGTGTCGAGGATGAAGGAAAGGTCGACCTGGGCCGTGACTCCGCGCGTGTCCGTCGCGCGTACGTGCAGCGTATGGAGACCGTCGTCTAGGGTTCCCCCATTCATGGCAGCGAGTCGCGACGGAGTGAGAAGAAACCGTCCGTCTTGCAGCTCGTCCATGATGTCGACGAAGCTCTCCGGGGACGACAGATCAAATCCGGCGCGAAACTCGCTGAGAAGATTGATATCGCAGATGGACCCCACGATGGCGGGATTGAACGTCACGCCATCGGTGGCGAGCAGACCAGTATCCGATTGGAGCTGGGCGGTCATCAGGGGGGGCGTGAGTTCGAGCCCGGGATGTGAAGACGTGAGGAAATCGATAATTGCCTGGGCGTCGATCCGTTGCGCATTGGCCCCGAGCACCGACCCTGCGATCAGCTGACTCCCGGTCAGGCCTTGTAGGAAGCGGTAGACGAGGCGGCCGTCGGTGAAGGCAGACGTGATCCCATTGCCGTCGATGTCCAAGGGGGAATCGGGAGCGGTCAGAAATGGATCGAGATAGTCGCGGATGGCCTGTTCGGTGCTGCGGACGGCCCCTTGGCCCAGTGCCCCGGGGTTGGTGAGGTGGCTCTTCAGGGTACCGACCAGATAGTGGAGCAGCAGTTTCCCATCCGTGTTCGCCTCCACGGCGCCGTTGTCGTCGATATCTAAGGAGAAGAGGTCCGAGCAAGTGGCGTGTGACCCCGCTGGGCTGATCGCCACCTCCATAGGCACGGCCTCGCTGGACAAGGATTCGGAAGGGATTGCGGCCGCCGGGGCGGCGGAGAGCAGGAGCCGGGGCTCGAGATGTTCAAGCAACCAGGGTGCCGGTGCGATCATGGCGGGCGCACGTTTGGACCGTGGGACTGTGCGGTGGAACAAGCCGCACAGGGGATCAGAGAGCCTATTTGAAAACACCTTCACAATCCTCACGGTACCTGAAGCATGCAGGGGGCAATCCATTCCCTCGATCATCGACCTCCTTGTGCCTGGGCATGGCGCCGTATGGCCACATTGTCAATTGCATCCGGGCCATCGTCAAGGGCTCGACTCACCCAAAGAAGAGAAAATTTTCTACCTCCTTCGGGGAAGGTGAGCTCTTGGAATCGACGACACCGACGCGTTGTCAGAGGTCAAAGGCGACGGAGCTGGTAGGCGGTGAGGCCGGACTTGAGGCGGGCGCGCGGCAGCACCTGACGGTGCATGTGAAAGGTCGGCAACTCTGCGACGGGTAGGATGCTCTGGAGGGACCAGCCGCCCTCCTGTGCCAACTCCGAGAAGTTCGGCGGGCCGACGACGAAGGCCAGACCGGAAACCGTCAGCCGCTCACGTCCTGCGGAGAGTCGTTGGGCGAGCAGATCCTGGCGGTCCCATTCGTGAAAGGGAATCCAACAATACCAGCCGTCGTACGCTAAAGGCTGATCCGCGGTCCCAGCGGTCTCGGCGTGAAAGCGGATCTCTTCAGCCCAGGCCAGTCGACCCATCTGCGCCAAGTAGTTCCAGACGGATTGTGCCTGCTTTTGCGCGATGGCCGGCCATCGGTAGACGATGCGATACCGGCGCGGGCGATCCAATTGCATCAGTGAAGGAATGGCCGCGTCAAAGCCGTCGATGGCAATCCGTTCGGCGCGCATACGCCATCGTCGAATCGTCGGATCTTCCTCTCCGAGATCTTCCAGATAATCCCCCACGAATGGCTGCGAGGCGGCCTCTCCGATTTCCGTGTCATCCGGCGGATACAGAGACACGGCGCCGAAGGCGTCCCGGGGGGACACCGGCCGCAAGGGGGGGACCAACAGCGATTCCCATCCCGACTGGTGCGGGGGCACCGCGTGATGCTCCTTCGTAACCCCCCATTGTGGTGAGAGGGGGATCTCCAGACGTTGTGGGCCATCGAAGAGGAGGAGGTGTCCCGCCTCTACGGCGACCTGTCTGTTGTGAGCAACCAGACTGGATGACGCGGGGAAATACGAAAGGCCGCACGCATCGTGCGCACGCGTCACTTTCTGGACCTGGCCGTCTTTTACCGTGACGCAGGTCTGTGCGGCCGCATCACGGAAGCGCAGCGGTGGGTGTTCGGCGGGAGCCCATAGCACGGTCATCGTCCGCGCTGGGTCTAAGAACACAGTCTGGGGGTCTTGCCCCCCCGGGGCGTTGGGAACAAAAAACTGACTGAAGAGCCGGAAGGCGCCAAGCGAGGGATAGGGAGGAATCCCACGGTAACGCAGTCGCTGGGGCGAGGTCGGCGCCTGCTGGTCATCACACAGTCCTCGAATCAGTTCGAGGACTGCCGACCCCGTGCCGGGTAGCAAGGATTGAAACAGCTCGACGACGGGCAAGAAATCGATCGCCGCCCAGTGCATGGCGCCCATGCAGGCCATAAAGATGGGCCGGTCAAACGTGCCATCGGGCAGAATGGAGAGGACATCCTTCTTGTGGCGAATCGTGGCCTGCCCGCGCGGGCTGATGGTCAGGTCCTCATCGCCGTAGAACAAGCGCACATCTTCGATCGGAGCCGGCATCGCGCGCGCCGCCATCTCGCGAAGATCGTCGGGACGAAGCCCTTGCCAACCAGGCTTCTTCGAGAGATCCAAGACCGTCTCGTTGACGAGGCCGCAGGGTGTGAGCCCGACCCATTGATCCCAATCGAGCCAGACGCGGGCCCGGCGTAGGTGAGTGCTCCCATCCGGCCTGACTTCCCACTCGCATTCATGGAGGGCCTGTCCGTCCGGATCGGTATAGAGAAACCGGCGCCCTTCGCGTGTGTAATAGACGCAATGGCCGCTGGGTTGTCGGACGCAGCGGCCGCCGGCCTGATCCAATGCGTTCCGATAGCGAACATTCTCGGGAAAGATGAGGTTGCCTGGGCGGGAAAGGGTGTCCACAGGAGGCAGGTTGAGGTTCAGGTTCAGGTTAAGGGTGAGGTGTCGAGAGGGCGAGTGGAACGGGCGGGCGTCCGATCAGTGAAGATGTGCGTACAGGCCTCAACCTATTCCCGGATCTGCCCGCTGCCCATCACGATGAATTTCGAACAGGTGAGTTCCTCCAGCCCCATGGGACCGCGGGCATGCAGGCGGCTCGTGCTGATGCCGATCTCCGCGCCCAGACCGAATTCATAGCCGTCGTTGAGTCGAGTAGACGCGTTGACCATGACGGCGCTGGCGTCGACTTCGCGCAAGAACCGCATGGCGGCCGGATAGTCGTTGGTGACGATCGCCTCCGTATGGCGCGAGCCATAGGTGGCGATGTGGTCCATCGCCTCATCCATGTT
This sequence comes from uncultured Nitrospira sp., assembly GCA_964481215.1. Lineage (GTDB taxonomy): Bacteria > Nitrospirota > Nitrospiria > Nitrospirales > Nitrospiraceae > RSF151. Next base: position 3,822 of record CAYZTJ010000058.1, on the reverse strand, counting down.
CTTGACGACTTTGACCGCCAAGATCAGCGCGAGAAACTCCTGCCCGTAATCGCCGGGCTGCGCCGGCTTGGCCTCCGGGCAGAGCTGGCAGGTGCGGGCGCACCCGCGGACCTCCACGTGGGCGGCGTTCAGCCGGTTGACAATCGTCGGAAGCAGCGCACGGGCGACGCGCTCGTGCACGAGGAGCGTTTCCAAGGCGTTGCAGGTCGAGGGGCGCTGCGCCTTCGCGTTGACGACCAGCCGTTCGGCTATCTCGGGATCGGCGTCGGCGTCCAAGTACATGTGGCAGACACCCTTGTCGTGCTTGATGACGGGAATCGTGGCGTGTTCGGCCACGGTCTTCATCAGCGCCTCTCCGCCCCGGGGAATGATGAGGTCGATGGCCTGATCTTGCTTGAGCAGCGCGACGGCCACCTCGCGTTCCGTCCGCTCCACGAAACTGATGACGCCGTCCGGAATCTTGGCTTTTTGGGCCGCTTCGGACAATACGCGCGCGATAGCGGTATTGGAATGAATCGCTTCGGTCCCGCCCCGGAGGACACAGGCGTTTCCCGACTTGAGGCACAAGGCGGCGGAGTCAGCTGTGACGTTCGGGCGGGACTCATAGATGATGCCGATGACGCCGATCGGCACACGCACCTTGCCCACGTGCATGCCGTTCGGGCGTCGGGAGAGCTGCGGCGCGCCGCCCAGCGGATCCGGCAGCCGGACAATCGCGCGGATGCCGTCGGCCATGGCGGACAGCCGTTCCGGCGTCAATCGGAGCCGATCCGCCATGGCTCCCTTGTCGGGGTCGCGGCCGAAGGCCTCCAGATCCTTTTCGTTCGCCGCGAGGAGATCGTCCTGAGCGGCCTCCAGCCCATCCGCCATGGCGACGAGCGCCTGGTTCCGAACCGCTCCGGACAAGGCCCCCAGCCGGGCTGCGGCGGCTTTCGCCTTCTGGGCGATCGCCTTGGCGTAGTCCTCCGGGGACTCGAGAGAGATTTCCTCAGTCGTTGTGGCGAGCTGCTGCTCGTTGGTGTCGGACATGGGGCCTGGGCCTGGTATTTGTTCGTTAAGAAGTCTCTGCAGACAACCGATTGTTCTCTAAAGGAGTTTTTGAGAATACCCCGCCCGGCAAGAAGCCGTCAAGGCGTACGCGCCGCGCGGGAACAACCGCATCTCGGTCTTCGCTGGTCTCATCCCCGTGAGGACAAGACTCACGGGCCTGGTGCATGGAGGAATCTCACATGATGGTTCGTCGCGTCCTGTTGCTCTGTCTCGCCCTGCTGATGGCCGGATGCTTCCAGGCTTCGCCGGAAGCCAAGAAGGCCAAACATCGGGAGCGGGGGCACAGCTATTTTGAAAAGGCCAAGTATGCGGAGGCCCTGATCGAGTACAAGAACGTCCTCCAGGTCGATCCGAAAGACGGCGACGCCCACTATCGTCTGGCGCTCACCTATATCAAGTTAGGCGGCATGACGAACTTGCAGCAAGCCTTCTCCGAACTCACCAAGACGGTCGAGCTGGATTCAAAGAACGTGGATGCCCAGCTCAAATTGGGAGAAATGTACTTGCTCGCCAAGGAGCCGGGGAAGGCGCGGGAGCGGGCGGACATCGTGCTGGCCTCGGCGCCCCAGAGTTCCGAGGGGTTGGTGCTGCGGGGGCAGAGTCTCATCAACGAACAGGAGTTTGAGCAGGGCATCGGCGAACTGAAAAAGGCCCTGGGGTTGGACCCGAAGAATACCCGCATCTATTTGGACCTGGCGCGCACCTTCATGCAGATGAAGCAGCCGGAAAAAGCTGAAGCCACGCTGAAGGAAGCCATGACCTCATCGCCGAAATCGCCGGAGCTGATCGTGGCGCTGGGCGACCTGCGGCTGTTGACAGGCAAGGCCGATGAGGCGGAGGCGCAGTATCGGCGGGCCATTGAGGTGGCGCCGGAGGAAGACGGACTCTATATCAAGCTCGCCAGCTACTACCACCTCATGCGCAAGTGGGACCAGGCGGAAGCCACCTATCATCAGCTGGCCGACCGCAAACCGAAAGATGAGAAACCCTGGCTGGTCCTGGGCGATTACCACGTGTCGATCGGGCAAACCGACAAGGCGCTTGTCGCCTTCAAGAAGGCCGTGGCACTGGGACCCAACTCCACCGCCGCGCGGGATAAACTCATCGACCACTACTTGAATATGGGTTCAACCGACGAGGCGGAGAAGCTGACCACGCCCATTCTCGAGAAGGCGAAGAAAGACGTCTCCGGACGCTATTTCATGGGGCGCATCCTCTTGGCGAGGGCGAAGACCGAGGAAGCGGCGACCATGCTCCAGGGTGTGATCAAGGACGAGCCGCGGTCCGCGCAGGCCCATCACTACATGGGCGTGGCCTACGCGCAGCAAGGCGACTGGTCGCAGGCGAAGCGGGAATTTGCCGAAGCGATCAAACTGGCGCCCACGATGGTCGAACCGAGGAATGCCGCGGCGGCGCTGCACCTGGCGCAGGGCGATCTCGATCTCGCGGTCGAGGAAGCGGAGCATTCCCTCCGGACCAACGCCCGGAACTTGAAAGGCGCGCTCATTCTAGGCGACGCCTACTTGAAGAAAGGCGATCTCAATCGCGCTAAACTCACCTTCGAGGCGATCCTCAAGGCGGTTCCGAAGGAGCCCTATGCCCAGAATCGGCTGGGTATCATCGCCCGCACCGAGAACCGGGCGGACGAGGCGCTTAAACAGTTCGAGGCGGCGCTGGCCAACGCGCCGGAGTTTGTCGAGCCGCTCTCACAGATTGCCGGCATGAAGCTGGCACAAGGCAAAGCGGCGGAGGCGCGGGAGCGCGTCAAGCAGCAAAGCGACGCGTATCCGAACAATCCGTATTTGCACAATCTGCTGGGGACCCTGTCGATGCTCAAGAACGAGACGGCGCAGGCGGAAACGGAATTCAAGAAGGCCGTCGAGCTCAAGCCCGACCTCACGGAATCGTACATGAACCTGGCGTCGCTCTATTACCGGACGCAGCGCATGGACCAGGCCGTCAAGGAATACGAAACGCTGATCGCCAAGAACCCCAAGATCGTGTCCGCGCATGTGCTCGTGGGCATGATTCAAGAGCAACGCAAGGACTATGACAAGGCCAAGACGCACTATCAGGACGCGCTCAAGATCAACGGCAAGTTTGCACCCGCGGCGAACAACCTGGCCTGGATTTTGAGCGAAACCGGCGGCAACATCGACGAAGCCCTCACGTACGCGCAGACCGCGCGGGAGCAGCGGCCGGACGATCCTCACATCGGCGATACGCTGGGCTGGATCTACTACAAGAAAAACGCCTTCCTGAAGGCCTCGTCGGTGCTCAAGGATGCCGTCGACAAGCTGCCTGACAATCCGGTCGTGAAGTACCACTATGGGATGGCGCTGCTGAAGAATGGCGACAAGGCGGGCGCGAAGAAAGCGCTGGAGGCGTCCCTGAAGCTCAGTGCGACCTATCCCGGAGCCGAAGAAGCGAAAGAAACCCTCAAGTCCTTGTAATGTCGATGGGCCGGCCCGATCCGGCAAGGATCGGCCGGCCGTCTCTCCCAGCGAGGCCTCCCTTTCGTGGATGCGCACAGCCTCACGTCAACGGGCGCGCGCTGCAAGGCCGACTGGCAGCCCGCAGGGGCTGGGGTGCCAGCGATCGTCTGGACGGGGTTGACAGGCCTGTTCTTGATCCTTGTAGGGAGCACGGGGCTTACGTCGTCAGCCTCCGCCGCCATGTACGAATGCGTGGATGAGAGGGGCAGCCGCTCGTTTACCGACTCCCCGCTCGATGCCCGCCAGTGCGCGACAGCCGGAACCAGCGGTGTCGGCG
>CAYZTJ010000057.1:13516-20598 GCA_964481215.1 uncultured Nitrospira sp. | reverse complement strand
AGATCTTCTCCAAGATGGGCATCTCGACCGTGCAGTCCTATTGCGGCGCGCAGATCTTCGAAGCCATCGGGCTCAACCACGAACTGGTGGATCGCTACTTCACCGGCACGCCCTCGCGGATCGAAGGAATCGGGATTCGAGAGATCGGCGAAGAGGCCCTGCGCCGGCATCGGATTGCCTACGAACCGGCGGCGCTCCATCAGCTCGACTTCGGCGGCGAGATCCACTACCGCATTCAGGGCGAGCACCACAATTGGAATCCGGACACGATCGCGAAGCTGCAGCACGCGACGCGCGCCAACGATCCGAAGACCTTTGCCGAGTTTTCGGCGCTCGTGAACGATGAGAGCAAGCGGCTCTCGAATCTGCGCGGCCTCTTGGACTTCAAGTTCGCGCCTCAGCCCGTTCCGATCGAAGAGGTCGAGCCCGCCTCGGCCATCATGAAACGCTTCAATACCGGCGCCATGTCCTTCGGCTCCATCAGCAAAGAAGCGCATGAAACGCTGGCGATCGCGATGAACCGCATCGGCGGCAAGAGCAACACCGGCGAGGGCGGCGAAGACCCCGAGCGTTTTATCCCGCTGCCGAACGGCGATTCGAAAAATTCCTATATCAAGCAGGTGGCTTCGGCCCGGTTTGGGGTCACGTCTCACTATCTCTCCAACGCGCGAGAGTTGCAGATCAAGATGGCGCAGGGCGCCAAGCCCGGCGAGGGCGGGCAGTTGCCGGGACACAAGGTCGACGAGAACATCGCGCGGCTGCGGTATTCGACGCCCGGCGTGCAGCTCATCTCGCCGCCGCCGCACCATGACATCTATTCGATTGAAGACCTGGCGCAGTTGATCTACGACCTGAAGAATTCCAATCCGGCCGCGGATGTGTCCGTAAAACTGGTGTCGGAGGTCGGGGTGGGCACGGTTGCCGCCGGCGTGGCCAAGGCCAAGGCCGACAAGGTGCTCATCAGCGGAGATTCCGGCGGAACCGGCGCGTCGCCGCTTTCATCTATTAAGTACGCCGGTATCCCCTGGGAGCTGGGCCTCGCGGAAACGCATCAGACCCTGGTGTTGAACGACCTGCGCGGACGTATTCGGGTCGAGACGGACGGGCAGATGAAGACCGGCCGAGACGTCGTCATCGCCGCGCTCTTGGGCGCGGAGGAATATGGCTTTGCGACGGCGCCGTTGATCGTCGAAGGCTGCATCATGATGCGCAAGTGCCATCTGAACACGTGCCCGGTCGGCATCGCCACGCAGGACCCGGTGCTCCGAAAGAAATTCACCGGCCAGCCCGACCACGTGGTGAACTACTTCCACTTCGTGGCGGAGGAGGCCAGGCAATTGATGGCGAAGCTGGGCTTCCGCACCATCGACGAGATGGTCGGCCGTGTCGACAAGTTGAAAGTCCAAAAAGCCGTCGACCATTGGAAAGCCAAGGGACTGGACCTCTCGCCTCTGCTCGCCGCGCCGGACGTGGGCCCGGAGGTGGCGCGGCACTGCGTCCAGCGGCAGGATCATGGGTTGGATCAGATTCTCGACAATAGGTTGGTGGAGCTGTGCAAGCCGGCGATCGAGCGGCGCGAGAAAGTCGCGCTCGAGCTGCCGATCCGCAATGTGAATCGGACCGTGGGCACGGTGCTGTCCAGCCACATCGCCAAGAAGTATGGGCTGGAGGGTCTGCCGCCCGACACGATTACGATCAAGTTCAACGGTTCGGCCGGGCAGTCGTTCGGGGCTTTTCTGTCACGTGGGATCACGCTCATCCTCGAAGGCGAATCCAACGACTACCTGGGTAAGGGGCTCTCGGGCGGCAAGGTCATCGTGTTCCCCCCGAAGAATGCGATCTACAACGCGGAAGAGACGATCTTGATCGGCAACACCTCGCTCTATGGCGCGACGCAGGGCGAAGCCTATTTCTACGGGATGGCCGGCGAGCGGTTCGCGGTGCGGAACAGCGGCGCCCGCGCGGTGATCGAGGGCACCGGCGACCATGGCTGCGAGTACATGACGGGCGGCATCGTGGTGGTACTCGGCAAGACCGGCCGGAACTTCGCCGCCGGCATGTCGGGCGGGGCCGCGTTCGTGCTGAACGAAGACGAAAAGTTCGAGACCCGCTGCAACCTCGGCATGGTCGAGTTGGAGAAGGTGACGACGGCCGAGGATACGAAGACGCTGCACGAGCTCATCACCTCGCATTTCCTCTATACCGGCAGCCGCAAGGCCAAGTCGGTGCTGGATGCGTGGGAGACGATGCTCCCGAAGTTCGTGAAGGTCATGCCGGTCGATTACAAGCGGGTGCTGGAAGAGCGGAAACGCAAAGCGAGCGCCACGCATAGCTAGAGGGACTGGCTCACACGTCCGCGTGGGTGCCTGTTCCCATTCACGTGAATCGTGATGCGTTGGGGCTCCGACGAGATACGATTCACGAACAACGCGCGACCGTGGCCAGTGAGGTGTCAGGCGTGAGGGGTAAGGGGTAGGAAAGATGAAGGTGGGTGCGTTCCCAGGCCCAGTTCTGACTCAGTACTCAGCACTCAGCACTCAGCACTAGGAAAGGTATGGGAGACGCCAAAGGCTTCTTGAAATACGCCCGTGAGGGGCCCAAGCGCCGGCCGGTCGAGCTGCGCGTGCTCGATTGGAAGGAGATGTACGACCCCATCTCGGAGGAGAAACTCCAGTCGCAGGGCGCGCGTTGCATGGACTGTGGCGTGCCCTTCTGCCAGGGGTCGACCGGCTGCCCGGTGGTCAACCTGATCCCCGAATGGAACGATCTGGTCTACCGCGGCCGGTGGAAGGACGCGCTGAAGGCCCTGCACACGACCAACAATTTCCCCGAGTTCACCGGGCGGCTCTGCCCGGCGCCCTGCGAAGGCGCCTGCGTGCTGGGGATCAACAGCGATCCCGTCTCCATCCGCATCATCGAGTGGAACATCATCGATCGAGGCTTCAACGAAGGCTTGATCCATCCGATTTTGCCGCCCATCAAGACGAGGAAGACCGTCGCGGTGGTGGGCTCGGGACCGGCGGGGCTGGCTGCGGCCCAGCAACTGGCGCGCGCGGGGCACAGCGTGACGGTCTTCGAGAAGGCCGATCGCATCGGCGGCTTGCTGCGGTACGGGATTCCCGACTTTAAGATGGAGAAGTGGGTCATCGACCGCCGGCTCGAGCAGATGAAGGCGGAGGGCGTGGAGTTCAAGACCTCCGTCACCATCGGCAAGGACATCACGGGCGAGCAGTTGCGCAAGCAGTTCGATGCGGTGTGCTTGGCCATGGGCGCCGAGCAGCCGCGGGAATTGCCTGTGCCCGGGCGTGAGCTGAAGGGCATCCATCTCGCCATGGACTACCTCACGCAGCAAAACAAACGCACGGCGGGGATTCCCTTCACGGCCGAGCCGATCATGGCCAAGGGGAAAAGGGTCGTCATCATCGGCGGCGGAGATACCGGCTCCGATTGTCTCGGGACCGCCCATCGCCAGGGCTGCGCGGAAGCGCATCAGTTCGAACTCTTACCGGAGCCGCCGCCGGAGCGGGCCTCGTCCACGCCTTGGCCGCTCTGGCCGATGATGCTCCGCACCTCTCACGCGCACGAAGAAGGCTGCGATCGCCAGTGGAGCGTGTCGACCACCAAGTTCTCCGGCCGTGACGGTCAGGTGACGAAGCTCCACGCACATCGCGTCGCTTTCGAAGGCGGCAAGTTCGTGCCGGTCCCGAACACGGAGTTTGAATTGGACGTGGATCTCGTGCTGCTGGCGATGGGGTTCACGGGTCCGGTCAAGAACGGGCTGCTCGACAGCCTGGGTGTGACCTACGATGCCCGGGGGAACGTGGCGAGCGACGAACACTACATGACCAACCTCGACGGCGTCTTCAGCGCAGGCGACACCCGGCGGGGCGCCTCGCTCATCGTCTGGGCCATCGCCGAAGGCCGCCGCGCCGCCGCCGGCGTCGACCGCTACCTCAAGGCCGGCAAATCCGCGAGGGTATCCGCAAAGTGAAGAAGACGGAAGCGCAGGCGTTTCAGCGTCGCTGGCAATTGGCGAATGACGTGGAACGTCGCGAGCGTCGGAGACTGTCTTTTGAAGAAAAGCTGAAGGCGCTCGATCACTGCTATCAGAGCGCCGTCGCATTGGGACTCCTGCAACGCTATGCCGCCGAGAGACGTCGAGGAGAAAAAGAGGTTCGAGAACGGTGGCGCCGCCTAAAAAATCTCGCCGCGTAAGACCCCAAGCGCTCTCTCCGCTGCTCCCAGCTCTCCGTGCTCTGTGCGAGCTCCTGAAACAGTCACATAGGCCTGGGATAGTCATCGGAGGCGTGGCCGCCAGCTTGCTTGGCCATCCTCGATTGACTGCGGATGTGGATGCCACGGTTGCGATCGATGACCGCGACCTCGAGTCGTTTCTCCGACTGGCGGAAGCGGAAGGGCTAACCCCCCGAAACACTCACCCAGATGACTTCCTGCGACGGTCCGCCATGCTTTTGCTCCGACATGATGCGACCGGGATTCACATCGATATTAATCAGGCGCGCCTGCCCTTCGAGCATGACGCGGCGGGCAGAGCGAGGATGAGACGATTCGGCGGGATCAGTATTCCGATGCCGACGCCGGAGGACGTGATCGTCATGAAGGCCGTGGCCCATCGCCCCAAAGACCTTGAAGACATTCGCGGTATTGCCGAGTCACAGCCTAAACTTGATCTCTCTTATATCCGAAAGCATGTCCAGGAGTTCGCTCAAGCCCTCGACATGCCGCAACTGTGGGAGGACATCCGCCGATTGATCGAACGGCGGAAAGTCCAAGTCAGAGAGAGAACAGGGAAAAAGCGGGTTCGGTAACGCCCTAAACACTAAGGGGAGTCAGCCCGCACCCGCCGCGGCGCCTCCCTCATCGTCTGGGCCATCGCCGAAAGCCGCCGCGCCGCCGCCGGCGTCGAGACGTACCTCCGCGCCGGCAAGTCTGCCAAGCGATCTGTTTCCTATCCCTTCATAGGCGTCAATCAAGAACCTTGCTTCGGAATACACCTGCGCTTCTGGTATCCTTGCACTATGCGAAAGGCTAGGAGTGTTTCTCGTGCTGGTTGGGCAGTGGCTTTAGCCGCTTTCATCGGGGTTCAGCTTTCTGGGGCAGAGACTGATATTTGGGAATGCCAAGCATTGGACGGGTCGTCCTACTACTCCAATACATCTGTGCCAGGTTGTCGCCCACTGACATTGGAGCGCGACCTTTCTCGTTCTGAGGGATCCACTGGAAAAGGCTTTGCCAATAAATCCAGCCCAGCGACGCTGCGAAAGGAGTCAGGTTTGTCTCGGCCCCCGACTACCAACCATTCCACAGCGTCGGCTAGACTTTCATCCCGTGCTTTCCATGAAGGAGTACGAATCATTCCGACTGTCTCGGTCAGTTCGAGTGTGCTTGAGCAGAAAGAGAAGGGAATTCACGGGGCAGCTCCAGGAAGCGCCATTCCGATTCAACTCACAGTCAGGTATCTCCAAGCAGGGACCGGTCCTGTGGTCGAAGCCGACGCTCGGGTGAGAGAAGGAACCCTAAGCTCGGTCAAAGCAGCCGTCGTCGCGTCGGCACTTGCGGTTGGCTACGATCCCAGGTTTCTCGAAGTCAGAGTGGATGTCTTGGCCAACTTTACCTGGTATCGAGGGCTAAAACTCGATGGGGGAAGTGCAGGTATTGGGTTCGCAGTTGGTGTGGCCTCAGCCATCCTCGGAGACAAATTGCAGGAATCCACCTGTCTAACTGGAACCATTGAGAAGGATGGCAGAGTTGGCCCCGTGGGGAGTATCTATTACAAGCTGGAAGGCTGTCATATGCTATTTCCGCGGAGTCGTTTCATTCTCCCTGCAGGACAATCTTCACTCGAGGTAATCTCGAATGCATCGAGATTCTCGGCTGACTTGTTTGAGGTGCAGAATTTGGCTGAGGCCTACCAAGCAGCAACAGGTAGCCCGCTTCGGACGGTTAACTGAGATAGAGTAGTAGCAGCTAGGACTGTAGAGGGTCGTACTATTTCGGTTCGATGATGACTTCGACTTGGGTGCCTTTGAGGTTCTGCGTCTGTTCCCGTTCGAGGCTCTGCGGGTTGCCGATGCGACTTTCGGGGTATAGGAATCGGTCACCCCTTCACATCTTCGAGGCGAATTCCGCGTCCGGCTCGAAGACTTTCTCGTGCTTTCTCGACGCGCCGAAGGAACCGCGGGTCGTTCTCTAGCTTGAAGTCAAACCAGTCGTCCTCCGTCTCAAAGCCGATCAACACTCCGGCCGGTTTGCCATGCCGGGTAATCACGACTTCTTCCTTTGCGGCGAGGCGGAGGTACTTCGACAGGTCATCCTTGACATTCGACAGGGCGATCTTTTTCATGCTCGGACTCCTTGTTCCTGCAGCCAGGCCTGCGTCTCGGACTTTGGAATGATGGCCAGCACTTCGACCGCATGATCGGCGATATCAAAATACACCCTGATCTCTTCGACTCGGAGGCGGTATTGTGGCCGTTTCATGCCGCGAAGTCGCTTGATGCGGCTCTTGCTGACCTTGCCGGGTTCGTGGCGTAGGTGCTTTTCAATCGCCTCTCGAACGCTAGCCCGAATGTGGGCAGGAAGGCCTCGAAGGTCCTCGACCGCCTCGGGAGCCAGAATGATCTCATAAGGCATTCTGGCCAAATTCTAGCCAGATGGATTATAAACCGCAAGGACCGTAGAAGGCGACGGGGGACTTACTTCGGCTCGATGATGACTTCGACTTGGGTGCCTTTGAGGTTCTGCGTCTGTTCCCGTTCGAGGCTCTGCGGGTTGCCGATGCGGCCTTCGGGGTCGTAGACGAAACAGAAGAGGGTCTTGCAGCTCGGTTCCGCCATGTAATGGCGGGCGTCGGCGGCGATGTGTTCGGCGATGAGTTTGCTGCCGGAGCCCGGGCGGGTGCGGCGCACAGAAATCACTATGCCTTCCTGCGGCACCACCAAGTCGGTTCGGCGCGCGCCATCCAAGTAGGGCGGCGCCCATTCCAGCGCGCGAATCTCGTCGAACTCCACGCTCAACAGAATCTCCAGTAAGTCCTGCACGTCCCGCTGATCTTCCACTTC